>NZ_JAKPCB010000099.1:0-319303 GCF_023347575.1 Brenneria tiliae | reverse complement strand
AGTTCAGGAAGTTGACGAAAACCAAAGGCGCATTCCCTAACGAAAACAGCCTGTTAAAGCTACTTTATCTGGGGCTGATGAATGCGCAGGCAAAATGGACAATGCCGCTCCAGAACTGGAATTTGACTTTGTCGCAGTTAGCCATTTATTTTGAGGGACGGCTGAATAACGTGATTACGCTATAACGATTTTATCGTGACACGGAATTCTGAACGCTCTCGAGGTGACTGCCGCAGATACTGTGTTAAGCGTCAGTGGTCAAGACTCTTTTATTCACCATGCCTTTCCCCTCCGTCATGCCCGCGAAAGCGGGCATCTCAGCAACACCGAGCCCCCAGAGGAAGCCGTTCCCCGCCTTCGCGACGAGGCATCTCTGCACTCAGTGCCAACAGTGCATACCTCTCACCGCTTTCGCCACCATCATGTATCGTAGGTTTCCTCTACCCGACCATCAGCCTTTCGCCAGCGTTTTTTCCACATCGAACGCTTGCCCTGATTTCAGCACGCCCCACGCCCAGTGCACCAGCTTTCTCATCACCGCCCCCACGATTAGCTTCCCGTTCTTTCCCTGCGCTTTTAACCGCGCCGACAGGGCTTTCGCTCCTTCATTGCATTTCAGCGCACTCAGCGCCGGCATATACAGCATTTTCCTCAGCCGCCTGTGTCCCAGCTTACTCAGCACCGACCTTCCTTTGACCGAACTGCCCGACTCCCGCATTCGCGGCGATAACCCCACAAAAGCCACCGCCTGCCTCACGTTCTCCAGTCGCTCCACCCGCAGCCACGCCATCAGATAATGGCTTAACTTTTCTCCCACCCCCGGAATACTTTCCAGCAGCGATTTCTCTTTCTTCAGCCCCGGAGACTGGTCTATATGCCGGTTTATCTTTTCTTCCAACTGCCGGATTTCGTCCTCCAGCATCGCCAGTACCCGCTCTATCGAGGCCTTGCTTTCTCCTTTCGCTTCATACTGCCGGTTCGTTTCCTGAACTCGCATCTCGATAAGCGCTTCCCGACGCGCCAGCAATCGCTGTAACTCCCTCACCTCCGGTGCCGGCGGTATCCACTCCGGCGGCTGGTGCGCCGCACAGTAACGTGCTCATGCAGCCACAGCGCCAGCGCTTCGTAATACGTACTGGTTGCCTCCATGCACAGGTGACATTCTGCTTGCGCCAGCCCTTTCTTATCCAGCCACACCGCCAGTTGTCGGTAACCCTCTTCCGTATTGGAAAAAACCTTGTTCAGCCGTTTCCCGTTACGTTCAACGGCCAAATCGAATTACATGCAGACAACAAGGTCTGCATGTATAGGGGATGATTGCTGGCGGTATTCGGGGATGACTATTTCGGTGTGTTTGCCAGCAATCTGGTAAGGGTTATGCCGGTTAACGTTCAGACGGCTCTCCCGTGCCGTTCAGGCCGGCGGGCCCTATCCGCCGGGCGGCTTCCTGCTTTAGCGCCTGGCGATCGATTTTGTTGGTGCCGGCCAGCGGAAAACGCTCGAGCAGCCAGATATGGCGCGGATGCAGATAGGCCGCGCCCTCGCGCAGCGTAAAGGCTTTAAGCTCCTCCTCGTCGACCTGTCTGCCGGGGCGCAGCACCACCCAGGCCGCCGGTTTATCGCCTTTAATCTCGTCGGCGACCGGCACCACGCAGGCCTGCTGCACCGCCGGGTGGCGTTCCAGCAGTTGCTCCACTTCGCTCGGATAGATGTTTTCCCCGCCGCAGACGAACATATCGTCGTAACGGCCGATAAAGGTGTAGAACCCTTCATCATCCCGGCGGAACACGTCGCCGGTAATGTAATAGCCGTCCGGGGTGAAAGGGGCGATATCCGGCCGCTGATGGTAGCCGAGCATCAGCGCCGGGCTTTTCAGCTCCAGCACGCCGCGGCGGGAAAGCCGTCCGTCTTCGCCGCGCAGCCGCAGTTCAACCTGCGGATGCGGGTAGCCGGCGGCCAGCGGCGGCAGCGGGCGCCCTTGCGGATGCGGACCGAACACCACCGGCCCGCCCTCGGTGGTGCCGTAGGCGTTGATAATCCGCGCCTGCGGCAACAGCCGGCGGATCTGGCTTATCAGGCTGGCGCTCACCGGCGCCGACCCCATGCGCACCGCCCGCACGCAGGAGAGATCGCTTTGCGCCAGCAGGGCTTTTTCCCGCAGCATCATGGCGATCATCGGCGGCACCGCCGTCAGCCAGCTACAGCGATGGTGGTGAATGGCGCGAATATAGTCCGCGGCGCTGAACTGCGGCAGGATCACGGCGGTGACGCGGCTTGCCAGCGCCAGCAGAATCAGCGCCAGCGCGTTCATATGGTAAAACGGGGCGGCGATAAGCACCCGTTCATCATGCAGTTCGCGCGCCGCCAGACGCGTCTCTATCACCCACAGATGGCTGCGGTGGCTCAGCTTGACCCCTTTCGGCACGCCGCTGGAGCCGGAGGTATACAACAGCAGCGCCACGTCCTCCGGGCCGGCCTGCCAGGGCGTCAGCGGGCCGGGGTCGCTAAATGCCGTCAGGGCGTCGTCGTCAAAGGGGATATGCGGCGGCGGGTTGGCGATGCGCGCCAGTTGCGCGCCGTCGCCGAACAGAAAGAGGGCGCCGCTGTCCTGCAAAATATGTTCGATTGCGGCGACCGGCAGTTTGATATTGATGGGCACCGCCACCAGCCCGGCGCGCAGGATCCCCAGCAGCGCGGCGACATACTGCGGCGAGTTGAGCGCCAGAATGGCGACCTTGCTGCCGGGGGGAAATCCGCGCGCCAGCAGGGCGCGTCCGATGGCGTTGGCCTGCGCGTCGAGCCGGGCATAGCTGAGCGCTAGCGCAGGCTGCCCGGCGCGCGGGGCAATCAGCGCGGGCTGCTCGCCGTCGCGGCGTTCAGTAAACAGCACGCCGAGATTACGACCGTTCATGGCAGAAACTCGAACAGGCTTTTGAACGCCGGCAGCGCCACCAGCAGGCGTTGCGGCTGTTCGCTGAGCGGCAGATCGAGCGCGCGGGCCCGGTCGGCGATTAGCTTGCGGTCGCCGCCGTGCAGGCGCAGCGCGGCAAACTGGCTTTTACGCGCCGGGTCCGGTTGCAGCAGATGCTGATAGTGCCGGGCGAAAGCGTCGTGATGCAGGAAAGCCAGTTCAAAACCCGGCGCCGGCGCGCCCAGCGCCTGATAGTCGCCGGCCAGCGATGCGGGATCGTCGCCGACCACCGTCAGCTGGCCGATGCGCGTCACGCCGTTGCGATGGCGCAGCCACTCATCGCGCCACACCAGCTCCGGCGTGTGATGCTGGCAGAAATAGATCCGCCCGGCGCTGAAGCTGTCCGCCGCCAGATGCACCGTGCTAAAGCGCGCCTGTCGCCGCTGCCCGTCGATATCCACCGGGCGGGAGAAGGAGCGCACGGGCTGCGCGGCAAAGCCGGCCTGGCGGATCGCCTGCGCGCTGGCGGCGATATCCTGACTGGCGAACACCAGCCCGTCGAGGCCGGGCGGGCCGTCCAGCAGTTCCCGGCGCTGTACCGGCTCGCCGGGCGGCAGGCCGAGAATTTCCAGATAGTGCCGCTCGAACATAATCAGATGGTTGATCGACCCCATGGAGTGATAGCCGCGCGGCGTCAGGGTGAAGCCGAGCCGGCTCAGCAGCGCCGCGGCGCGGTCGGTCTCGAATTGCGCGTTAAGCACCAGATGGTCGAGAGATAGAGACATGGCCGGCTCCTCAGGCGGTGGCGGTGGAATAGAGGCCGCGTCCGCTGGCGACCAGACGCCCCTCGCTGTCGAACACGTCGGCTTCGGCGCAGGAGACCTGTTTACCGCTTTTGATCACCCGGCCGCGAGCGGTGAGATCGCCGCGCGCCGGACGGTGGTAATCCACGTGCAGATTCAGCGTCGGCACGCCCCGGCCGGTAAAGGCCACCAGCGCCCAGTCGGCGGCCAGATCGATCAGCGCGGCGATGATCCCGCCGTGGGTGTATCCCCCGGCGGCGTTGACCACCCATTCTTCGCGCCAGCGCGCGGTTATTTCGATTTCCCCCTCTCCCAGGGCGGTCACCTGCAGACCGAGCCATTGGTGATAGGGGCCCTGCAACAGACGCGCCTGCACGTCGGCGGCGCTCAGCGGTGTGGATTCAGCCATTAGCATTACCTTTTATCGTGATGATATTGTTTTCAGGGCGTTACGATAACCTTGCCCAGCACTTCGCGATCGCGGATAAGCCGCAGCCCTTCCGCGGCCTGTTCCAGCGGCAGAACCCGGTCAATCAGCGGATCGATTTCGCCGCGCGCCACCATCTCCAGCAGGGCGGAGAGGTTGTCGGCGTAGAAACTGTTGGAGCCTTTGACCGTCAGCTCGAAGCTCCAGATATAGCGCAGATCTTCCTGCGGGTCGTAACCGGCGGTGGCGCCGCACACCAGCAGCGTGCCGCCGCGTTTCAGGCAGCGCAGCGACGGGCGCCAGGTCTCGCCGCCGGTGAAGTTGATCACCACGTCGACGCCGCCTTCATAAGTGCGGCGCTGCGGTTTGCCGTAGGCGGCGATGGCCCATTTGGCAAAATCGGTTTCCCGGTAGTTGACCACCTGGTCCGCCCCCAGCGCCCTGAGCGCCTCGGCTTTTTCCGCGCTGCCGGCGCAGGCGATAACCTCCGCTCCCAGCCGCTTGGCCAGCACCACGCAGGCGCTGCCGACGCCGCCGCTGGCGCCGAGGATCAGCACCCGGTCGCCGGCTTTAATGGTGTTGTGGGTGATCAACATACGGTGCGCGGTGCCGTAAGCCACCGGCAACGCCGCCGCCTGCGCAAAGCCGACCTTCTCCGGCAGAGGGATAAGCTGGGCGACATCCGCCAGCGCATATTCCGCCATGCCGCCGTCGATCATCTCGCCCATCAGCCCTACGGCCGGTTTCAGCGGATTGACCAGCACGCGGTCGCCGATTTTCCAGCCGTCGACCCCCTCGCCGACGGCGCTGATTGTGCCGGCCAAATCCAGGCCGGGCACCACCGGCAGCGGAACGGTAATGCCGGGCATTCCGCGCACGGTAAACACATCGTGATAGTTAAACGATGCCGCCCCGACGCGGATCACCACGTGGCCCGGCTGCGCCGTCGGCCGCGGATGGTTATCGATTACCCGCAGCCGATCGAGGTCGCCGTGCTGCGTCAGTACCAGTGCTTTCATGGTGTCGCTCACAAGTTGTCTCCTGTTGGGCTGGCGGTTATTGGGCCAGCGGGAGGATGGATTTCGACTGCTGATAGGGGCCGGTGACAAACAGGCCGTCGCTGAGCTGCCCTTTGATGGCGCCGCTTTCAACGAACACTTTATGCTGCAATTTCAAGGTATCGATATCCGCCTGTTCGAACGAAACACGGTTCATGCTCTCCCAGCGGCTGACGTAGACTTCGGCGTCTTTCTGCGGCAGGTTGGCTTTTTTCTGCAGGATCTTCACTACCTCATCGGGATGCGCCTGCCCCCAGGCCAGGGTGTCGCGCAGCGAGGCGATCACCCGGGCCACGGCATCCGGCCGTTTCTCGATCAGCTCGCTGCGCACCGCGCCGATGCCGATATAGGGAACGGCGTCGCTGTGGGTGAGCTTGCGCCATTCATCGGCAAAGCTGCCCAGGGGTTTGACATGCAGCTCATCCAACTGGGCGATGGTCACCGAGCGCAGCGCGGCGGCATCCACCTGCTTCTGCGCCAGGAACTGCGCCAGCCGCGATTCGTTGCCGCCCACCAGCGAGAAATCCGCCGCTTTGATGTCGTAGTTGCCGGCCAGAATGGCGCCGGCGATCACCGCCACCGACGAGCCCGCCGGGGACATGCCGATCTTTTTGCCTTTCAGTTGGGAAAGCTGGGTAATCGGGGAGTCGGCCGGCGCCACAAACTGCACGTCGGCGGGCTGGGTGGCGGCGAAGATTTTTACCGGCACCCCCTCGGCGGCGGTGCTGAGAATGCCGGCCAGCGGCGCGCCGAACGCCAGATCGATGGAGCCGGAAGCCAGCGCTTTTACCGGCGCGTTGACGTCCGGGAAGTGGATAAACTCGGCGTCGATGCCGTGACGGGCGAGAAAATCGGTGCTTTCCAGCACCGCGCCATAGCCGAGGCTGACGCCGCTGGTCCAGTAGCCGATGCGTACTTTTTCCGCCGCGGCGAGATTTTGGGCAAACAGCGCCCCGGCGACCATCAGGGCCGCTGCAATGATATTTTTCATGGCGTTATTCCTGTGTGAGTTGTTTCCAGCGGAACAGACGGCGTTCCAGCGGTTTTAGAATGCCGCTCTCAAGCAGCAGCATGAGCGCGACCAATAGCACCGTCCAGGCGAACACCTGATCGGTTTGTACCAGATCGCCGGCCTGACGCAGGCGATAGCCGATGCCGTTTGACGACCCCAGCGTTTCGGCCACCAGCGATACGCGCCAGCCGAAGCCGAAAGCCAGACGGGCGCCGGAGAAGAAATAGGGCAGAATGGTGGGCAGGTAGATTTTCAGCAGCGTCTGCCAGCGGTTCATGCGGAAACTGCGCGCCAGCTCGACGTACTGGGATTCCACCGTCTGCGCCCCTTGCCAGACATTGGTCAGGATCAGCGGCATGGCGGTCATAAACACCACGAACACCGTGGTGGCATTGGAGATGCCGAACCAGATGATGGCGAAAATGGCCCAGATGGCCGACGACACGCTGTTAAACACCGCCAGCAGCGGTTCGAAGAACTGCGCCAGACGACGGCTGGCCCCCAGCGCCAGTCCCAGCGGGGTGCCGACCAGGGTGGCGAAGACGAAGCCCATCGCCACGCGGGAGAGGGTAACGCCGATGTCGTTGAGCAGCGTGCCGTTATGCCACAGCAGCTGCAGCGCCAGCCAGGTCTTTTGCGGGCCGGGCAGGATAAACGCCGGCATCCGCAGGGACGCCAGCCACCAGATAAGCAGGAACAGCAGCAACAGGGACAGGCGTTGTAAGAGCAGCGTCGACAGCGAGCGGGCACGGGACATATCAAATCTCCAGACGCAGCAGGCGTATCTGCTCGCTGACCGCCCGGCTGGTGGGCAGACGAGGGCGCGGCAGCTCAATGGCTTGAATATGGTGGATATGCCCCGGATGAGGTTTGAATATCACCACCCGGTCGGCCAGCACCACCGCCTCTTCCACATCGTGGGTGACCAGCACGATCGACATCCCGGTCAGGCGCTGGATGCGCAGGATTTCGTTATGCATCACGCCGCGGGTTTGCGCATCGAGCTTGGAAAACGGCTCATCCATCAGCAGGATTTCCGGCTCGGCGACCAGGCTGCGCGCCAGCGCCACCCGGCTGCGCATTCCGCCGGAGAGCTGATGCGGCCAGTAGCGGGTAAAATCGGCCAGCCCGACCAGATGCAGCGCGTCCGCCACCCGCCGCCGCCGCTCGGCCTGGCTGAGGGGCAGATTCTCCAGACCGAAATTCACGTTCTGCTGTACGCTGCGCCACGGCAGCAGGCGATCTTCCTGAAACAGATAGCCGATGCGCTGCCAGTGGCGGAAGTGCGCGGCGTCGGCGCCCTGGATGGTCAGCGAGCCGCTGTCGGCGCTCAGCAGGCCGGACAAAATATTCAGCAGCGTGCTTTTACCGCAGCCGGAAGGGCCGAGCAGCGCCAGGATTTCGCCCGGATTAAGGGTTAAATCAACGTCGCGCAGCACCTGCAGCGCGCCGAACGCTTTGCTGATGCCGGTCGCCCGGATCAGCGGCGCGAGGGGCGTTGGCGCTGGCGTCTCCTGCAACAGCGCGCTCATTGTTGCAGCCTCCGTTCCAGAATGGGCAGCACGGCGCCGTCCCGGCTCAGGGTGGCGTAAACCTTTTCCAGCGTCATCGCCTGGAAGGTTTCGATATGGCGGCGGGCAATCAGCTCGACCCGCTTGCCGTCGCCTTGGCTGAACGCCTCGATCATGGCGTTGTGGTCGTGCTTGATTTCCGGCTTGGTCCCCTGCACGTTAAAACCCAGCGCCACCAGACGCGACATTTCATCCATCAGACTGGACAGCGTGCGGATCAGATGGTTGTTGCCGGAAGCCTGGGCGATGGTGAGATGAAAGCGCTTATTGGCGTTCATAAACACGTTGATCTGTTGCGACAGCGGCGCGCGGATCTCTTCCCGGCAGGCGGCCTCCAGACGGCGCAGTAAATCAATATCCACGCGGCCCACCGCCAGCCGGGCGGCCAGCGGTTCAAGCTGGGCGCGGATGGTGAAAATTTCTTCCACGTCCTGCACGGTGACCGGCGCGATCTGATATCCCTTGCGCGGGCGCGAGCGCAGCAGATTTTCATGGCACAGACGGGCCAGCGCCACGCGGCAACTGCTTTTGCCGATCTCATAACGTTCCATCAGCGCCTGTTCGGTGATCATGGCGCCGGGAAGCAGCCGGCAGCACAGCACATCGTGGCGAATGCGCAGCCAGGCGGTATCGCCCTGCGACAAAGCGGCATTTTTTTCTGCTGAAATCGTAGCCATCTGGAAATCCTTAATACGTGCTGTGAGCAGCTCACAGAGGGAAACTAGGATGCTTAACTGCAGGCAGTTTATGAAGCAGGCTAATAATTAGCCAATAAGAAATTTGGCTTTGGATATGAGGAAAAAACATCAACTGAGCTGCTTACGGCAGGGAAAACCAGGGATGGGATTTGCGAAGGAAACTGGTCGCCGGAGATAAACAGCGCTGGGGAATAGGGGCGACCGGGGGAAATCAGGCTAACGCGGCCAACGCTTTTTCAATGGCGGCGTAAAGTAATCGGCGGTCGTGGCGGTAGGGGATATCGGCGGCTTCCAGCGGCTGCTGAATCAGTATGCGGCCGGACGGCGCGGCGGCCGGGCCGGGGGGCAAGATAACCACGTCGATATGCCGCCCGCCGAGGTGTTTCTCCATCATCTCCAGCTTCTGCGGCAGCGTCATGCCGGCGGCGGACGGGCTGAGCTCGCGGCCGAGATTGTCGATATAGATAATGGGGGCGGCGGTGTCGCGCAGGGCGCGGCTGAGATCGTCGATCAGCAGCGGCGGCATCAGGCTGGTCAGAAAGCTGCCGGGACCAATCAGGATCAGGTTGGCGTCGGCAACGGCCTGCAGCGCTTCATCAGGGGCACAGACCGGGGGATAGAGCGTCAGATCCTGCGGCAACGCGGCGAGCTGGTCGATATCCACTTCGCCATATACCGGGTTGCCCTGTTCATCAATGGCCATCAAATCAACCGGCTGCTCGGACATGGGGATTAAAAAAGCGTCGACTTTCAGCAGATCGCGCAGCAGATTGATGGCCTCTAACGGGCGTACGCTCAGATGGTCGAGCGCTTTCAGCATCAGATTGCCCAGATTATGGCCCGCCAGCTCGCCGCTGCCGTTGAAACGGTACTCAAACATGGCGGAGGCGACGCTCGGGGTGGTAATCAGCTGATTCAGGCAGTTACGGGTGTCTCCCCAGGCGATCCCGCCCTCCGCGCGGCGTATTCTTCCCGTCGAGCCGCCGTTATCGGTGGTGGTGACGATGCCGGTCAGGCGCGAGCCGAGGGAGGAGAGTGAAGACATTACCCGACCCAGGCCGTGTCCGCCCCCCAGGGCGACGACCCGATCGACATCGGCCAACGTACGAATGCGCATAATAACCCTTATTGCTGAACTGAGGCGCCAATTGCCGCCGCTAAGGTAGCCGATTTCGCTATAAAAGGCGAAAAATCATCGTGCTGCTGTGACCTGAGGCAATGTTCGCCGCTGATTTTCCACTATGCTAAGCAGGATAAAGTATTGAAAATTCGTTATATATTAAATTATACATCGATTTTTTAAGTGACTATGCGCCGCCATTGGCGGTAAGCTTTTGATGAAATTCATGGTTCCGCGTTTGCCTTGTCTGACTCTGTTAGTCAAATAATAGACCGGAATCAAACTCCTAGCCCTGGCGCCTAAGTGATGCGTATGCGACGCATGATATGGCGCCCTGGCCGTGGCCGGAACGGTCACCAGGGTGCGAGGTAGAAATGCCTGCATCTCCCGTATTTGGAAAGGTGTTTATGGCGAGTCAACTGACCGATGCGTTTGCGCGCAAGTTTTACTATTTGCGCCTGTCTGTAACCGATGTCTGCAACTTTCGTTGCACTTACTGTTTGCCGAACGGCTATAAGCCCGATGGCGCCAACCCGCACCGTTTTCTTTCCCTCGACGAGATCCGCCGCGTCAGCCGCGCGTTCGCCGAATCAGGCACGGAAAAGGTCCGCATCACCGGCGGGGAACCCTCGCTGCGCCGCGATTTCGTCGACATTATCGCCGCCATCCGGGAAAACCCGGCGATCCGCACGCTGGCCGTCACCACCAACGGCTACCGCCTGGCCCGCGACGTGGCCCGCTGGCGCGAAGCCGGCCTGACGGCGCTGAACGTCAGCGTGGACAGCCTCGACGCCCGCCAGTTCCACGCCATTACCGGTCAGGATAAATTCCGTCAGGTGATGGACGGCATCGACGCGGCGTTCGCCTGCGGTTTCGCCAAAGTAAAGGTCAATACCGTGCTGATGCGCGACGTTAACGACGGCAGCCTGCAAACCTTTCTCGAGTGGATTAGAGCGCGTCCGATTCAACTGCGCTTTATTGAACTGATGGAAACCGGCGACGGCGGCGCGCTGTTTCGCCGCCACCATATTTCCGGCGAGGTTATCCGCCGGCGGTTGCTGCAACAGGGATGGCTCGAACGGGCGCGCGGGCGCAGCGACGGTCCGGCGCGGGTATTCCGCCACCCCGATTATCAGGGGGAGATCGGGCTGATTATGCCCTACGAGAAAGATTTCTGCCTGAGCTGCAACCGCCTGCGCGTTTCCGCCACCGGCAATCTGCATCTTTGCCTGTTCGGCGATGAGGGCATTCCGCTGCGCGATCTGCTGGCCGACGACCAGCAGATCGAGGCGCTGAAACTGCGTATTTCCGGCGGCCTGGCGACCAAGAAACAGAGCCATTTTCTGCATCAGGGCAACAGCGGCATCACGCAGAATCTGTCGTTTATCGGCGGCTGACGCCGCCGTTCAACCTATCCGTAAGGAGCTTGCCATGAGTAAGGTCAGTAGCGAATTTATTCCTCTCAATATCGCGGTGCTTACCGTATCCGAGCGGCGCACCCCGGCCGACGATACGTCGGGCGATTATCTGCGCGAAGCGGCGCAGTCCGCCGGGCACCAGATCGTCGCCGGCAGGATCGTCAGAGAAAATCTTTACCAGATCAGGGCGCAGGTATCCGCCTGGATCGCCAGCGACGAGATTCAGGCGATTCTAATAAACGGCGGAACGGGGTTTACCGCCGGCGACCTGGTGCCGGAGGCGATCGGCGTGCTGTTCGACCGGGAAATCGAAGGCTTCGGCGAGCTGTTCCGTATGCTGTCGTATGAAGATATCGGCACCGCCACGATCCAGTCGCGGGCGGTCGCCGGGCTGGCGAATCAGACGGTGATTTTCGCCATGCCGGGCTCGACCCGCGCCTGTCATACCGCCTGGGAGCGCATTATCCAGGAGCAGTTGGATGCGCGCCAGAAGCCCTGTAATTTCCATCCCCATCTGAAAAAGTAACCTGTCTATGTCACAACTGACCCATATCAATGCCGCCGGCGAGGCGATGATGGTGGACGTTTCCGCCAAGGCCGACACCGTGCGCGAAGCGCGGGCGGAAGCCTTTGTCGAAATGGCGCCGCACACGCTGGCGATGATTATCGATGGCCGCCACCATAAAGGCGACGTGTTCGCCACGGCGCGTATCGCCGGTATTCAGGCGGCGAAACGCACCTGGGAGCTGATCCCGCTTTGCCATCCGCTGCTGCTGAGTAAAGTGGCGGTTGAACTGGAGGCTCAGCCGCAATACAACCGGGTGCGCATCGAAACGCTGTGTCGCCTCGCCGGCAAGACCGGCGTGGAGATGGAAGCGCTTACCGCCGCGTCGGTGGCGGCGCTGACCATTTACGATATGTGCAAGGCGGTGCAGAAAGATATGACCATCGGCCCGGTGCGCCTGCTGGCGAAAAGCGGCGGCAAGTCGGGCGACTTCAGGGCGGAGGCATGATGATTAAGGTACTGTTTTTCGCCCAGGTGCGCGAACTGACCGACACCGATAGCCTGACTCTGGCGGCGGAGTACGCCACGGTGGACGATCTGCGCCGGGCGCTGAGCGCCAGGGGCGACCGCTGGGCGCTGGCGCTGGAGTCCGGCAGGCTGCTGGCGGCGGTCAACCAGTCGCTGGCGGAGCCGCAACATCCGCTGCGGGACGGCGATGAAGTGGCCTTTTTCCCGCCGGTAACGGGGGGATAATCATGACCGAGACGCGAATTCGCGTAGGCGAGGCCCCTTTCAACGTCGGCGATGAATATCAGTGGCTGGCGCAGTGCGATGAAGACGGCGCGGTGGTGACCTTTACCGGCAAGGTGCGTAATCATAATCTGGCGCGCGACGTCAGCGCGCTGACCCTGGAGCACTACCCCGGCATGACCGAAAAGGCGCTGGCGGAGATTGTCGGCCAGGCGCGCGAGCGCTGGGCGTTGCCGCGCGTCAGCGTTATCCATCGGGTCGGGGCGCTCTATCCCGGCGACGAAATTGTGTTTGTCGGCGTCAGCGCCGCCCACCGCGGCGCGGCCTTTGATGCCGCGCAGTTTATTATGGACTATCTGAAAACCCGCGCGCCGTTCTGGAAACGCGAAGCCACGCCGGACGGCGAGCGCTGGGTGGAATCCCGCGACAGCGACGAACAGGCGGCCCGGCGCTGGTAGCGGTTTCGGCCGAATGAACGGTTATGTGTTAAGATAGAGGCAGGTGAGGCGTAACGCCTCTTAGGTATAAATGACTTAATACAAAGGTAGCGTCATGGATAGGTATCCTCGTTCGGGTGATTCGATTGTTGAACGCGCGCAGACAGGCCTTCAGGCTTATATGGCGCAGGTCTATGGCTGGATGACCTGCGGGCTGCTGCTGACGGCGTTTGTGTCGTGGTACGCAGCCAATACGCCGGCGGTACTCAATTTTATTTTCTCCAGCCAGATTGTCTTCTTCGGCCTGATCATCGTCCAACTGGGGCTGGTATTCGTGATTTCCGGCATGGTGCAGCGCCTGAGCGGCGGGGTGGCCACCGGCCTGTTTATGCTCTACTCGGCGCTGACCGGGCTGACCATTTCCAGCATTTTCATCTTGTACTCCGGCGAGTCCATCGCCAGCACCTTTGTGATCACCGCCGGGATGTTCGGCGCCATGAGCCTGTACGGCTATACCACCAAGCGTGATTTAACCGGCCTGGGCAGCATGCTGTTTATGGCGCTGATCGGCATTATCCTGGCGTCGCTGGTGAATATCTGGCTGAAAAGCGAAGCGCTGATGTGGGCGGTGACCTATATCGGGGTGGTGGTGTTCGTCGGCCTGACGGCGTATGACACCCAGAAACTGAAACGCCTGGGCGAACAGCTGTCGGTCGACGACAAGGATAACTTCCGCAAATACTCGATCGTCGGCGCGCTGACGCTGTATCTGGACTTTATCAACCTGTTCCTGATGCTGCTGCGGATTTTCGGCAACCGCCGCTGAGTTTTACTTTTCCCTCATTTCCCGGATGCCGCTCGGCGTCCGGGGATGCCATCCCCAATCAGTCTCCAACGCCTTTACTCTCTGCGCAGGCAATACTGTAGCAGCGCCTCTCTGATGCTTTGCCTGGTACTCAGAAAAAACAGCCCAAAAACCACGCCGTTCTCAGCGTCTATACGATAACGCGCTTTACCTGACTCCGCAGACCATCAAGAAGAATACACCAACGGCTGAGCGGTTGTCCAAATATGGACCAAATATGGATAACCGCGATTGGCGGCGGATAAAACCCCCATTGTCTTCAGGCGATATTGCGCCGAAATATCCAGTAAGCCACCGATCCTGTGGTGGCGGTAATCACAAATAGCGGCCACAGGCTGCCCCAGATAATGGCGAAGTCGGCGTCCTTGAGGTAGATCTGTTTGGTAATGTCGGTGAAGTGGCGGATCGGGTTAATCCAGGTTATCTGCTGTAGCCACTGCGGCATATTTTCCACCGGCGAGATATAGCCGGACAGCAGGATCGCCGGCATCAGAAAGACGAATACGCCGATAAATGCCTGCTGTTGCGTGGAGCAGAGCGATGAAATCAGCAGCCCGAACCCCACCAGCGACAGGCCGTAAATCAGGATGGCGGCATAAAACAGCAGCAGCGAGCCGGCGAAGGGGATCTGATAGGCGAATATCCCCGCCAGCAGCACCACGGTGGCCTGAAAGGTGGCCACGATCAACGCCGGAACCGCCTTGCCGACAAAAATCTGCCAGGTCGACAGCGGCGATACCAGCAGTTGCTCCAGCGTCCCCTGTTCGCGCTCGCGGGCGACCGACAGCGCCGTGACAATCAGCACGCCGATGGTGGCGATCAGCGCAATCAGCGACGGGACGATAAACCATTTGTAATTCAGATTCGGGTTATACCAGTGGCGGATCACCAGTTCGCTGTTGTTGATTTTGGGCTGACCGTCCAGCAGTTCCAACTGGTAATCGCGGACGATTTTCTGCACGTAGTTGGCGGCGATCTGGGCGCTGTTGGAGCTGCGCCCGTCCAGTATCACCTGCAGCGAGGCGCCGTCGCCGCTGACAATCCGGCGCGAGAACTGGGGCGGAAAGCGGATCGCCAACAGCGCCCGCCGATCGTCCAGCGTCGGTGCGATTTCCTGGGCGCCGTGCAGCAACAGGACGTTGGAAAAGGCCTGCGCCTTGGCGAAACGCTGCGTCAGCTCTACGGAGGCGTGGCCGTTATCCTCATTGTAAATGGCGATGGTGGCGTTGGTGACGTCCAGCGTGGCGGCGAAAGGAAACAGGCAAACCTGAATGATCACCGGCAGAATCAAAATAGAGCGCGTTTGCGGTTCGCGCAGCAGCGACTGGAGTTCTTTGATAATCAATGTCCACAGACGATGAAACATGGCGGCTCCCTAATCCAGCCTGCGCCGGGTTTTCCACGCCGTCAGGCCGATAAAGAAAATGGCCGACGCAATAAGAAACAACAGGTTAATCAGTAAGACGCTGCCGATATTGCCCGCCAGAAACAGCGTTTGCAGCGTACTGACGAAATAGCGCGCCGGAATAATGTAAGACACGGCGCGCACCGCCGCGGGCATACTGTCGATTTCGAAAACAAAGCCGGACAGCATCACCGCCGGGAGAAACGCCGCGTTCAACGCCACCATCGCCGCATTAAACTGATTGCGCGTCAGCGTGGAGATCAGCAATCCCATGCCCAGCGTGCTGATCAGAAACAGGCTGCCGATGCCGAACAGCAGCAACAGCGATCCCCGGTACGGCACGCGCATAATAAAAACGGCGACCAGAACGCACAGCGCCATCACCAACATGCCCAGGAAGTAGTAGGGGATCAGTTTGGACAGCAGCAGTTCGCGGCGGGTGACCTGGGTGGAGAGCAGCGCTTCCATGGTGCCGCGCTCCCATTCGCGGGCGATGACCAGCGAGGTGAGGATGGCGCCGATGACCGTCAGAATAATGGCGATGGCGCCGGGAATAATAAAGTGCTGGCTGACGGCGGCCTGATTGAACCAGTAGCGCATTTGCACCTCGATCGGCTGGTTGAATTCCTGCCCCCGGTCGGCGGCGCGCTGCTGCTGCCAGATAAGCCACACGCCTTCGGCATAGCCCTGGACGAAATTGGCGGTGTTGGGTTCGCTGCCGTCGGTAATCACCTGTATGGGGGCCAGCGCCAGCGGATGCGCCATCTGTTCGGCAAAATTATTCGGGATCACGATCAGCCCGCGAATCGCGCCCGCCTGCATCAGTTGAATCAGATGCTGCCGGTTATCGCTGATGGTCGGGGCAATAAACGGCGACGCGGCGAAGGTGTCGGCCAGGTCGCGCGCATCCTCGCTCTGCTGCTCTATCAGGATGCCGACGCGCAGGCGGCTGGAGTCGAGATTGACGCCGTAGCCGAAGATAAACAGCAGCAGCAGCGGGATCACGAAGGCGATCAGCCCGCTGCTGGGGTCGCGCAGGATCTGCCGCGTCTCCTTCAGGCACAGCGCCCGCAGGCGCCGCCAGGAAAAATTGATGTCGCCGTTCCGGCTAGCCATTATTCGCCTCGCGATCGTAGTCTTGTATCAGCGCGATAAACGCCTGTTCCATGGTCGGGGAGGGCGTTTCTTTATCCGCGGCCTGCTGTTTTAACTCATCCGGCGTGCCGCTGGCGATCAGCTTACCGTGGTAAACCAGCCCGATTCGGTCGCAATATTCCGCTTCGTCCATAAAGTGGGTGGTGACCATCACGGTTACGCCGCGGTTGACCATGCCGTTGATATGCATCCAGAACTCTCGGCGGGTAAGGGGATCGACGCCGGAGGTCGGCTCATCCAGAAACAGAATGTCCGGCTCATGCATCAGGGCGCAGGCCAGCGCCAGACGCTGTTTAAACCCCAGCGGCAGGGCGTCCGGCGTCTGGCGGTAAATCGGCTGGAAGTTGAACGCCTGGGTCATGGCGGCCATTTTTTCCTGCTGCGCCTGCCCGGTCAGACCGTACACGCCGGAAAAGAAACGCAGGTTTTGTTCCACCGTCAGGTTGCCGTACAGGGAAAACTTCTGCGCCATATAGCCCAAATGCTGGCGTGCTTTGCCCGAGCTGGTTTTCAGATCCATATTCAGCACCAGCGCTTTGCCTCCGCTCGGCACCAGCAGGCCGCACATCATCTTGAAGGTGGTGGATTTGCCGGCGCCGTTAGGCCCCAGCAGGCCGAAAATCTCGCCGCGCCGCACCTTGAAACTGACATGGTCGGTGGCGGCGAAGTCGCCGAATTTCTTCGTCAGCTCCTGCGCTTCGATCACCGTTTCCTCGCCGTTGATTTCTATCTGCGGCATGATTTTCGCCAGCGCGGATTCACTGGCCGGGCCGCCGCCCAGCAGGTCGATAAAGGCATCCTCAAAGCGCGGGGCGGTGTCGTTCAGGCTCTCCGGCGGCAGCTCAAGCGCCGAGAGCAGCGCGGCCCGATCCGCATCCGGCTTGAGGATCAGCCGCACGTACTGGCCCTGAATCACTCCGTCGCTGACCTGCGGCTGGCGCAGGGCGCGCTGCAGCAGCTTGCGGTGGCTGCCGGAGTGGGCGGCGAGCAGCACGCAGCGTCCGGCCATCTTTTCGGTCAGCCGGCGCGGTTCGCCGCGGTAGAGCCGCTCCCCTTCGTTGAGCAGCAGCACGTCCCGGCATTGCTCGGCTTCGTCCAGATAGGAGGTGCTCCACACAATCAGCATGCCGCTGTCGGCCAGCTCATGCACCATCCGCCACAGCTCGCGGCGGGAAATGGGATCGACGCCGACCCCCGGCTCATCGAGCAGCAGCACCTTGGGCTGGCCCAGCAGGGTGCAGGCCAGACCGAGCTTTTGCTTCATTCCCCCGGAAAGCTTGCCGGCCAGCCGCCCGGTAAAGCGGGTGAGGTCGGTAAACGACAACAGCCGCGCAAAGGTTTCCCGGCGCAACGTACCGGTGATGCCGCGCAGATCGGCATACAGGTTCAGGTTCTCCATCACGGTCAGGTCTTCATACAGCCCGAATTTCTGCGGCATATAGCCCAGGATGGCGTGCAGTTGGCGATCCTGTTTGATGGGATCGAGACCGGCGACCTGAACGCCGCCGCCGCTGGGCGTCAGCAACCCCGCCAGCATGCGCAGCAGGGTGGTTTTGCCGGCGCCGTCCGGCCCGACCAATCCGGTGACGGCGCCGCCGCGGATTTGCTCGGTAAGGCTGGCGAGCGCGGGCTTATCCTGGTCGGGGAAGCGTTTTTCCAGCGCCTGTATATCGATTAGCGCGGCGCTCTCATTCATGGCGGGACGCATCCTGAGGCGCATTATCCCGCTGCGGATCCCGGGCGAAACGCAGCGTCACCGGCATGCCCTGACGCAGCCGATCGTCGGCGTCCTTCACCACGATACGCAGGCGGTAGACCAGATCGGTGCGCAGATCTTCCGTTTCTACGTTTTTGGGGGTGAATTCGGCGCTGGGAGAAACAAAGCCGATTTGGCCGTGATAGGGTTTATCCGGCCGGCTGTCGGTATAGATCAGCATTTCGCCGCCCGGCACGGCGCGGCCCAAATCCTGTTCGGCGACATAGGCCCGAATCCATACCGGATCGGTCAATGACAGGGTAAAGACCGTCGTGCCGGCGCTAAGCATACTGCCCGCTTCCGCCGCCCGGGTGAGAATGACGCCGGCCGACGGGGAGTACAGCCGGGTATCCGCCATATCCAGCTCCGCCTGATCCTGCGCCGCCTCGGCCTGGGCCAACGCGGCCTGCGCCGCGGCGATTTCCTGGGGCCGATTACCGCTTTCGTACTGGCGCAGTTTATCTTTTGCCGCCTGTAGCGTGGCCTGCGCCTGATTGCGCGCGGCTCTGGCGTCTTCCAGCGTATCGGCGGAAATAGAGCGTTTGGCCCACAGTCCCTGCTGGCGCTGGTAGAAGCTATTGGCGTATTCATAGGCGGACTGATACTGCACCGCCTGGGCGCGCACCTGGGCGATCTCTTCGCTGCGATAGCCTTCCTGCAATAATCCCAGCTGCGCCCGCGCGCTGGCGGCGTTGGCCTGCGCCTGATGCAGCGCATTCTGATAAGGCGCGTTGTCCAGCGTGGCCAGCGCCTGGCCGGGCGCGATACTGTCGCCCTCATCCACGTTCAGCGCAGTCAGACGCCCGCCGACGCGAAAGGCGAGATTGACGGTGCGAATATCGACGTTGCCGTACAGCGTCAGCGGTTTATTCTGCTGCTGCTGATAGCGGACCACGCCATACGCCGCCAGGGCGATCAGCACGACAATAGCCAGGGCGATAGCCAGTTTTTTCTTGTTCATTACGCATTATTCCTTTATCCGCCGGGTCTGATTGTCCCGTAGCCCGTTAAGAAGAATGTCGAGGTGCTCCGTCAGCACCTGCTGAATCAGCGCGGTTTCCTCCCGGCCGATATCCTGCCAGCCGGCCCGCAGGCGGATGGTTTCCCGGGCGACGCGAAAAGAGAGCACTTCCCCAATCAGCGCCTGGGTATGCACCACGGTTTTGGCGTCCTGCGCGTCCATCCCGGTGTAGAGGGCGATCAGATGAGTAACGGAGCGGTGGAGCGGTTCGATAACCTGCCGGTGGATAACCGGATAGGCGTCGGTGGGGGAGAGTTGCTCCCGGGAGATAATCCGGCTGAGATTGAGGGTTTCGGAGCTGGTCATCAAACGACTGAAATTCAGCATACAGCGCCGCAGGTAATCCAGCGCCTGTTCCGCCGTTTGCCGCTGCGCGGGAAGCCGCATAAACGCATCGATCTCCGCGGCCAGCGGCCGGTAGAACTGGCGGATATAGTCCGCTATCCAGCCGGCGACCGCCAGATAGAGCCCTTCCTTCGACTGAAAATGATAGGCGATGGAGGCCATATTCTGTCCCGACCGGCTGGCGATATCGCGGGTAGTGGCGGCCTGTAAACCATATTCGCCGAATACCTCTAGAGCGGAGTCGATAAGCTGCTGGCGCGTCTGATCGCCGCGGCCGGCAGAGGCTGATTTATCACTCATGATGTAGCGCTGTAGGTCTTAAATTAATCATATGATTAAATTTAGGCCGTTTTGGGTGATTTTTTGTGATGTGAATCACAAAATGGCGCAAGAGGGTTAAAACCTGCCGGGTGATTTTTTACTGATAAAAATCCCTTAACCGCCGCAACCTCTGCTATAATCGCCGGCAGTTACGCACCGTAGTTTGTGCCCGTTCATCGTGGTTGTAGCTTACGTCGTTATTGTTGAGTTGATGATGGCCCGGCAAACCCGTCTTATTATCCCTCTGAAAACTACACCGGCTGTTATCCGGTCAGGGCGGATCTGGAGTTGTTCTCTATTATGTCATTTGATTCTCTCGGCCTGAGCGCCGATATCCTGCGTGCTGTTGAAGAACAGGGCTATCGTGAACCGACGCCGGTACAGCGCCAGGCGATCCCCGTGGTGCTGGCCGGCCGCGACCTGATGGCCAGCGCGCAAACCGGTACCGGTAAAACCGCCGGCTTTACCTTGCCTTTGCTGCAACTGCTGAGCAACAGCGCGCCGCAGGCGAAAGGCCGCCGCCCGGTACGGGCGCTGATCCTGACCCCCACCCGCGAGCTGGCGGCGCAGATTGATGAAAACGTGCAGGCGTACAGCAAATACCTGCGCCTGCGTTCGCTGGTGGTGTTTGGCGGCGTCAGCATCAATCCGCAGATGATGAAACTGCGCGGCGGCGTGGATATTCTGGTCGCCACGCCGGGGCGTTTGCTCGATCTGGAACATCAGAATGCGGTCGATCTGTCGCAGATTGAAATTCTGGTACTGGATGAAGCGGACCGTATGCTCGATATGGGCTTTATTCACGATATTCGCCGCGTATTGGCGAAACTGCCGGCCAAGCGTCAGAACCTGCTGTTCTCCGCCACTTTCTCGGATGAAATTAGAACGCTGGCGAATAAGCTGTTGACCAACCCCGCGTCGGTTGAAGTGGTGCGCCGCAATGCGCCGTCGGAGCTGGTCACCCAGCATGTGCATTTTGTCGACAAGCGCCGCAAGCGGGAATTGCTGTCCCAGCTGATCGGTGAAAATAACTGGCAGCAGGTGCTGGTATTTACCCGCACCAAACACGGGGCCAACCATCTGGCGGAGCTGCTGGAGAAAGACGGCATCACCGCCGCCGCCATCCACGGCAACAAAAGCCAGGGCGCGCGTACCCGGGCGTTGGCCAACTTCAAGGACGGCGGCATTCGCGTGCTGGTGGCGACGGATATCGCCGCCCGCGGTCTGGATATCGATCAACTGCCGCACGTGGTGAACTATGAACTGCCCAACGTGCCGGAAGATTACGTCCATCGTATCGGCCGCACCGGCCGCGCGGAGTCCACCGGGGAGGCGCTGTCGCTGGTCTGCGTCGACGAACACAAGCTGCTGCGCGACATTGAGCGTTTGCTCAAGCGCGAGATCCCGCGCATTGCCGTGCCGGGCTATGAGCCGGATCCGTCGATCAAGGCCGAGCCGATTATCAACGGTCGCCAGGGCGGTCGCGGCGGTGCGCCGCGCGGTCAGGCCGGCGCGCCTCGCGGTCAATCCGAACGCCAGCGCGCCGACGGCCCCCGTCAGCCGCGCAGGTCCGGCGGCAACGGCGCCGGCCAGTGGGCAGGCAACGGCGAAGGACAACAGCGCCGCGCGCCGCGTCCGCAAAATCGCGGCAAACCGGCGGCGAAATAAGCCTTATCAGTCTCAGGGAGCCTTGTGGCTCCCTGAGGTTGCTGACAACCCCTTCACCTCCACCGTCATCCTCGCGAAAGCGGGGATCTGCTTTCAGCTAATGCGTTGATATCAGAAAGATTCCTGCCTACGCAGGAATGACGGATTTGGATTTGCTATTATCGATGCTACTTTGTCAATTCTCTCAGGGAGCCTTTTGGCTCCCTGTCTTTATTTGGCCTGTGCGGTTTGCACTGCGCCGCCGCGCGGTCGGTAAAACATCACCGCGTTACCCGCCAGAATCATCACCAATCCCAGCACGGCGTTGGTTTGCCAATGGTAATCTTCGAACAGCGTCGAGACCGACAGCGCAACCAGCGGAAACAGCAGCGTGGCGTAGGCGGCCTGGCTGGCGCCGATACGTCCCACCAGACTGAAATAGGCGCTGAAGCCGATCACCGATCCGAATAGCGCCAGATAGCCCAGCGACGCCAGATAGCCCGGCGACGCGTCCAGCGTAAAGTCGTAGCCCTGAAACAGGCTGAACAGCCCCATCCACAGCGCGCCATAGCCCATCCCCCAGCCGTTGGTGGTCATCACGTCGCGCCCCTGGCGCTGATGCTGAAAACTGATCATATTGCCCAGCGAAAAACAGTAGGTGCCGATCAGGCTTAGCCCGACGCCCCACAGCAGATGCGGCTGGGCTTCCATATGCATCAGATCGTGCCAGAACAGCGCCACGATGCCGGCGAGGCCCAGCGGCGCGGCGAGCATCACATTGCGCGTCAGGCGCTGGCCGAAAAACAGCCGGCCGTTAATGGCGTTGAACAGTACCGCCATGGAAAAAATAACCGATTCCAATCCGCTCGAAATCCAGGCGATGGCGTGGTAAAAACAGATAAAGTTGATGCCGAATACGCAGAACCCCTGCACCATGCACAGCAGATGGGCTTTATGCGTCAGCGGGCGGAGGCGGCGGGAGAGCGCCAGAAAGCCCAGTAAAATCGCCGCCGAAATCAGGAACCGCCAGAATATGGAGACTTCGGCAGCCACGCTGCCCTGCTGCATGCTGATGGCGATCCAGGTGGTGCCCCAGATCAGCACCACGGAAAGATAGAGAAAAACGTTCATAAGCGGACTCCGGCGGTTATCATGTCTGCCAGTATGCGGTTTTCCCCGGCAGCAGGCTTTCAGCGGATTGCGCTCGATAGCATAATCTTGCGGTTTATTAACGGGAGGGCGGATGAGCCGCTATAAAGTGTTCGATACGCTGCAACAGCATAAAACGGAGCTGCGGGATACCGTTGAGCTCGGTTCCGGCGTGCGTCTGGCGTCCTGGTTTAACCGCCACGATCGGGTCACCGTGGAAAACAGCGATCATCACACCCTCAGTCTGTACGTCGCCGACGGCTACGAGAGTTACCATAAAACGCCGGATGGCTGGCATAACGGCGGCGGGCCCGATCGCTTCTGTCTGATGCCGAAACAGAGCGTCTCCGTCTGGGATATTCGCGGCGACCTCTCTTTCGCGCACCTCTACTGCGACGACGGCCATTTCCGCCAACTGGCGGAGCAAACCTGGGACCGCAGTCCGGCGTCGATTCGCACCGAGGAGCGCATTTTCGGGGAGGATACGCAGATCTCCTTGCTGTATCGCCAGTTTCTGCTCAATAACGACTGGTCCGTACCGGCTAATCAGCTGGTGCTGAGCAGCGCGGCGACCCTGCTGATGATCCACGTTCTCCGGCGATATACCCAGCTGCGCTGGGCGCTGCCGGAGGTGCGGGGCGGGCTGGCGCCCGCGGTGCTGCGCCGAGTAAAAGAGTGGATTGAAATCCGCATCGGCGCGCCGCTGACCTTGTCTGAACTGGCGGCGGAGGCCGGATTGAGCGAATTTCACTTTGCGCGCATGTTTCGCCAGAGCGAAGGCATGGCGCCGCACCAGTACGTGCTGCAACGGCGGCTGGCGAAAGCGGATGAGATGCTGCGTTGCGGCACGCTGTCGATCACCGACATCGCCCTGGCCTGCGGTTTCAGCTCCGCCAGCCACCTTAGCCATCGTTTTAAACGCGCGTTCGGCATCACGCCCTCCGCGCTGCGCCGCAGCCTGGCGCGCTGAGGGCGGACGGCAAGCTTACTCCGGGTCGTCGCCGTAATATAATTTCCCAATGCGGATAATGTCGCGGCCCTGAGATTTTCGATGCTTATTGGAATCGCGCAGCGAATAGATACAGCCGCAGTACTCCTGCTGATAAAAACGCTCGCGCTTGCTGATCTCTATCATCCGCGCGGAGCCGCCGCCTTTGCGCCAGTTGTAATCCCAATAGGTCACGCCGGGATATTTTTTAGCCGCGTTGTTTCCGCAGTCATTAATCTGCTGCATGTTTTTCCAGCGCGAAATGCCCAGCGAGCTGGAGATAACGCTGAAGCCGTTTTCGGCCGCATACAGCGCCGTCCGTTCAAAGCGCATATCAAAACACATGGTGCAGCGAATACCGCGTTCCGGCTCCCACTCCATGCCTTTGGCCCGTTCAAACCAGTTATCGATATCGTAATCGGCGTCAATAAACGGCACGTTGTGCTGTTCGGCGAAGCGAATATTCTCCTCTTTACGGATCAGGTATTCGCGTTGCGGATGAATATTCGGGTTATAGAAGAAAATGGTGTACTCGATGCCGGAGGCGGTAATGGCTTCCATCACTTCGCCCGAACAGGGGGCGCAGCAGGAGTGCAACAGCAGTTTGTCTGCGCCGTCCGGTAGTGAGAGCAGCGGACGTTGAAAGTCCGCGGTTTTGACATTCGACATGGCAATAATTTCGTTGTGGTCCGCCGGGAACCTGGATGTAACATATAGGAAACGAATTATTGATGATAAGACACGCCGTGACAACATTTATAGCCACATCGGATGCGAAACCGATACTTTCGCGGCTGGCGATGACCGGCGGCGCGCCATCATCTTTCCCGTTGCGCTATCCTTGCCATGAACAGTACCATGGCGTGCTTTTTTTGCTGACCGAGTAGCGTTATGCGTGTTTTGCTTGCCCCGATGGAAGGGGTTCTCGATTCGTTGGTGCGGGAATTGCTGACCGAAGTCAACGATTATGATCTGTGCATCACCGAGTTTTTGCGGGTGGTGGATCAACGCCTGCCGGTCAAGTCCTTCTATCGTTTATGCCCGGAACTACATTATGCCAGCCGCACGCAGTCCGGTACGCCGGTGCGCGTGCAACTGCTGGGGCAATATCCGCAATGGCTGGCGGAGAACGCGGCGCGCGCCGTCGAACTGGGGTCGTATGGCGTCGATCTGAACTGCGGCTGCCCGTCCAAACTGGTCAACGGCAGCGGCGGCGGCGCCACGCTGTTAAAGGATCCCGAACTGATTTACCAGGGGGCGAAAGCCATGCGCGACGCGGTGCCGGCGCATTTGCCGGTGACGGTGAAAGTGCGCCTGGGGTGGGATTCCGGCGATCGGCAGTTTGAAATCGCCGATGCGGTGCAGCAGGCCGGGGCGACGGAGCTGGCGGTGCACGGCCGCACCAAGGAGCAGGGGTATAAAGCCGAATATATCAACTGGGCGGCGATTGGCGAAATCCGCCGGCGGCTGCGCATCCCGGTGATCGCCAACGGTGAAATCTGGGACTGGCAGAGCGCGCAGGCGTGTCTGGCCGCCACCGGCTGCGATGCCGTTATGATTGGCCGCGGGGCGCTTAACGTGCCGAATCTGAGCCGGGTGATAAAATATAACCAGCCGCGGATGGCGTGGGACGATGTGGTGAAACTGCTGCAAAAATACGTGCGGCTGGAAAAACAGGGCGACACCGGGATGTATCACGTCGCCCGCATCAAGCAGTGGCTGGGTTATCTGCGTAAAGAGTATTCCGAGGCCGCGGCGCTGTTTGGCGAAATCCGGGCGTTGAACACCTCCGCAGATATCGCCCGGGCGATCTGCGCAAGATAAGTCCCGTCGGCTTCTTCTTCTTTAATCTGTATGATGGCGCTTATTATGTCACGCAGCTGATTCAGATGCGTAAATTTGCAAAGGGAGTCTATGATGTTGCGGAATAATCCTGTGGCTGAAATGCTGGCGACGGCGCCGGCGATTGTACTGGACGGCGCGCTGGCCACGGAGCTGGAAGCGCGCGGCTGCGATTTGAACGATCCGCTCTGGTCGGCAAAGGTGCTGGTTGAAAATCCGGCGCTGATTTATCAGGTTCATCTCGACTATTTTCAGGCCGGCGCCCAATGCGCCATCACCGCCAGCTATCAGGCGACGCCGCTGCGCTTTAAGTCGCGGGGATTCAGTGAACGGCAGTCGCAGGCGCTGATTGAAAAAAGCGTGCAGCTTGCCGTTCAGGCGCGTGACGACTTCCGTAAAACCCATCCTCAGGTCGGGAAACTGCTGATTGCCGGATCGATAGGGCCCTATGGCGCCTATCTGGCGGATGGCTCGGAGTATCGCGGCGATTACTCGCTGCCCCAGAGTGAAATGATGGATTTTCACCGCGTGCGGATGGCCACGCTGCTTGACGCCGGCGTGGATATCCTTGCCTGTGAAACGCTGCCGTCGTTCCCTGAAATCAAGGCGTTGGCGGAATTGCTGGCGGAGTTCCCGCAGGCGTCGGCATGGTTCTCCTTTACCCTGCGCGACAGCGCGCACCTGAGCGACGGCACCCCCTTGCGCGAGGTGCTGACGCTGTTGAATGCGTATCCGCAGGTGGTGGCCGTCGGCATCAACTGTATCGCGCTGAATAAGGTGACCGAGGCGTTGGCGCAGCTGTCGGCGGAAACTTCGCTGCCGCTGGTGGTGTATCCGAACTCGGGCGAGCACTATGATGCGGTCGCCAAAACCTGGAGCGATAGCGACGGCCATAGCTGTTCTTTGGCGGAGTATTTACCGCAGTGGCGGGCCGCGGGGGCAAAACTGATCGGCGGCTGTTGCCGGACCACGCCGGCGGATATCGCCGCGATCGCCCGATGCTGTCAACTTTAAGGGAAGGAGAATGATGATGGATATCGACGCCGATGCCCGTCGGCAATATGAACAGGCCGGCGCGCGCGTTGCGCCGGCGCAACCGGTGACCTTGCTGAGAATTGGCGAGCAGCAAACGACCGCGGTGTGCGGAACGGGAGCGCGGCCGACGTCGCTGCTTCATCTGGCGATAGGTTACGCAAAAACGGCGCATGCCTTTTTTAAACATCTTCCCCCCACGCCGGATGAAATGGAACTGGCGATAATGACCGTTGAAGATGAGGTGATAGGCATTCGGCACGACCTTCCCGCCGCCTCGGCGCTGTTTTCCAGCGATGCGGCATTGTCCGAAATTGCGCAAATTTCAGGCATAAAAGAACAAGCCGGGGGCTGGCTATTGCCGTTGGACGATCTGGAACGAACCTTTAAACGTCTGGAGCGGGTGATGCTCGGGGCGCCCGCCGCCTGGGAAGGCATTCCGCTGGATAATTCATTTGCCGCCAGATTACTTATTTTGCGTGAATTTATGCATCATCACGGCTTTGAGGCCATACATATCCTGGCGCCGTGCCCTTCCGCGGGCTAAACTGGCGGAGCCTTTTGATGTTACCTGTATGATCCGTATATGGACGGCTGAACGTGCATTTTGCGAGCGTCCGGCTTAATGTGCCGACATCTTGGGATGAAGTACGTTGATATGTCGGGCCGAGCGTTCCATAGTGCTTACGGGCAGTCCCGTAAGGAGAAAGAACATGCTTGAACATTTCACAGGGAAATATGAAGTTGAACTGAAATTTCGCATCCAGGATATCGTTATTTTCCGCGATACGCTCTTTAGCCATCACCCTGAAGCCTTTGTCTTCGAAAATAATGAGCACGATATTTATTACGACGATGCGCAAAACGGCCTGCAACAACAAAATATCAGTATGTTACTGCGGCGTATGGCCCCATCGGGGATTAAGCTGTGGATCGTCAAAGGACCCGGCGCCCAGCGCTGTGAGGCCGTCAACGTCGAATCGTTCGAAAAGACGGACAGCATGTTGCACACGCTGGGATATCACCCGATCCATGAGGTCTATAAGACTCGTAGCGTCTATTTTCTGGGTATTTTTCACATCACGCTGGATTATATCGAGGCGCTCGGCCATTTTGTTGAAATATCCGTGATGACGGATGATGAAACGGAGCTGAATACGCTGCGGGAACAGTGTCTTGAATGTGCCATTCGCCTGGGGCTGTCAATGGATAATATAGAAAACCATTCTTATCGGCAATTATTGGGTTTTTAGCTGCAAGTCGTAATAATTTTATTAATTATGTCTTTTTTGTGTTATTTGGCTGTTAAATTAAAAATCTATTTTCGCTATTCATACTACCGTTCAATTGCCGGCCTTGTCTTTCTGTCCGCTAAAAAGGATGCCTAACGGAAATTAGGCGTCCTTTCTTATATCCCGCTGATGATTTTTCCTGTTTATATAATTCAGGAATTTATAAATATATGATCAAGTTAAAATTTTTGCCTGCTAATCGGAGTAGGATTTAAATTGATGCGTTTTTGCACAGGGTTACGGGCGATGGTTTTTCCGTACAGGATGATAAGCATCGGTCTGGTAATCGGAATTCTTTATTGGAAATAACAAAATATAGGTTCATTTATGATGAAGAGACAAGTCCTATTATTGAGTGCGTTGGCATTAGCCTTTTCCGCGGCCGTTCACAGCGAAACGACGGATTTAGTCATTATCGGCGCGGGCGGGGCTGGAATGTCGGCGGCCATCGAAGCGCATAATCAGGGTGCAAAAGTTATATTGCTGGAGAAAATGCCTTTTGCCGGCGGAAATACCGCCCGGGCGGAAGCCGGATTAAACGCCGCCGGCACGGATCTGCAAAAAGCCAGAGGCATTGAGGATAGCCCCGCAGCTTTCTATGAAGACACCATGAAAGGGGGTCGCAATATCAATAACCCTGAAGTGGTTAAAACGCTCACCGAACATGCCAGGGATTCGGTTGTTTTCCTGAAAGAGAACGGCGCCGACCTGGCGGATCTGACCCGTACCGGCGGCTCTCGCGTCGACCGGACCCATCGTCCCGCCGGCGGCGAGCCAGCGGGAAGTTTTATTGCCGTGGCGCTGATTAAAAAAGTCAAAGCGCTGGACATCGATCTGCGCACCAGCACCTCCGCGACCGATATTGTCAAAAATGACAAGGGTGAAGTCACCGGCGTAAAAGCCAAAGGGAAAGATGGCAAGGAATTCACCATCGACGCCAAAAAAGTGTTAATCACCTCGGGCGGCTTTGGCGCCAACTTCGATATGATCAAACAATACGATCCCAAGCTGGTGGGGTTTAAAACCACCAATGCGCCTGGTTCTCAGGGCGACGGCATCAAGATGGCGACCAAGCTGAACGCCAAACTGGTGGATATGGAATATATCCAGATCCATCCTTCCACCGTTCCCGGCAAAGGCATCCTGATTACCGAAGCGGTGCGCGGCGACGGCGCGATTCTGGTGAATGAAAGCGGCAAGCGGTTTATCAATGAACTGCTCACCCGTGATGTGGTATCGCAGAGTATCCTGAAACAGCCGGGCGCGCATGCCTACCTGATTTTTAATGACGCGCTGGTCAAGCAAAATCAGGCTACCCAATCCTACTTCAAGCAAAAACTGGTCGCCGAAGGGAATACGCCTGCGGAACTGGCCAAAGCGATTAACGTTGATGGCAAACAGCTGGCGCAGACCGTCAGTACCTATAGCGGCTACGTTAAAGATGGCAAAGACGCCGAATTTAATCGCGATAGCCTGAAGCTGTCGCTCGACAGCGGTAAATATTACGCCATTGAGGTCACGCCGGGCATTCACCATACCATGGGCGGGATTGCGATCAACAACAGGGCCCAGGTGCTGGATGTCAACGGCAAGGTGATCCCCAACCTGTTCGCCGCGGGGGAAGCCGCCGGCGGGGTGCATGGCGCCAACCGTCTGGGCGGCAACTCGCTGGCGGATATTGTCACTTACGGCCGCATCGGCGCCGATCAGGCGGTGAAAGAGATTAAGGAAGGTAAATAATCGGGGAATTTGATCCCAAAAACCGAACTGCCTTATTGTCCGCGATGGTCGAGTGGTTAATATAGGCTTTACCAACAGGGAGCACTGCTTACTGTTAGTTTTCGATGAGCGTTTTGTGTGCAACTAACTTATGGGAAAGCTATGAAAAAATTAATTCCGGCCATGCTGGCCACGTTGGCTCTTTCGTTCTCTTTTGCCGCCGCCGCCGAGTATAAAGACGGCACCTATACGGGTAAAGCGCCGGGAAAAGAGGGGGAAGTCGAAGTTTCCGTGATTGTTGAAGGAGGGAAAATCACCAACGCCGAGGTGGTCAGCCATGAAGACACCGAAGCGCTGATGATGGGCGTTATTGATAACGTGATACCTGAGCTGATTGAAACACAGGATCCTGACAAGGTGGATGCGGTAACGGGGGCCACAGGGTCCAGCGAGGGGGTTATTAACGCCGTGAAGCAGGCTCTGGAGCAAGCAAAATAATATGTTCTCCTTACCAGTCCGTGATGGCGTACTATTGCGGACTGGTCTGTTACATACAGTCATTGCCGGGGAGGTTATTGCCCGCCGCCGGCGGACAGTTTTCTGTCCAGAAAATGGCGTACCGCCGCCATGCAGGCCGCGCGCTCCTCGACGTGCGGCATATGGCTGGAGTGTTCAAAGATAATCCACTCGGCATCGCGAATATATTCTGCGAACGGTTCGACGACTTCCGGCGCCGCTTCGTCATAGCGTCCGGAGATCAGCAGCGTGGGGACGTTGATTGCGGACAACCGATCGATGATGCTCCAGTTTTTCATACTGCCGATGACATGGAACTCCGTCGGGCCGTTCATCGCGTGGTAGACGGTCGGGTCGGCGTCCATGGCGTCGAAGGTGCGTTTGACCTCGTCCGGCCAGGGATCGAGGCGGCAGACGTGGCGTTGGTAAAACGCCTGGGTGGCGGTTCGGTAGGCGGCGCTGTTCAGCGTACCGGCCTGTTCATGTTGTCGCAGCGCGTTTTGAATGTCGTCAGGCAATGCGCTGCGCAGTCTGGCGGCTGCCGACAGCCACAGCGCCATCGATGCCGGCGAGTTGGCGATAATCAGCGCCTTCAGCCCGGCAGGCCGCGTCACCGCGTGCTCCGCCCCTAGCATTCCCCCCCAGGACTGTCCCAGCAGCGCATAGTTTCGCTCGATGCCAAGGTGCCGCAACAGATTATCCAGTTCGTCCAGAAACAGGGCGGGTTGCCAGAAATCGGCGGGTTTATCCGCCAGATGCGTTGAGCGGCCATTGCCCAACTGGTCGTAGTGGATTACGGCCCGGCCGCTTTCCGCGATATCACGAAACGCATCGACATAATCATGGGTGCAGCCCGGCCCGCCGTGGGCAATGACCAGCGGTGTTAATCCATTATGACGATCGCCGCAGATTCGATACCAGGTGTGATACTCAAGATAAGGCGCATAGCCTTCTTCGATGTCGTACATGATGTTTACCCTGTTGGTCATGGATGATTTCAGGGTAAACGGCGGCGAGCGGGGAAACAGCTAGTAAAAAAGATAGGTTTAGCTGTCCAGCAACCGGTAGTGCAGGGCGCGAACCACCGCCTGTACGCGATTGCTGGCCCCCAGCTTTCTGGCGGCGGAATTGAGGTGCAGCGAGACGGTGGCGATAGAGCGGTTAAGCTTACGGGCAATCTCTTTGGCCGTCAGCCCTTCCGCCGCCCATGCCAGACATTCTCGCTCGCGTTTGCTCAGGCGGATATGCTGACAGGTCAGGACAGGATCGTCGAATAACGGGTAAATCTGTTCCTGAAAGGTATGCGCCAGCAGGCTTAGCTCCGCCAGCACCTGGTCGATCTCCTGTTCGTGCCCGGCGCCGCTGTGGATGCCGGTGACGGTGACAAACCCGCCGCGCGGCAGGTGCAGCGGAACCGTGGCGCCGCAGGGCATATTGTTATCGCGCATGTAGTGCGTGACCGGATAATGCCGCTCATCGATGACATTTCTCAATGACGTGCTATTGGGGCATTGATAAGACCAGACAAAAGGCGCACAGCTTTCCAGCGCATAAATTTGCACCGGGTCTACCTGATAATACCCGCTCTCGCACCACAGCAGCTGCATATCTTCAGGCACATTGCGCATTTGCAGCACCGATGGCGTGATCAACTCTCCCTCCACCGAGCGCGGTACGGGGGTGTAGTCATAAATCAGCGCGTCAAAGCCGAGCCGGGACGTTTGTCCGAACAACCGTTCGAACGCCGCATCCAGCGTCGCTTGTTGCGGGCGTGCGCCGTTTTCTTTCACTACCCGTTTCATCTTCGCCTCCGCCAGCCAGGGATCCCTCCGTTCGGGCACGGATCCTGCAAATCCCGATCGTAATCATGCAAATAAAGTGCCACCTCACGATAGAGACAAACCTAGTATTTTTACTAACTACCCCTTTGCGTTAGCGCCGGTTAGCGTAGGCACAAAGGGATGATAACCCTCACCGCGATGGGCCGGAGGAGATATGTGGTACGAAATCAACGCTGACAGGCAGCGCCCCGCTAAGGCGGCACTGGGTGGCGACAGTCATAAGGCGGGTAAACGGCGTCTGAATGACGGAGCCGCAATCCCCGGCAATGGTCTACCGATAATGCGCGCCAAACTGGCGAACGCGCAGGATTTGCACCATCTCAGTGCGTCGCGGCGCGCTTTACGCCTCCGGCAGCGTGACGGCGAAAGAGGGTAAATCTATGCATCGCTATCGTTTTCTGCTCTGGCGTCCGTTACAGCTGCTGCCGGTTCTGCTGGGCATCAGCCTGATCACCTTCGTGATGGTGCGCGCTATTCCCGGCGATCCGGTGCGTATTTTGCTTGGCGTGCGCAGCACGCCGGAGGCCGTGGCGCGTATCCGCGCGCAATACGCGCTTGATGAACCGGTATGGCTGCAATATCTCTATTTTCTGCGCAATCTGCTGCATGGCGAGATGGGCCGGTCCATCGTTTATCGCGTCGATACCCTGAAGCTGATCCTGTCACGGATTGAGCCTACGCTACATCTGGTGACGGGCAGCGTGCTGCTGGCGCTGCTGCTTACTCTGCCTCTGGCGGCAACGGCGGCGCGCCGCCGCGGGCGTCTGCCCGATCAGCTTATCCGGCTGTTTTCCACCGCCGGGCTGGGATTTCCCGCCTTTTGGCTCGGCATCATGCTGATCCTGTTGTTCAGCATTACGCTGGGCTGGTTCCCGGTTTCCGGCTATGGCGATGACTGGGCCGAGCGGCTGCATCATCTGGCGCTGCCCTGCCTGACGGTGGCGCTGGCGCTGTCCGCCGTGCTGACCCGCAATCTGCGCGCCAGCCTGCTGATGGAGCTGAAAAATGATTACGTCACCGCCGCCCGCGCCCGCGGTCAAAGCGAGCGGCGCATTTTCTGGCGCCATGTCCTGCCTAACTCGCTGGTGCCCACGGTGAATCTGCTGGCGGTCAATATCGGCTGGCTGATCGGCAGCACGGTGGTGATCGAAAGCGTGTTCGCCATTCCGGGAATGGGACAACTGTTGGTAAAGGCTATTTTCAGCCGCGACTATATGGTGGTGCAGGGCGTGGTCATGGTCTTCGCGCTGGCTACGGTGACGGTGAATCTGCTGGCGGATTTACTCACCGTGGCGCTGGATCCGAGGGTAAAACAATGAGCCTGACCCCGGTCGTCCATCGCGTTCGTTACCGCTGGCTGCCGCGGCGGCATACCCTGACGGCAGGCGTGCTGATACTGGGGAACTGGCTATTGCTGGCGCTGCTGGCGCCGTGGATTGCCCCTTACGATCCGATTGCTCAACATCTGGAGGCCAGTCTGCTTCCGCCTGGCTTACCTCATCTGTTCGGCACCGATAATTTCGGACGCGATATCTTCTCGCGGGTGATCTGGGGGGCCAGAGTCGATCTGCAAATCTGCGTAATGGGGGTGATTTTCCCGTTTGTCATCGGCACGGCGATCGGCGCGCTCTCCGGCTATATCGGCGGGACGGTGGATGCTGTTGTGATGCGCGGCATTGATATTGTGCTGGCGTTTCCCTTTCTGGTGCTGATGCTGGCCATCATCGCCATTCTCGGCCCCGGCCTGAGCAGCTTTTATATCGCGATGGCGATGGTGGGATGGGTTTCCTATGCCCGGCTGGTGCGCGCCCAGGTCCTGACGCTGAAGCAGCGTGATTTTATGTTGGCGGCGCGCAGCCTGGGCTATAACCATGCCCGGATCCTGTTTATTCACCTGTTGCCCAATGCGCTGACCGGCTCGGTGGTGTTCGCCATGTCCGACTGCGTACTGGTGCTGCTCAACGGCGCCGCGGTAAGTTATCTGGGGCTGGGGGTTCAGCCACCGCTGGCGGAGTGGGGCGTGATGGTGGCGGAAGGACAAAGTTTTATTACCACCGCCTGGTGGATCACCGCCTTTCCCGGCCTGGCGATTGTGCTGCTGGCGATGGGCTTCAGCCTGCTGGCTGACGGACTGGGCGACAAGCTGGGAGAACGGCCATGACGCTATTGACGGTGTCGCAGTTAACCGTTGAAAATCCGCAGGGCATCGCGCTGGTCGATCGCGTCTCGCTGACGCTCGAACAGGGGGAAATTCTCGGTCTGGTGGGCGAAAGCGGATCCGGTAAAACCATTACCTGCCGGGCGCTGATGCGCCTGCTGCCCGGCGACGGGCTGCGTATCGCCGGAGGCGATATCCTGCTGTGCGATAAGTCGCTGCTGACGCTGAATGAACGGCAGATGACGGCCATGCGCGGACGGCAAATCGGCATGATTTTCCAGAACCCCGCCAGCCATCTCAATCCGGTGATGACCATCGGTCAGCAGATCGCCGAGAGCCGCCGCCTGCACTTTGCGGCCGGCCGTAGTGAAGCCCGAGAGCAGGCGGTGGCGCTGTTGCGCCAGGTCGGTATTGCCGATCCGCAGCGGCGGGTGGATAACTATCCCCATGAATTTTCCGGCGGCATGCGCCAGCGGGCGATGATCGCCGTGGCGCTGGCCTGCGAACCCGCCGTGCTGATTGCCGATGAACCGACGACGGCGCTGGACGTCACGGTACAAATGCAGATCCTACGCTTGCTGAACGAACTGCGCGATCGGCTGGGCATCGCGATTATCCTGATCACCCACGATCTGGGCGTGGTGGCGCAAACCTGCGATCGCATCGCCGTTATGTACGGCGGGCGGTTATGTGAAATCGGTGATAAGCGTCAGCTGCTGGCCGGGCCGTTACATCCGTATACCCGCGGACTGATTGACTGCCAGCCGGTCAGCGAAGGGGGCTATGGGCGGCTGCGGACCATTGCGGGGCAGCCGCCGCTCGCCGAGCGTTTCCCCTCCGGCTGCCGTTTTCACCCGCGTTGCCAGTACGCTCAAGGGGATTGTCGCTTCACGCAGCCGCCGATGCGGGCACAGCAGACGGCGCACGCCCACGGGGCTGCCTGTCACCATCCCTTGCCGCCCGGCATGCAGGCATGCGACGGGAGGGATAATGGTCAGTAAATCCCACCCGTTACTGGATATTGACGACCTGTCGGTCACGTTCCCCGTTTCCGGCGGCTTCGGCCTGCGAAAACGCCGTTTACAGGCGGTGAATCACGTCTCTTTGCATATCCATGCCGGGGAAACCTTTGGTCTGGTCGGCGAGTCCGGCAGCGGCAAGAGCACGCTGGGACGGGCGATCCTGCATCTGGAAACGCCCAGCGCGGGTCGGGTGCGCTTTGACGGACACCTGATTACCGGCGGTCTGAAAAGCGATATTGCCCGGCTGCGCCGACAAACGGCGATGATTTTTCAGGATCCGTTCTCATCGCTGAATCCGCGCCAGACCATCGGCGAGAGCATCGCCGAAGTCTTGCGGGTGCATCGAAAGGTCCCGCCGTCGGCCGTGGCCGCACGGGTAAGCGAACTGCTGACGCTGGTGGGGTTGCGGCCTGAACAGGCGGATCGGCGTCCGCAGGGACTAAGCGGCGGCCAGTGCCAGCGGGCGGGGATTGCGCGCGCGCTGGCGCTGGAGCCGCGGCTGATCGTCGCCGATGAATGCGTGGCGGCGCTGGATGTTTCCATTCAGGGACAGATTATCAATCTGCTGATGGATCTGCGCGAAAAAATGGGGCTGGCCGTCTTGTTTATCGCCCACGATCTGGCGATTGTGCGCCGCCTGTGCGATCGGGTGGCGGTGATGTATCTGGGGCGGATTGTGGAGGAGGGGCCGACCGAAGCCGTCTTTACCCTGCCGCTTCACCCCTATACCGCCGCGCTGGTGGCGGCCATACCTGAGATCGACCCCGAACGGCCGCTGCCCGTCAACCCGTTGCCGGGGGAGCCGCCGAGTCCCGTCGCGCTGCCGGCCGGCTGCGCCTTTCATCCCCGCTGCCCCTATGCCCTACCGTCGTGCCGTCAGGGCGCGGCGCCTGAAATGCGGCATTGTGCCGAGCATGCCTTCGCCTGCACGCTGAATCGGCGTGATGGCGTCTGGGTTTATCCGTAGACTGAGGGAAAACGAAATGAAGCAAAAACATTATAATATTGCCGCTGCCGGGCTGCTGCTGGCGCTAAGCGCCGTCGGTGAAATGGCGCAGGCGGCGGGGATCCTGACCATCGGCCGCCGTGAGGACAGCACCACTTTCGATCCGATCAAGTCGGCGCAGAACGCCGATAACTGGGTATTCTCAAATGTATTCGATCCGCTGGTGCGGGTGGATAGGAGCGGGACCAAACTGGAGCCAGGACTGGCGGAAAGCTGGACCGTGTCTGACGATGGCAAGGTATACACCCTGAAAATCCGCGATGCCAAATTCTCCGACGGTACGCCGGTCAGCGCCGGCGATGCGGCCTTCAGCCTGCTGCGCATCCGTGATAACGGCGAGTCGCTGTGGCGCGATTCCTACAGTATTATCGAGAAAGCCGAAGCGACCGATCCGCATACGCTGACGATCACGCTGAAGTCACCTTCGGCGCCATTTCTATCGCAACTGGCGCTGCCCAATGCGTCGGTTATTTCAGAGAAAGCGTTGATGGCGGAAGGCGAAGAGGCCTTTGCGGAAAAACCCGTGGGGTCCGGCGCCTTCAGCGTCAAGGAGTGGACGCGCGGCGAGAAAGTGGTGCTGGTGAAGAACCCTCACTTCTGGCAGGCCGACAGCGTCAGCCTGGATGGCGTGGAGTGGCTGACGCTGCCGGATGACAATACCCGGATGCTCAAAGTACAGGCCGGCGAACTGGATGCCGCGCTGTCGGTACCGTTTTCACGCATTGCCTCGTTGCAGAAGGATCCTAACCTGACCGTCGAACTGGATCGCTCCACGCGGGAAGATCACCTGCTGATAAATCATACCCGCGGCGCGCTGGCGAAAGCGGAAGTGCGCCAGGCGCTGGATTTCGCCATTGATAAGGATGCCATCGTCAAGACGGTGACGTTCGGCTATGGCAGCGTGGCGAACTCTTATATTCCGGCCGGCGCGCTTTATCACTATGCCGATAATCTGCGCCGCCCTTACGATCCTGAAAAGGCGAAAAAGATGCTGGCGGACGCCGGCGCCGGCGGACTCTCGCTGAACTACGTGGTGAACGCCGGTGACGAGGTCGATGAGCAGATAGCTATCCTATTGCAACAGCAATTGGCCCAGGCCGGGATAACGGTCAGGTTGCAAAAGGTCGATCCAAGCCAGAGCTGGGATATGCTGGTGGCGGGTGAATACGACATCTCCGTGATGTACTGGACCAACGATATTCTCGACCCCGATCAGAAAACCACCTTTGTGCTGGGGCATGACGCCAATAACAACTACATGACCCACTACCGTAATGACAAGGTGAAAGCGTTGGTGGCGGCGGCCCGCATCGAGATGGACCCGAAGAAACGCGAACAGATGTATATCGATTTGCAGAAAACGGCCAAGGCCGACGTTAACTGGATCGATCTCTACTACAGCCCCTACCGCAACGTCAGCCGGAAGAATATCAAAGGGTTTTATCAGAATCCGCTTGGTCGCTTCTTCCTGGAGGACACGGTAAAAGAGTGATAGATCGCTGTCTGAGGGATACCGGATAGGCGGTGAACGCTATCCGGTTTTCCCTGTTTTTCAGGTTTTCAGACCGCTGAAACGCCGCTCGACGGCCGCCATTTCCTCGCTCAGCCAGTCGCGGAACGCCTGATAGCGGCGATCGCCGTCGATAGGGCGGGCCGACAGAAGAATGTACTGACTGCCGTCCGGCTGAAATGGCGCCAGCGTCGCCAGTCGGCCATCGGTTAATTCCTGTTCCACCATAAACAGCGAGGCGATGGCGACGCCCAGCCCGCTTTCGGCCGCCTGCAACGTCAGATAAAAATGTTCAAAATAGCGATGCTGCCCAGCCTGATGCGCCCGCGGCAGCGACGTCCGCGCCTGCCAGATTTTCCAGGCGTCGGGACGCGATGCGGTATGCAAACAGGTGCTCAGCCTTTCACTATGCTCCCGGCGTATCGAACAGACGGGGGCGGTATATTCCGCAATAATCCGCTGTGAAAAATAGTGCTCGTCAAAGACGAAATCATCCCGCCGCAGCGCCATATCGACCCGGCTCTGCCCCAGGTCGATATTGCCTCCGGCCGCCAGCAGATGAATATCGATGTCCGGGTGGGCCTGCTTAAAAGCCGGCAGGCGGGGAATAAGGAAGCGCATGCACAGCGTTGGTTCGCAGGAAACCGTCAGCGGCGCATCGGGTTGCGACGATAGTTTGCCGATGGCGGCGGAAATCAGCGCCACGGCGCTGCTGCACGCCGGGTGCAGTTCACGGCCTTTCGCCGTCAGGCGGATGCCTCTGCCGTCGCGTTCAATCAAAGGGAAACCCAGATGCGCCTCCAGCGCTTTAATCTGTTTACTGATCGCGCCGTGGGTAAGGTGCAAATCCCGCGCGGCATCGGTCATGCTCAGGCGTTTGCCCACCACGTCAAAGGTATGCAACAGATTGAGCGGCGGGAGTTTTTTCGTCATTGGTGAGCGCTCGTCACAGGTGGATGTGAGTTATTATCGATTTTCCTGCGCGCCGTTTCCACTTATTACTTTATCTCCGCGTTATGAATAACTGACTGAGGATAACGGACGATATGGTTGAATTTTTAGCGGTGATGGCGATTACCTGTCTGGCGGTGATCAGCCCGGGGGCGGATTTCGCCATGGTGACGCGCAACAGTTTAACCGGCGGAAGAAAGGCGGGCATACTGACGGCGTCGGGCATTGCCGTGGGCGTACTGCTGCACGTCGCCTATACCCTGTTGGGGGTGGCGGCCATCATGAGCCAGACGCCGCAACTCTATACGCTGATCAAATATCTTGGCGCCGCCTATCTGCTGTATCTTGGCTATAAAACTTTTACCGCCACCCGACCGGGCAGGGACAGCGCCGGTATAACCAATCAGACGCTCGGCGGCTGGCGTTATTTTCGGCAGGGATTTTTTACTAACGCGTTAAACCCGAAAACCACCCTGTTTGTATTAAGCACTTTTTTGCAGCTGGTCAACCCGCAAACGCCGTTACTATATCAACTGGGCTACGGCGCTTTTATGTCGCTGGCGCATTTTGCCTGGTTCGGTTTGGTGGCGTTATTCCTGACCACGCCCGCGCTTCAGGAAAAGATCGACCGCGGTTACGCCTGGATTAATCGCGCGGTCGGCAGCGGGTTAATGATCCTGGCGGGTATGATGATACTGCACTGAGAGGTATTATGCGCCTCAGGTGTTTTACCCTGAGTAACTGAATATTATGGAAAACTATCTGCTTATTATCCGCCATACCCCTTCCTGGGTGTGGATTGTGCTGGCCTATCTGCTTTATGCCGGGATGAAAGCCCGCCGACCGAGGCAGCAGTCCCTGAGCCGCCTGCTGGTGCTGCCGCTGGTTTTTCTGTGCTGGGGCGTCGCCGCGCTTTTCCATACTTTGGCGATGGTTGAGGCCGCGGCCGGCGGCTTTTTGCTGGCGCTGATAATCGGCTTGGGCCTGGGATGGCGGTTGGGGAAAAACGCCGGCGTTTACCGGGAGGAGATCCGCCGCTTCGAGCGCGCCGGGTCGTCTGTGCCGCTGGCGTTAATGCTGTTGACCTTTGGTCTGCGGTTCTATTTTTCCATGCAACTGGCAAGATTCCCGGAACTGGCGAACAGCGTCCTGTTCTGTACGCTGTCCGGCGCCGCCGGGGGAATAACGGCGGGGATCTTCTGCGGCATCAGTATTCGTCTGCTAAATCAGATGCGCAACGTGCAGGTTCGCCACTGTTAAAGGAGAGAGCCAGCGGGCTTGTTAAACTTTGTCACAAAGCTTTTTCCGTTGCCTGAGTGCGCGGCGAACGGCGGTAAATTATAATTCGCCGGTCTCTCTCTTTTCATTTAACAGGATACTGTTTAAGCAGTTGAATAATGAATAAAAAATTCAAGCTCTCTTGGTTTGGTATGCTGTTGTTGTCAACCAATATGCTGGTTATCCCGCCGGTAACGGCGCAATCTCCCGCCAAAGCGGCGATTGCCGCGCATCAGGAAATCGCCTCCGGCAGCGCCATGGTGGTGGATTTACGCGATAACCGCGTACTCTATTCCAGTAATCCGGACGTGGTGGTCCCCATCGCCTCGGTGACCAAACTGATGACGGCGCTGGTGGTGCTGGACGCCAATCAGCCGTTGGACGAGGTGCTCGCCGTTGACATCAGCCAGACGGAGGAAATGAAAGGGGTTTATTCGCGCGTGCGTCTGAACAGCGAAATCAGCCGGCGCGATATGCTGCTGCTGGCGCTGATGTCGTCGGAAAACCGCGCCGCCGCCAGCCTGGCGCACCACTATCCGGGCGGTTATCGCGCCTTTATCGCCGCCATGAACGCCAAGGCGCGGGCATTGGGTATGAAACATACGCGCTATGTGGAGCCTACCGGGTTGTCCATTCATAACGTTTCCACCGCGCGCGACCTCACCCGGTTGCTTATCGCCAGCAAACAGTACCCTTTGCTCAGCCAGCTCAGCACCACCCATGAGAAAATGGTGACGTTTTCCCATCCGGCGTACGTCCTGCCGTTCCGTAATACCAATCACCTGGTGTATAAGGCGGACTGGAATATTCAGCTGACCAAAACGGGATTCACTAATCAGGCCGGGCACTGCCTGGTGATGCGCACCCTGATTAATCAGCGTCCGGTGGCGCTGGTGGTGCTGGACGCGTTTGGCAAATACACCCATTTCGCCGACGCCAGCCGGCTGCGCAAATGGATGGAAACCGGCAAGGTCAGCGCGGTTCCCACCGCCGCATTAAGCTACAAAAAACAGAAAGCGCTGGCTTCGCGGCAGCCTCAGACCATGGCCAGCGCCGATAGCGCGGGGATAGAGTAGCCGCCGGAGCGGCGGCGGTGAGATTTGCAGGCCCTGGCTCAGGGCCTCAGACCATTGACAAAGTAGCCATTGGTGATAGCAAATCCAAATCCGTCATTCCTGCGTAGGCAGGAATCTTCCTGATATCAACGCACTAGCTGAAAGCAGATCCCCGCCTACGCGGGGATGACTATGGCGGAGTGGGTTTGTCAGCAATCTGAGGCCCTGGCTCAGGGCCTTATTCGTCAGCCAGCGGCCCGTAAATCCTCGATAATCTCCCCGGCGCGGGCGACATCCTCTTCATGCTCCGGCTCACGCCAGGTTTCCGCCAGCGCATCTTCCAGCCAGCGCCGCATGGCCGGCTGGGCGAGCATATGCTGGCAGTAGGCTTCGGCTTGCGGCTCCACCGGCAACTGGTAGGTGCGAATGCGAAATACTACCGGGGCAAAAAAGGCGTCCGCGGCGGAAAAATCCTTCCCCGCCAGAAACGGGCCGCCGAAGCGGGTTAGGCCCTCCAGCCACAGCTCGTTAAGCCGTTTTAAATCGTTGCTCAACGCCGGGGGGATATCTTTTATTTTGACTTTTACGCCGCAGCTCATGGCGCAGCTGCTGCGCAGGGCGTTAAAGCCGGAATGCATTTCCGCCGCGGCGCAGCGCGCCCAGGCGCGGGCTTTGGCATCGGCGGGCCACACTTCCTTATGCCGCTCGGCAAGGTATTCGGTTATCGCCAGGGAGTCCCAGACGGTGGTGTCGCCGTCAATCAGGCAGGGCACTTTCGCCGAAGGGGAAAAGGCTTTAAAGGCGGGATTCGCCCCGGCGGAGACGAACGTCACCAGTTTCTCGGCAAAGGGAATGGACAGCGCCTGCAGCAATACCCAGGGGCGAAGCGACCAGGAGGAGTAGTTTTTATTGGCGATATACAGCTGATACATGTCTTATGCTCCTTATGCAAACAGAGCATTAGCATTAGCACGAAATACGCTGGAAATCATCCGGCGCGCCGAATCCATGGGAAGAATGTATATCCTGCGCAACGAATCGCATTATTTTTACAGTTTTTACTCAATCAAAGGTAAATAAATACACTATGATTACGCGCTGTGTATCCAAGTGCGTTGGCGTTGTCGGTGAATGCCGGGATCGGCGGTCATCATCCTGCCAGAGGTTATGGCGCAGCGGCTGACTTATCTACAAACCCGTCCTGATGCCGGGATTGACGAGATCCGTATAAAGAATGAAATGGCTTACTTCACTGACTATCGCTATTGGACTTGCCTGTAACCCGCTATTCGCTCAGGAAACCACCTCCGCTTCGCCATATGTTACACCGTCACACCAGCAGCGTAATGCCTTTGTCTCTGATTTAATAGAGAAAATGACGCTGAACGAAAAAATCGGCCAGCTCAGGCTGATCAGCGTCGGGGCGGATAATCCGAAAGAGGCCATTCGCGAGATGATCAGGAACGGTCAGGTCGGGGCGATTTTTAATACCGTCACGCGGCCCGATATCCGCGCCATGCAGGATCAGGTGATGCAGCTTAGCCGCCTGAAAATCCCTCTGTTTTTCGCCTACGACGTGGTGCACGGCCAGCGCACCATTTTCCCTATCGCGCTGGGGCTGGCATCCAGCTGGGATATGGACGCCATCGCCCTGAGCGGGCGTATCGCCGCCTATGAGGCCACGGAAGACGGCCTGAATATGACCTGGGCGCCGATGGTGGATATTACCCGCGACCCGCGCTGGGGGCGGGTATCCGAAGGCTTTGGCGAGGATACCTGGCTAACCAGTAAAATAGCCGGCGTGGTGGTAAAGGCTTTCCAGGGCGACGACCCGACGGCGCGCCATTCCCTGATGACCAGCGTGAAGCATTACGCGCTTTACGGCGCGGTGGAAGGCGGGCGCGACTACAACACCGTGGATATGAGCCTGCAGCGTATGTTTCAGGATTATATGCCGCCTTATAAAGCGGCGATCGATGCGGGCAGCGGCGGGGTGATGGTGGCGCTGAATTCGATTAACGGTACGCCGGCGACGAGCAACAGCTGGCTGCTGAAAGATATTCTGCGCGACCAGTGGCAATTTAAAGGGATCACCATTACCGATCACGGGGCGATTAAGGAGCTGATTAAGCACGGCGTGGCCGGCAACCCGCGCGATGCTTCCCTTCTGGCCCTGAAATCCGGCGTCGGCATGAGCATGAGCGATGAATATTTTATTCGCTATCTGCCCGAACTGGTCAAAAGCGGCGCGGTGAGCGAGCGGGAAATCGATGAGGCCTGCCGCCAGGTGCTGAACGTTAAATATGATATGGGGCTGTTCCAGGACCCATATCGCCATCTGGGGCCGGCGGACGCCGATCCGGTCGATACCAACGCGGAAAGCCGCTTACACCGGCTGGAAGCGCGTGAAGTGGCGCGCAAAAGCCTGGTGCTGCTGAAAAACCGCTTGCAGACGCTGCCGCTGAAAAAGCAGGGGACGATCGCCGTGGTCGGGCCGCTGGCCGACAGCAAGCGCGATACCATGGGAAGCTGGTCCGCCGCCGGCGTTACCCGGCAGACCATCACGGTTTATCAGGGCATCAGGAACGCGGTGGGCGGCAACGCCAGGGTTTTGTATGCCAAAGGCGCCAATATCAGCAATCATCAGGGGATTATTGATTTCCTCAATCTGTATGAAGAGGCGGTTCAGGTGGATAAACGCCCGCCGCAGGTGATCATTGACGAAGCGGTGCGGGCGGCGCGGCAGGCCGACGTGGTGGTGGCGGTGGTGGGGGAAGCGGCGGGCATGGCGCACGAAGCCTCCAGCCGTTCCAATATCGACCTGCCGCAAAGTCAGCGTGACCTGATCGCGGCACTGAAAGCCACCGGCAAGCCGCTGGTGCTGGTGCTGATGAACGGCCGCCCGCTGGCGCTGGTGCGTGAGGATCAACAGGCGGATGCGCTGCTGGAAACCTGGTTCAGCGGAACGGAAGGGGGCAACGCGATTGCGGACGTGCTGTTCGGCGACTATAACCCGTCCGGCAAACTGCCGATGTCTTTCCCGCGCTCCGTCGGTCAAATTCCCATTTACTATAACTATTTGCCCTCTGGCCGTCCCTATACGCCGGAAAATCCCGGCAAGTACACCTCGCACTATTATGACGAAGCCAACGGGCCGCTCTATCCGTTTGGCTACGGCCTGAGCTATACCACTTTCAGCGTATCGGACGTGCTCTTATCCAGCCGGACCATGCCGCGCAACGGCGTGGTAACGGCCAGCGTTACGGTGAAAAACACCGGCGAGCGGGCCGGCGAGACCGTGGTGCAGATGTATTTGCATGATGTGGTGGCATCCGTCAGCCGTCCGGTGAAAGAGCTGCGCGGTTTCCAAAAAGTGATGCTGCGGCCGGGAGAAGCGCGCACCCTCAGTTTCCCTATCGATCGGGACGCGCTGACATTCTACAATGCCCGTATGCAGCAGGTCGTCGAACCCGGTGAATACGATGTGTTTATCGGTCTGGATTCGCAGCGGGTTAAAAGCCGGCGTTTTACTATGCTATAACTGAACGTCGCGCCGCCGATGCGCCGTCGGCGGCGAATCAGGCCGTGTATGGCAATTGCCGAGGGAGGAAGTATGCCGTTGACGGAAGTCATTCTGGTTGATGAAAACGACAGGCCGACGGGCGTGATGGAAAAGCAGCAGGCGCACGTACAAGGCGCGTTGCATCGGGCGATAACCGTTTATATTTTCAATTCGCAACGGCAGCTATTGCTGCAGCGGCGAGCCAGGGCGAAATATCACAGCGGCGGGCTATGGAGCAATACCTGCTGTAGCCATCCGGCTCCGGGCGAGGAGACGCTTCAGGCGGCGCACCGCCGCCTGTATCAGGAAATGGGGCTGCGCTGCGCGCTCACGCCGATGTTTACGCTGAGTTACCGATTGCCGCTGAGCAATGGCTTGATTGAACACGAGTTCGGACACGTCTATTTCGGCATCACCGATGACATCCCTCAGCTCAATCCCGATGAAGCGGAGGAGTATCAGTATCTGTCGCTGGAGCAGATCGAACGGCGTATGGTTGCCTCGCCGGAGCTATTCACATCCTGGTTCAAACTGACATTCTCGCGTATCCCGGCTTACTGGTCGCAATTTCACGCGGCGCAGCGCCAGGGATAGCCTATCCTGCGGGGGACGATTAACCGCCGCGCACGATAATAATGTAACCCACCAGCATCACGCCGCCGACGCCGCCGATGGCGCACAGGGCAAACAGCCCGATAATGCCTGCTTTGCTTAAAGTCATCAGGTTATCCTTTGGTTAATTGCCCTGAATTATAAAGCCTCCGGCGCCTTAAACAAGGCGGGAATGGCATTCAGCGGTGAAACAGCAAGATTAAGCCGAAGACGAGCAAAATGACGCCGGCGCCGCGTTCGATAGGGGTCAGATAGCGCTCAAGCCGCCGCTGTACCAGCGGCAGCGTCATCAGCGCGGCCACCAGCAGATCCCAGCCAAGCACCACGGAGAACATCCATCCGCCGCTGACCATCTGCTGGGTTAGGGTGACGTGCGGACCGAGGATCGTGGTCATCAGGCTGATATAAAACAGCATATTCTTGGGGTTCAGCAGCGCGGATCCCAGCCCCAGCAGAATTTGCCGGGCAAAGGACGGGCGGCCGTCCGCCTGCTGCGCGGCCGCTAGCCGATGCGCTGCGCGGCTTTTCAGTAGTTGATAACCGATCCACAGCAGATAGCACGCGCCGCCCAGTTCCATAAGGGTAAACAGCCGCGTTGAGTGCTGTATGCCCGCCCAGCCGATGGCCGCCAGCAGAATATAAACGCCGTTTCCCAGCGCAATGCCCAGACAGATCCCGGCGCTGCCGCGTAAACGGTAACGGATGGCGTAAGCGGTCAACAGGAAGAAGTCTGGGCCGGGGCTAAGCAGAGCCACAAAATGAGCCAGCGCCAGCGCGGGAAAATTGGCGGGAAAAAATGTACCGATCGACATAACGATGACCTCGAAAAATGAACGGGGTCAGTCTAGGCCGTTGATGCCGCTATTTATTGTCAAATATTGATCGCCCCTGACGATACTGTCCGGGCGTTGCCGCCGTGTATCGTACGAAGATTTTATGGAAGTGGCTTTGATCGCAAAATCCGCTCTGATAGCCGGCATCGGCCAGCGGGACGCCTTTTTTCAGCAGGGTTTTGGCGTATTCAATCCGCGCATTATTAAGAAAAGCCATCGGCGTGATGCCGGTATCCTGGCGAAATCGCCGCACGATGGTTTCCCGCCGCACGTTCAACTCTTGCGCCAGGGTTTCCAGCGACGGCGCTTGCTGCAGGTTGCTCAACAGGCGCTGGCGCACGTGGCGCGTGGCAGGCTGAGCGGGCAAGGGGGCGGGCGGCGCGGGCGGGGAACAGTATCGCAGCAATAGCGGGGTAATCAACTGGTCCAGCGTTTGTCCGGCCGCCGCCTCCCCGCGATGCAACTGGCCTATCAGCCGTTGATAGCGGGCGAACAGCGCCGGGTCGCGCAGGGTGACGCAGCGGCAGTGCAGCGACGTAACCGGATATCCGCAGCCTTCGGACAGCCGTTTCAGGCACCACTCCGTGTCCAGATACAGCATATGATAGCTGCGGGTCTGGCCGGGCAGGGGATTACAGCTGTGCGGCTGGCGCGGGTCGATAAAAATCAGGTCGCCCGCCCGTAGCCGGCGTATCTCCCCGCGGTAGTGGCAGAGCGTCGAACCCTGTTCGATGGCGCCGATGGAGAACTGTTCATGGCTGTGGGTTTTATAGCCATGGCCGCTGCGCCAGGTCGAGCGGCTCTCCACGTGCGGCAGCAGCGGTGAAAACCAGTATGCTTGATCGATAGTATGAACGGATGACATGGTGAACGGCCCGCTATCAAAATAGACAGTTACCCTAATCGGCGCGCGGAAATTTGTCGAGCGGCGATATCGGCTGACCTTATGCCCGGTCTGTGGGACAATGGCGGTCGGATTGACTGAATACAGAGAATGCATGGCGCTGTCCCCCGCAATAAAACTGCAGATCGGCCAATGGTATAAGGCCCTGCAACAGCAGATCCCGGATTTTATTCCCCGCATACCCCAACGACAGATGATTGCCGAAGTGGCGAAAACGCTGGCGGGCGACTATCCGCGTCATTTGGCTATCGAAGCCCCGACCGGGGTGGGCAAAACGCTGTCATATTTGATCCCCGGCATCGCGGTCGGACGGGCGCAAGAAAAAACGCTGGTGGTCAGCACGGCGAACGTGGCCTTGCAGGATCAGATCTTCAGTAAGGATTTACCGCTGTTGCGCAAGTTTATCCCCGAACTGACCTTCACCGCGGCATTTGGCCGCGGGCGCTATGTGTGCCCGCGCAATCTGGCGATGCTGGCGACGGACGCTGATGCGCAGGGCGATTTAACCCTCTATCTGGGCGATGAGTTAGCGCCGTCCAGCCGCGAGGAGCAGGGCAAGTGCGCGCGTATCGCCAAAGCGTTGCAAGGCCATGCCTGGGACGGCCTGCGCGATCACTATCAGGAATCCATCGCCGACGGCCTGTGGCGCAAACTCAGCACCGACAAGGCCAATTGCCTGGGCCATAACTGCCATTATTTCCGCGAGTGCCCGTTTTTCATCGCCCGGCGCGAGATTGAAAACGCCGATGTGGTGGTGACCAACCACGCGCTGGTGATGGCGGCGATGGAAAGCGAATCGGTATTGCCGAACCCGAAACATATGCTGCTGGTGCTGGATGAAGGGCACCATATTCCCGACGTCGCCCGCGATACGCTGGAAATGTCCGGCGACGTTACGCCCGCCGCCATCACCGTACAGCTGGAACAGCTGGTGCAGCAGATTGGGCTGTGTATGGCGCAGTTTGCGCCGAAGTCGCCGCCGCGCCTGGCGCACGGCGAACGGCTGACCGCCCATTGCGAGGAGCTGCGCGACGCGGCGCAGTCGTTTGCTCAGCTGTGCGGGCTATTTTTGCCGCCGGAGAGCGCGGAAACCGAGTACCGCTTTCCGCTGGGAAAGATGCCGGAGGAGATGCGCGAAAACTGCATCCGCCTGTTTAAACTTACCGATAGTCTGCGCGGGCTGACGGAGTATATGCTCAACGACCTCAGCGAGAAAACCGGCAAACACGACGTGGTGCGTCTACACCAGACGCTGCTGAAAATGAGCCGGCTGCTGGGCTATCTGGAGTCGCTGAGCAAGCTGTGGCGTCTGGCGACGATGGAAAAATCCTCCAATGCGCCGGTATCCAAATGGCTCACCCGCGATATCCGCGAGGGACAAGGGCATCTGTTGCTGCACTGCGCCGGCATCCGCGTGTGCGACCAGTTGGAAAAGCTGTTGTGGAACAATGTGCCGCACGTGGTGATGACCTCGGCGACGCTACGGTCGCTGAACAGTTTCTCTCGTTTACAGGAGCTGTCCGGTCTGAATGAGCCGGCCGGCGACCGCTTCCTGGCGCTGGATTCGCCGTTTAATCACCGTGAACAGGGGCGTCTGGTGATCCCGAAAATGCGCCACGAACCGCTGCTGAAAAGCGAACCGCAGCATATCGCCGAAATGGCGTGCTTTTTCCGCGCCGAGCTGCAACGGGGCAAACATCGCGGCCTGTTGATGCTGTTCGCCAGCCAGCGCGCCATGCAGCTTTTTCTGACGCAGGTCGCCGACCTGCGGCTGATGTTGCTGGTTCAGGGCGATAAACCGCGCTATCGGCTGGTTGAGCTTCACCGCCAGCGGGTGAAGGAAGGACAGACCAGCGTACTTATCGGTTTGCAGTCTTTTGCCGAAGGACTGGATCTGAAAGGCGAACTGCTTTCCCAGGTGCATATCCATAAAATCGCCTTCCCGCCGATTGACAGCCCGATCATTCTGACGGAAGGTGAATGGCTGAAAAGCCTGAAACGTCAGCCGTTCGTGGTGCAAAGCCTCCCCAGCGCCTCATTCAGCCTTATTCAGCAGGTGGGGCGACTGATCCGCAGCCATGAGTGCTTCGGCGAAATCGTTATTTACGATCGCCGCCTGCTGACCAAAGGCTATGGCGGCCAGCTGCTTGCCGCGCTGCCCGTGTTTCCCATTGAGGAAAGGGAGATGCCATAATCTCTTTTTTGAGCGCGGTATCGACAAGATTGGCCGGTTCTTTTTGACTACACTTTATTTTCATCAGGATCAGGATAGTGACGCCGCCAGGAGAATATGACCCAACTGCCCCGGTATTTTTCGTTGAAAGTGCTCACCATTAACACCCATAAAGGCTTCACGGCGTTTAATCGCCGCTTTATTTTGCCTGAGCTGCGTGACGCGGTACGCACCGTCCGCGCGGATATCGTCTGTTTGCAGGAAGTGATGGGCGCCCATCAAGTTCATCCCTTGCACATAGAAAACTGGCCGGACACCACGCACTACGAATTCCTTGCCGACACCATCTGGAGCGACTACGCATACGGGCGCAACGCGGTCTATCCCGAAGGTCACCACGGTAATGCGGTATTGTCGCGCTTTCCCATTGCGCATTATGAAAATCACGATGTCTCAGTGGGTGAAAGCGAGAAGCGCGGGCTGCTGTATTGCCGGATTGCGCCGCCGGAGCTGGTTTTTCCCATTCATGTCGCCTCGGTGCATCTTGGCCTGTGGGAATCGCATCGCCGGGCGCAGCTAATGATGATGGCGAAATGGGTCAATTCACTGCCCGAAGGCGAACCGGTGGTGGTGGCGGGCGATTTCAACGACTGGCGCCAGCGCGCCAACCCTCTTTTGCAGGTCGAGGCCGGACTCGAGGAGATCTTCACCCGCACGCGCGGCAGACCCGCGCGCACTTTCCCGGTGGGCTTTCCCCTGTTGCGCCTCGATCGGATTTACGTGAAGAACGCTTATGCCAGTAGCCCGAGCGCGCTGGCTTTGCGCAACTGGCGTCATCTGTCCGACCATGCCCCTTTAAGTGCGGAAATACACTTATGAAATGTTCATGGCGAGAAGGAAATCGGATCACATTACTGGAAAATGGCGATGGTTATTATCCGGCGGTGTTTAACGCCATCGGCAATGCACGGAGTAAAGTCATCCTCGAAACCTTTATCTGGTTTGAAGATAACGTGGGCCGTCAGCTTCACGAGGTGGTATTGCACGCCGCACGACGCGGCGTGAAGGTGGAGGTGTTACTCGACGGTTACGGCTCGGCGGATTTGAGCGAAACGTTCGTCAATGAACTCACCTCTGCCGGCGTGGTGTTTCGTTACTACGATCCGCGTCCTCGCCTGTTTGGCATGCGCACCAATGTATTCCGGCGGCTGCACCGCAAAATTGTGGTGGTGGATGAAAGGGTGGCGTTTGTCGGCGGAATTAACTATTCCGACGAGCATATGTCCGACTACGGCCCGCAGGCCAAGCAGGATTACGCCGTGCAGGTTGAAGGACCGGTGGTGCGCGACATTTTGCTGTTTGAGCTGGAAAGCCTGTCCGGCCAGGCCGCCGCGCGCCGCTGGTGGGCGCGTCATCATCGCCCGCAAGAGAACCCGAAGCCCGGCGAAGCGCAGGCGTTGTTCGTCTGGCGCGACAATGAAGCGCATCGCGATGATATTGAGCGTCACTATCTGAAGATGCTGGCTAATGCAAAGCGCGAGGTGATTGTCGCCAACGCCTATTTCTTCCCCGGCTATCGCTTTCTGCATGCCATGCGCAACGCGGCGCGGCGCGGCGTGCGGGTGAAGCTTATCGTGCAGGGCGAGCCGGATATGCCGATCGTCAAAGTCGGCGCGAGTCTGCTGTACCGCTATCTGATGAAAGGCGGCGTGCGGATTTATGAATATCGCCGCCGCCCGCTGCACGGCAAAGTGGCGCTGATGGATGGGCACTGGGCGACGGTCGGCTCCAGCAATCTCGATCCTCTCAGTCTGTCGCTCAATCTGGAAGCCAACCTGATCATTCACGATCGCGCCTTTAACCAGACGCTGCGCGACAATCTCAACCATATTATCGCCAATGACTGCGTATGCGTGGATGAGTCGATGGTGCCGAAACGCACCTGGTGGAACCTGACCCAAAGCGTTGTGGTGTTCCACTTCCTGCGTTATTTCCCGGCATTGCTCGGCTGGCTGCCCGCCCATACGCCGAAGCTGGCGCAGGTGCCGCCCCCGGTGCAGCCGGAGATTGAAACCCAGGATCGCGTTAAAGCGGAAACCCAGGAGTGAAACCCTGATGTCAAAATCCCACCCGCGCCGGCGTCTGGCAATTGCCCGGCATGGGTCATTCTTTACATTATTAATCACAAAGCGAAGCATGCTATTTTCAAGAGATAAGCACCCAACGACGTCGCCGTTAACGAGAGGCCAGCATGGATTACACCAAGGTTATTAAAGAGGTCGGACGCGGTAAGAACCATGCCCGAGATTTGGATCAGGCAACCGCCTATGAACTTTACCGCCGTATGCTGGATGGGGACGTGCCGGAGCTTGAGCTGGGCGGGTTGCTGATCGCCTTTCGCATCAAAGGCGAATCTGAATCCGAGATGCTCGGTTTTTATCAGGCGATGAGCGAGCGGGTTCTGCGCCTGCGGCCGCCGGAGAAGGGGCCGATGCCGGTGGTGATCCCCAGCTATAACGGGGCGAGAAGACAGGCCAATCTGACGCCGCTGCTGGCGCTTCTGCTGGCGAAACTGGGTTATCCGGTGGTGGTACACGGCGTGAGCGACGATCCCACTCGCGTCACCAGCGCCGAGATATTGCACAATCTGGGGATCTCGGCGGTTGAAAGCGCCGAACAGGCGCAACGGCTGCTGGATAAGGGCGAGCCGCTGTTTATTCCCATCTCGTTGCTGTGTCCGCCAATCGACCGGCAGTTGCAGCTGCGCTGGCGTATGGGGGTGCGCAACAGCAGCCATACCCTGGCCAAGCTGGCCACGCCCTTTGCCGAAAGCGGCGCGCTGCGGCTCGCCAGCGTATCGCACCCCGAATATATCGCCCGCGTCGCCACGTTCTTTCGCGATATTGACGGGCGGGCGTTACTGATGCCCGGCACCGAGGGTGAAGTGTACGCCAGCCCGCAGCGCTGCCCGGAAATTCACTTTATACATCGGCAGAAAACGCAGGTTCTGCAACTGCGTCAGGATATCGCGCCGGCGCCGGACGGTTTGCCGATTGCCAAAGATGCGGCGACAACGGCGCGCTGGACGGCGCAATGTCTGGCGGGGGAGATAGCGTTGCCGCAGGCGATTCGTCTGCAACTGGCCAGCTGTTTGGTGGCCGGCGGCGACGCGCCGTCGATGGAGCAGGCGGTGGCAAGCATCAGAAAACGTCTGGGTTAAGAGAGAGGGAAAGCAATCATGCAACAGGCTGTAGATTATTTTAATGCGCTGAACCGTGACTATCTTGCGGTTCACCAAACCAAAGAAGATCTGTTCTGGCAGCTGTATATGGGAACCGGGGACGAGGAGGTATCGGCCCGCTTTTCCGCGGCGGAAAGCGCTTATAAACGTTTTATCGCCCAGCCGCAGCGACTGGTTGAGCTACGGCATCATCTTGCCGCGGTGGAAAATAGCCCGGCGAATGACGACCAGCGGGCGTTGCTGCACGGCCTGCGCGGGTGGTATCGATTTTTTGACTGCAACGTGATTGAAGATCCCAAGGCTCAGGCGCTGATGGATGAAATCATCGCGGCGGAAAGCGCGCTGTACGCCAGGCGTAAAAGCTATGAAATGACGCATCTGGATGCCAACGGCGAGCGGGTCGCGGCATCATTGGGCGAACTGCTGACCAACCAGGCGACGAATGATACCGAAGCGTATCGGCAGAGCTCGCAACAGGCGCTGCGCGACCTGGAACAATGGCTGCTGCGTAACGGTTTCCCTGAGCTGATCGGCCTGCGCAACCGCTTTGCCCGCCAGATGGGATACCGCAACTATTTCGATTACAAGGTGAATAAAACCGAGCGCATGACCCCGGAACAGCTTTTCGCCATTCTCGATCCTTTCGAAAAGCAAACCTGGGAGGCGAACGCCCGCAGCCTGAAGGAGTTGGCCGCCGCAAAGGGGCCGCAGGCATTGCAGCCGTGGAATATTCGCTATGCCAGCGCCGGCGACGTAACCCGTCAGCTCGATCCCTATTTCCCGTTCTCCGCCTCGCTGGAACGCTGGATAAACAGTTTCAAGCGTCTGCATATTGGCTTTAACGGGGCGGAAATGCAGCTCGACCTGTTGGTGCGCAAGGGCAAGTACGAAAATGGCTTTATGCACGGCCCGGTGCCGCCGTTTTATCAGCAGGGAGAGTGGATCCCGGCGCGGATTAATTTTACCAGCCTGGCGAAGCCGGATCAGGTCGGCAGCGGCGCCAGCGGCATCAATACCCTGTTCCATGAGGGCGGACACGCCGCGCATTTCGCCAATATTCGCCAGAACGCCCCCTGTTTTTCACAGGAGTTTCCGCCGACCTCCATGGCTTATGCGGAGACGCAGTCCATGTTCTGCGACAGCCTGCTGCACGATGCCGACTGGCTGAAACGCTATGCGAAAAACCGGCAGGGGGAGGTTATTCCCGATGAGCTGATCCGCGCCGATATCCGCACGCGCCAGCCGATGCGCGCCTTTAACGATCGCCATATTCTGCTGGTGCCCTATTTTGAATGGGAACTCTATTCCTGGAGCGACGAGCAGCGCACGCCGGAGGCGATAACCAAACTGGCGCGGGATATTGAACAGCGAATTCTGGGGATTGGCGGCAGCCCGCGGCCCACGCTGGCGATCCCCCATCTGCTGTCGATGGAGTCGGCCTGTTCCTATCAGGGATATCTGCTGGCGCTGATGGCGGTGGAGCAAACGCGGCATTACTTCCTGCAGCGGGACGGTTATCTGAGCGACAACGCGGCGATCGGCCCCGATCTGGCGCGGCATTACTGGCTGCCGGGCAATAGCGTCAGCCATGATGATACTTTGCGCAGTCTGACGGGCGAAGGTTTCAATCCCGCTTATCTGGCGCAGGCGTGTAACCTGACGGTGGAAGAAGCCTGGCAGCGAGCGGAAGCGGCCATCGCGCAGGCGTCGCAGCGCCCGCAGCCCGCGGCGGATTTCGACCTGGCCGCCCGCATTCGGATTGTCGACGGCAGCCGGGTGATTGCCGATAATCAACGGGGCGACGAGGTGATATGCCGGGATTTCGCCGCGTTTATCGAACGGGAATATGGTCGGTAGCAGGGATGGAAAGGGGGGATTCCCCCCTTTCAGGCCAGTGACAAAGTTCGATATTAGGGAGAGCGTGGCGAGGGGTCGTAGCGGCGTAAGCCGCCGGAGCGCCCCTCGGTACGGTCGGCCCGTGTATCTCAGGTTCACAGACGAGTTTGTCAGCAACCTCTTTTTGTCAGGATACGTGCTGTAAAAACTCGCGCAGGCGATCGCTCGGCGGGTTGCCAATCAGCGTTTCCGGGTCGCCATCTTCGGCGATGCGGCCTTTATCGATAAAGATCAGGCGCGAAGCCACCTTATGCGCAAACCCCACCTCGTGGGTAACGATAACCATAGTCATCCCTTCTTCCGCCAAATCCTTCATCACCGTCAGCACCTCATGGCGCAACTCAGGATCCAGCGCCGAGGTCGGTTCATCGAACAGCATCAGCTTAGGTTTCACGGCCAGGGCGCGCGCAATGGCGACGCGCTGCTGCTGACCGCCGGAAAGTTCGGACGGGTAGTGATGCGCCCTTTCAGAGAGTCCCACTTTCTCCAGCAGTTCCCGCGCCAGCTTTTCCGCCTGCGCTTTACTGGCGCCGCGTACCCGGATAGGGCCGAACGCCACGTTTTCCAGCGCGGTAAGATGCGGAAACAGGTAGAACTGCTGAAATACCATCCCGGCTTCCTGACGGATCAGACGCTCGTCAACCCGCGGATCGTTAACGCTCAGGCCGTCGACAATCAGCTCTCCGCTGGTAATCTCTTCCAGCTTGTTGATACAGCGCAACAGCGTGGATTTACCGGAGCCGGAAGGGCCGATAATCACTACCACTTCACCCTGATTAATCTTCAGATCGATGTCGTGTAAAACTTTGGTTTGACCAAAGTGTTTGGAAACATTTTTAAATTCAATCATATAATCTTAAGTCTTCTTTCCAGACGACGCAGGATAAAGCTGAGCACCAGCGTGATAAACAGATAAATCACCGCTACCGCGCTCCAGATTTCCAGCGCGCGGAAATTGCCGGCGATGATTTCCTGACCGGAACGGGTCAGTTCCGCCACGCCGATAACGATAAACAGCGAGGTGTCTTTGATGCTGATGATCCACTGATTGCCCAGCGGAGGCAGCATACGGCGCAGCGCCAGCGGCGCGATGACATGGCGCAGCGTATCCCGGCGGGACAATCCCAGCGCCAGTCCGGCCTCGCGGAAGCCATTGTGAATCGACAGCACTGAGCCGCGGGTGATTTCCGCGATGTAGGCGCCGGAGTTGATCATGATGGTGACCACGGCGGCGGCGAACGGATCGATGCGTACGGAGGTGAAAATCATCGGCAGGGCGAAATAAATAAACATCACCTGCACAACGATCGGCGTACCGCGGATGATTTCAATAAACACCAGTGCGATACGGCTGGAAAACCAGCCGCCGTAAGCGCGGGCAAAGCCCGCGAGAACACCGATAACCAAGCCGCCCAGCAGACCCAATACCGAGATCAGCAGGGTCATTTTCGCCCCTTCCAACAAAAGAGGCAGAGAAGGCCAGATGGCGCTCCAGTCAAACTGCATGGAATATCTCCAGATTAAAGCGGCGATTACTTAGGTTCAACGCCAAACCACTTTTTGTAGATCTCAGCATAGGTGCCGTTTTCCTGCAGTGTTTTCAGCGCGCCGTTGACTTTGTCGCGCAGGTCGCTGCCTTTCGGGAAAGCGATGCCGTATTGCTGTGCCTTGATGGAGTCGCCCACGGCTTTGAACTGGCCGTTACCGGCGGTTTTAATGAAGTAGAGGATGTTCGGCGTATCGTGCAGCACGGCGTCGGCGCGGTTGGTGCCTAATTCCATATAGGCGTTGTCAATGTTCGGGAACTGGCGCAGAGCTTTGGTCTTGATATTCGCTTTGGCGTAATCAACCGAACCGGTGCCGCCTTTTACCGCCAGCACTTTTCCCGCCAGATCTTGCTCGCTCTTGATGTCGTTGTTATCGGCCTTCACCATCACCAGCAGGCCGCTATTGTAATAACCGTCGGAGAAGTCGATGGCCTTTTTGCGCTCTTCGGTGATGGTGATGCCCGCCAACGCCAGATCCACATTACGGGTTTGCAGCGCGGGGATGATGCCGCCGAAATCCATCGGCTTCAGGGTATAGGTGACATTGAGCTGTTTGGCGATGGCGTCCCACAGGTCGATGTCAAAACCGACGTACTTGTCGCCCTGCTTGAATTCAAAGGGAACAAAGGCGGTGTCGGTGGCGACGATAAGTTGTTTCTCCGCCCCGTAGCTGGAAATACTCAGGGTCAGCGTCAACGCAGCCAAAGAGGCTTTCAGTAGTGATTTCATTAAATCCTTCCTAGTGTATCCGTTGTGAGAAATTTTTGGCAGACAGGTCATATATCAATAATACTATGAAATAAAAAACCTGTTAGAACAGAAGGTTGTTTACAGAATGCTGTGTTTCACCCGCTATATCCGCTTAATGACCGAGCCAACGGCACGGCTTATCGCCCATGTCGTTTATGCACGGCGTGGATATGATTAACCAATTTGTGCGGCGGATACAACCGATGTTTGGCGTCGTGGCGGATTATTGGGGGGGGGGCGTTAATTTTTTGAACGTCGGTTCGGGGATGGTACGCCAGTCGCTTGCGACGGCCTGAAAGGTGGCGGGCACGACGCCCGCCATAAAAAAAGGGCCGCATACGCGGCCCCGGTCTATCTTTTTTGGCTTAAAAGCGAAACTTACTCGATATTGGATTCGATAAACCACAGGAATTTATCCAGATCGCGCGATGCGGCGGTCAGGATATCGGCGCTATCTTCATCCTCGGTTTGGCCGATGCCTTTACGCACCGCGTTAGCGACGACGGCATAACGTTCCGCCAGCGCTTTAAGGTGATCTTGCACGCTGTGGATATTCGTCGGATAGCTTTTCAGATCGGTCTTTTCGTTAACGGCCTGCACCGTGCCCAGCGCGACACCGCCTAACTGAACGATACGTTCCGCCACGGTATCCTGATGGTCGGTAATGGCGGTACGGAAGCCGTCAAGCATTTCATGAACGGCGATAAAATTAGCGCCGCGCAGGTTCCAGTGCGCCTGCTTGGTGATCAGGGAAAGATCGATCAGATCCACTACCAGCTGACTTAACAGCTTGATAGTAGAGGTCTTGACTTCGTCATCCAAATCATTACGCGTGTAGATAAGATCGGAAGATGCGGGGTTTACCAGTTTAGCGGTACGCATAATATTTTCCTCATTATTTAATTGTTCGTAATCTTACTGTTCAACGGGGTTTATTATAGCAGCAATAAAGCAAAATTTTAAAAAGAATCACCTATTGAATAAATAGCTATGGCGAATATAAAATAACTTTTTATTATCAGGCTCTTTTAATGGCGTGCTTTTGGCTATAACTACTCGCGGTATCTATTGATGTCAATATCGACGTAAATGATAATTATTTAGGATAGGATATAATCGCATAGGTTGTCATTTATATTATATATCACAACGGCTGAAATAGCGCGGCAATGGGACCAGAATGAAAATCAACGTGGTGGGCACCAGCGGTAGCGGAAAATCGACCATCGCCAGAGGCCTGGCGCAGCGGCTGGGGGTTCCTTATATAGAAATGGATGCCTTGTTCTGGCGGGAAAACTGGCGGGAAAGCCCGGACAGCGAGTTTTTTCCGCGCCTTGAAACGGTATTGGCGGCGCAAAGCTGGGTGCTTGACGGCAACTATAACCGCACCCGCGATATCAAATGGCGCAACGTGGATGTTGTGGTCTGGGTGGACTATGGCTTTAGCCGTACGCTTTTTCAGGCGGTTTCCCGCGCCTGGCGGCGTTCATGGCGCAAAGAGGAGTTATGGGCGGGAACGGGAAACCGGGAATCATTTATGCGCAGTTTTTTCAGCCGCGACTCAATTATCATCTGGACGATAAAAACCTATTCTACGAATCGTAAACGCTATCTGGCGGATCTGTCCGACGCTCGTTACCGCCATATTCGTTTTATACCGTTACGCTCTCCACGGGAGAGCGAGGCGTTTTTGCGTCACTTTCCGCAGCGTGTCGGCCATTATAACGGGGAGTGATCAGGTTCTTTGTCGGCGAGTTCCGCCGGTTTAATGGTCAGGGTGGCGCCAATCGAGGCGGTGATAATAAAAATCAGCGCCATCCATTGGGTAAATGATAAATGTTCGCTGAGAAATAACAGGCCGGAAACGGCGGCGATCGCCGGCTCCATACTCATCAGGGTACTGAACGTTCTGGCCGGCAGGCGAGTTAACGCGACCATCTCGAGAGAATAGGGCAGCGCGGTGGAAAGAATAGCCACGGCAATACCCACTGGTAATATGGCGGATGAAAATAACGTCGCATCGGAATAGATCACGCCGATGGGGCAAAATACCGCCGCCGCAATGAAAGAGCCGACGGCAACGGTGCCGGGGCCGTGAATAGAGCCCGCTTTCTGTCCGAAAAGAATATATAGCGCCCAGCAGGCCCCCGCGCCAAGGGCGCATAGCGCACCCGGCATATCGACATTGCCGATATTATTTCCGAGCGGCAATAAGAACCATAATCCCAGAACGGCCAGAATAACCCATAAAAAATCAATCACCCTGCGTGATGATAACATGGCGACGGCAAGCGGGCCGGTAAATTCGAGGGCGACGGCGATACCCAGCGGGACGGTACGCAGTGAGAGGTAAAATAAAAAATTCATGCCTCCCAGGGTAATGCCGTAAATTAACAGCGGTAGGCGGTTGCTGCCAAAACGCATGCGCCACGGTTTAAAAATAAGGCACAGGATTAACGCGCCGATGCCCAGGCGTAGTGCGGTTACCCCGGAGGCGCCGATCAGCGGAAACACGCTCTTGGCCAGTGCCGCGCCGCTTTGTATCGATACCATCGACACAATAATGAGCAAAACGGGAAGCAACGCTGATAGACGGGGAGAAGGTAAGGTCATTTTTACGGCCTTGATAAAATGTAGAAAGAACGGCTGATATCAAAACCCGGTGCCGCCAGACTAACCAATTGTAAAGGATTTGCCGCGCTTATGCTTACTTTTATTGACCTTTATTTACGCTATATTTAATCGATTTGTTTTTTGACAAATCTCTTTGCATGCAAACTGAACGGAAAATTAAGAATATTCTGTTTTATTGACATGTTTTGAATTATTTTTTATTCTGGCTGTCAACTAAGAAAAGCTATTATAATTAGTGTACTAGGGCTACTTGAAAATATTTGTTACATCTAAGTTATGATTGAAAAATATTTATCAGGCGGCAAGTTCACTTTTTTTTTGTTATATTTACAGCGTTAGGTGTTCTTTCCAATAAAATAAATTCGAGGCTGTATATATGAAAAAAATCGCGTGTCTTTCAGCTCTGGCTTGTGTATTAGCCGTTAGCGCAGGTTCTGCATTGGCTGGTCAGAGTACCGTATCGGCAGGTTATGCTCAGGGTGATGCCCAGGGCGTAGTCAACAAGGCAAAAGGTTTTAACCTGAAATACCGTTACGAGTGGGATAATAGCCCGCTGGGCGCCATCGGTTCTTTCACCTATCTGGAAGATAGCAGCAGTGATGCTGATAGATACTATAACAAAGGTCAATATATCGGTATTACCGCCGGTCCCGCTTATCGTCTGAATGACTGGGCAAGCATTTACGGTGTTATCGGTTTAGGCCACGGCAAATATACCTATAACGGCGACAACGGTTCTGACAACAACAAGAATGACGATTATGGCTTCACCTACGGTGCCGGTCTGCAGTTCAACCCGATTGAGAACGTGGCGCTGGATTTGGGTTACGAGCAAAGCCGTATCCGCAGCGTTGACGTCGGTACCTGGGCCGTTGGCGTAGGTTATCGTTTCTAATCCATAGCTTCAGGCATTAGCCCTCAAGTTTGGTTGTTAAGAGTGTGTCTGCAAAATCCGCCTTCAGGGGCGGATTTTTTTTTACTGGTTTTGTCAGCGCGATCGGTGTAGTGTGCCGCGCCGATCGGCGGCATTGCTTTGACGCTGTCGCCCGGATGTAATCCAAACCTGAAATAACTTGCTGAGGTTTTTATATGGTTGTGGCATCACCACGCCGGACCCGCGTATTTATATTTATTACCGTCATCTTGCTGGGGCTAAATCTGCGGCCGGTGCTGGCGGGAATCGGACCGTTGCTGACGCAGATCCAGGCCGCCACGGGATTAAACGACACCATGGCCGGGCTGCTGACCACGTTGCCGGTATTTGCCATGGGATGGTGCGCGCTGTATGGCGGTCGGCTACAGTCGCGTCTCGGGGAATATCGCGGAATCGCCCTGGGGATTATGATTATCGCCATTGCGTGCAGCATGCGCTGGTGGATCAATAGCGCTGCGGGATTGCTGCTGACCGCGGCGCTAGCCGGAATCGGCATCGCCGTGATCCAGGCGCTGGTGCCGTCGTTTATCAAGCACCATTTCAATCGCCACAGTAGCCTGCTTATGGGGCTTTACACCACGGCGATAATGGGGGGCGCGGCCATTGCCGCTTCTTCCGTCTCTCCATTGGCGAATGCGTGGGGCTGGAAGAGCGCGCTGGCGTGCTGGGGAGTCATGGCGCTGATTGCGGCGGCGGCCTGGAAAATCATACCCCGGGCGTATAGGGAGAAAAACGAGGCTGTGACGGTCTCAACCGCGCATCGAACCTCAATGGACTGGCTGTTAATGGCGTTTTTCGGTATCGGCACCGGCGCTTATACGCTGGTTCTGGCATGGCTGCCCCCTTACTATATCCAACTGGGTTTGAGTTCGACGCAAAGCGGTTTAATGCTGGGCGGGCTGACGTTGACCGAAGTATCCGCAGGGCTGCTGGTATCGGCCTGCATCAACTATTTCCCCGATCGCCGCCGGTTGCTGTTGCCGGTACTCGCCATTCTGCTGGCGGGAATGATCGGATTGATCGTCGCTCCCCTGACGCTGACCTATGCCATCATCATTATGATAGGAATTGGCATCGGCGCATTGTTTCCTTTGTCGTTGATCGTTGCCCTGGATCAGGTTACCGATTCGCATAAGGCCGGGGCCTTGATGGGGTTTGTTCAAGGCGGGGGATATATTCTTGCCAGCCTGATGCCGCTTCTCGCCGGATTTATACGTCAACATACCGCGGGGTTGCAGCAGGCCTGGTTGATTATGGCGGTGGGCGTGGTGGTATTAATGATTATCGCCACCCGCTTCGCGCCGCTAAAACGGCGCTATGCCTGAGCGGGAGATATTTCCGCGCAAAGAGAAATAACGGACGAACGCCGACCAATTGACGATAAGCGGGGAAATGCGCTTATCGTCACGGCGTCTCTTGAGGACGGTAGCGCCACAGCCAGCGTCCGCTTTCCATCCGGCGGTAAAAAAGCACGCCGCGGACAACCCAGTCGAAACACATGCCCATCCACACGCCAATAACCCCAAATCCGAGAATAACGCCAAGAATATAGCCGGCGATAACCCGGCACCCCCACATGCCGGCCATGGCCACCCACATGGTATAGCTGGCGTCTTTCGCCCCTTTCAATCCGGCCGGCAGCACCCATGATGCCGCCCAGATCGGCGTAAAGAGCGCATTGAGCCAAATAAGATGTTTAACCACGCCAATAACTTCCGGTTCATTGGTGTAGAACGATGCCAGAAATCCGGCGCTGGGGATGGAAAATAGCGCCAGGAGGCACGAACCGATATTCGAAAGCCAGAAAATATAGTTCAACTGCCGGGTGGATTGCATGATTTGCCCTTTGCCTAACCGAGTACCCACAATAATGGTGGCGGCGGAGCCCAGCGAATTGCCGGGAAGGTTAATCAATCCCACAATTGAAAAGGCGATAAAATTCCCGGCAATGACTTCGGTGCCCATTCCGGCGACAAAACGTTGGGTTATCAGTTTACCGACGTTGAACATCACGGATTCAATGCTGGCGGGGATGCCAATACTGAGCACCTCATACAAAATGGCGGCGGTAAAAGGGGCGAAATAGGATTTGAACGGTATCCTGAGCGCGCCCTTAAAGCCGTGCATCAGCGTCAGGATAACGCACAGCGCACCGATATAACGGGCGAGGGTAATCCCGATGCCGGCGCCGATAAAACCGAGTCCGTCCCAGGCAGAAAAGCCATAAATCAACAGGCTGCTGATGACAATATTGAGGATATTCATCCCGATATTAATAACCATCGGCAATTTGGTATTACCCGCCCCGCGCAGCGCCCCGCATCCTACCAGCGTAATGGCCAGGGCAGGGTAGCCCCACACCGTCCAGCGCAGGAAGGTCAGGGCCAGGCTTTTGACATTGTCATTGGCCTGGCCGGCAATCAGATCGATAATCACCGCGCCGAAAAACTCGACCAATACCACCAGCAGGAACGACACCAAAACGAGCAGGGAGATGGATTGACTCGAAGCCGACCGGGCCTGCTTTCTGTTGCGTTGGCCCAGACTGAATGCCACGACGACGGCGGTACCCAGCGCGACAGCGGTAAAAAAAGCAATAATCAGCATATTAAAGCTATCGGCCAGACCGACGGCCGCCATCGCTTCTTTGCCCAGCCAGCTCACCAGAAAAGTGCTGAATACCCCCATCAGAACCACGCACAGGCCCTCGATAAAGATGGGAAAAGCAAGCGGCGAGATCTCTCGCCAGAACAGCACACGGTTTGAATATCGTTTCTTATACCAGTTTGTATCTGTTAGTTTTTTCATGAAACGGTCTTGGTTATACCCCGACTTTCCCTCGCCGAACGTTAATAACGGCAGCGTAGTACGCCCGCCATTCAGCAAATGGTGTTATTAATGCAAATGGGTTATCCGTGCGGCAAAAGGCGACCAATCAGGCCGCCCGAAAGCTAAAGCAGCGTAGTGTGCGATGGCCTGACGGTCGAATCCGCATTGCGTCATCTACTTACGATAAAATACGGATGATGTCGTCGGGTACACACCATCATTTTTTTGAAAAGTTCGATATTTATGCAACAGAGTATCAGCAGCAGGATCGATGCTCCAGTCGGATTTGATTATCGCCGATGAAATTGTGCATCCGACCAATAGTCCCGTCTGAATTGCACTAACCGTGCTGATTTTATTTTTTATGAATCACCACTTAAACGCCGATGAGTATGGAAAACAAATAACATGAGAGAAATTGAATTTATAGCGTAACTTGATGTTTTTGTTGCTTTCGTTATGAATTTATTTTTGTTCATATGACTAAACGTATAACTAAAGCGAAAAGTCATCCTGAGAAATAGTCTGTGCGTATCAGTCGAGTATCGTTTGATACGCTGATTTTTAGCGCTGGCCGTGTTGTAAATTTAACTTCGCTTGACGACGCGCCAACACCATCATTTTCCGGGTGTGTTGCCATAGAATGCCATCTAGCAACATAAACTCACGCCACTCGGCTGTACCAAAAGAAAGAGCGCTGCGCATCAATTCGCCCACACGTTCGGCAAGGAGCAGGTTTCTGACGCGCAGTAACTCCAGCGGTGTGAATTGCCCATGGTCACCAGCAAAAGGAAAGAATGCCTGGCGGCTGCGTTCTCCATGTTTCACCGTGGTTGTTCACCATTTTGACGGTAAACGCCTGTGCGTATGAAAGACGCGTAGAATCTGGATCATATTATTTTTCACGCGGTAGGGGATGATGTAGGGATAGTGCGTTAACACCAGTTCACGCGTTCCTGGCACACGACCAGGTCTTCCCATTGCTGGTTGTTGGGGTAATAATTTCGTTACCCTTTGAACTTCATCTGCAAACTGGCTGGCAGCCTGTAGATCGTCTTGAGCTATATAGAGGTACTCGGCTTCTAAATTGGCCGCGGCTTTACGCAGCCATTTAGTTTCCATGTCTTGCCGTTCCTAGCTTTTTAAAGATATTGTTCATCTCATCTGATGAGACAAAATCACCTGCATCGGCTTCTTTAATGGCTTGCTCGATCTCTGCAATCTGCCAGGCTTCTCGCGCAAGATAGTCTTCAATGGCTTGCCCGGCCAGAAAAGAGCGAGTACGTCCCGTGGCTTTAGCCAGAGCATCAAGCTGCGCGGTTGTTTCATCATTCAATCGAACGGACATAACACCCATACTTCCCCCCCAGTGAATTGTGTATTTTGTATACATTGTAGTTAGTTGGACTTGATGAGGCAAGCTACCTCTAGATGGTATCTAGTCCTTTGCATGAGAATTTATTTGTTTTCTAGTAGGTTGTGACGTTCAGGAACGAGATAAGATTTATTCTGTGGTTATACAACATACGCAGACTAACTCCTTTGACGGTTTCCTGTTTGCCGTTGGCCGGTATCGGTTCCAGCGCGTTGATGAAGTGGTAGGCGGTGAGTTGGGTGTGATTGGCATGATTCCAATGAACGGGAACATGTATTTTTCCAGCGAACGCAAGATATCATTAATGGTATTCCCGGCCAACGGTTGGGATTTTTTCACCTCGTACCAGTCAGTGGCAACTTTTTGAAAACGAAGCAAACCGCTAGATAACAGGCAACAAAAAACCCGCAAACTCAAAGAGAATGCGGGTTTCTGTGGGGTTTCCGGTAGTAAAGGATACTAACCGAAGATGTATTTGGTCGGCACGAGAGGATTTGAACCTCCGACCCCCGACACCCCATGACGGTGCGCTACCAGGCTGCGCTACGTGCCGATGCTATGGGCGCTTATACTACCTTTTATTGTCATGATTGCAATAGCTAAACCGAACGACTGCTTTAGATTTAGGCAGTTAGTTGGCAATAAAGCGTCTTTCATTGGTTAGCACCTGTAAAAGCAGGGCAAGCTGGGGTTTTTCATCATTCAGCTTACGTCCTTCCCGGTCGTAGGCGCGATAGCTGCCGTTACTTTCCAGCATAATGATTTGCTCCGGCGTGGTAATGGTTAAATCGCCGCCATCGCCATTCGCCAGCCAGTTATTGCTCCGCTGCGCCGAGAACAAATCCTCTCCCTGGGAATAATCGTCCGCGGCGTTTTTAACGTGCAGCAATCGTTGCATCAGGGTAGTCATGACGTCTTTGTTATCCGTCATTTTGCTAATCGTCTGCGCCGGCGTTCCCGGCCAGTGGACGATTAGCGGAATTTGCCATTGCGCGCGCTGGAAAATTTTTGCCCTATCTTGTTCGCCGAGATTTTTCTGCCTGGAGGTAATAATAACCACGGTTTTATCCAGTACATCCTTTTCCTGTAATGTGCTGATAATCCGGTCGATCTGTTGATCGGTATTCTGACGGTTCGTGGCAGTGCGCCGGGATTGTTCCGTCGCGGAGAGCTTTGCGGTTTCCCCGTCCTGTGAGGCACTGCCCAGCTCGATATAAGAGAACCAGGGCGCGGTGTTGCTATCGTGGTTCAGCCATTGCTGCCACTGCGCGGTAATCGCTGCGTCGCTCTGTTTCTGCGGCGCCGGCAAAGAGAAGTCGGACAGCAGCGCCTGGCGATAAAGCGGATTATCAAAGCCGTTGGTGGAGAACAGACCAAACTGATAACCCTGCTGACTTAACGCGGTCATCAGCGAGGAAGGTTTACGGGCGCTCAGAATGCCGTCCATATACGTCGTCGAGATCCCGTAGAACAGGTTAAATAACCCGGCATTCGGCTGGGTGCCCGAGTCGTAATGATCGCTAAAGCGGATATTCTGCTCGGCAAAGCGCGCCAAGCCCGGCATGCCGTGCTGGATAGCGTCGCTTTCGGCGTCGTCTATCACAATCATCAGCAGGTTATATCCGCTGCCGCTATCACGGAAGGCGATGTCGTTCAGCGGGTATTCCACCGTCATCGCTTCAGGGTTGCCTTGCTGCGCCAGACGGCGCTGATATTCCTGCGCGTCAAGCAGGCCGTGTTTTTCCAGAAAACGGCGTGCCGTCATGGGGTAGGAGAGCGGCAGGTTGGCGCGCTGCATGGTAATCGGACGGTAGAAATTGGCGTCCGCCCAGATGTACATCAGGTGCGAAGCGACAAACGCCGAGATAAAAACGCCCGCCAGGGGTTTGCCAAAGCTCTGGCGATTCAGGCTGCGCAGCTTTTGCCAGCACCAGGTGCCGAACAGCATTTCCACCATGAAAATAAGCGGGATACCGATAAACATCAGCTGCCAGTCGCGGGCAAGCTCGCTTTGATCCGGGTTGACCACCAACTCCCAGACGGTGGTGTTGAGATGAAGATGGAAGCGCGTGAAAACTTCAATATCAACCAGCAGCAGCGTCAGCCCCGTCGTCGCCAGCGCAGCGGAAAGAAAGCGCAGCAGACGCTGCGACATGACGATAAACGTCAGCGGGAAAACTATCAGCAGATAGGCGGCAAACCCGATAAAGCTGAAATGCCCGAGCCAGCTTACCAGTGCATAAATGCGGCCAAACAGCGAGGAGGGCCAATCGACAACAAACAGATACCGGCTACCCAGCCCCAGACTGAGCAAAATATTAAACAATGCGAACCAGTGTCCCCAACTGATCATCTGGGAAACTTTTTCACGGTAGCGCTGACGGTTGGTTACCATAAGTTGGTCAAAAATTAGTGAGCTTTATCTGCTTTTTTAATCGAAGCCTGTAATGCCTCGGCGAAAGAACCGGCCAGGACCTGACGTTGAGCCGGGGCAACGCTGGTATTAATCAGGTTGGTCACCATATTGCCCAGCACCATTAAAGCAAGATCGGTTGGCGCATGGTGCTTTTCCAGAACATTGACCAGTTCGGAGAGCAGTTGTTCAACGTGTTCGTCACTGTAACGGGATGATTGTGGCATAAGATGGTGTTTCTCCGGCGGTTAAAGTCGGATATCTTACCGTATAGGCTAGTCCTTTTCCGCACTTTTATCATTCTATACCGCATGCGTATATACAACAGGCTAAGCGAGGCTTTTCGGTTGCAGCCACCGCGCTTCGGTGTTTGAATACGCTCCTTGCCAAAAGGAGAGTTTATCATGAGTCTGGATATCGGCCAGATTGCCCTGCATCAGCTAATCAAACGCGACGAGCAAACGCTGGAAATGGTGTTGCGCGATTCCTTGTTGTCGACCAATGCGACAGTGGAAGAGATGATGGCTGAATTGCATCGCGTCTATAGCGCCAAGAATAAAGCTTACGGCTTGTTTAATGAGCAAAGTGAACTGGCGGACGCGCTTCGGGCCTGTCGTAAAGGGGATGAGGATTTTCTGGGCTTCACGCGGGCGGCTACCGGGCGCTTGCGCGATGAACTGGCCAAATACCCTTTTGCCGAGGGCGGCATTGTGCTGTTTTGCCAGTATCGTTATCTGGCCGTTGAATATTTGCTGATCGCGGTTCTCAATAGCTGCAACAGCATGCGGGTCAATGAGCAGCTTGATATCAGCAGTACGCATTATCTGGATATCAATCATGCGGATATTGTCGCGCGCATCGATTTGACCGAATGGGAAACCAACCCCGAGTCCACGCGTTACCTGACCTTTCTAAAAGGACGGGTAGGGCGGAAAGTCTCTGATTTTTTCATGGATTTTCTGGCGGCGGCGGAAGGGCTGGACACCAAAGCGCAAAACCGCGGCCTGCTGAAGGCGGTGGATGAGTACTGCGCCGATGCGCAGTTGGATAAAAACGAGCGTCAGAACTATCGTCAGCAGGTGTACAGCTATTGCAACGAGCAGTTGCAGTCGGGTGAGGAAATTCAGTTGCAGGCGCTATCGCAGGAGTTGGCGCCGCTGGGCGATAAAACGTTCCAGCAATTCTCAACCGAGCAGGGATATGAGCTGGAAGAGAGTTTCCCCGCCGATCGCAGTACGCTGCGGCAACTGACAAAATTTTCCGGCAGCGGCGGCGGCATCAGTTTGAATTTCGATGCGTTATTGCTGGGCGAGCGCATTTTCTGGGATCCGGCAACGGATACCTTGACCATCAAAGGTACGCCGCCGAATCTGCGCGACCAATTGCAGCGTCGTTTAACCGGCGGCAATCAGTAACCCTGCGGGCTGGCGTTGGATAAAAAGCCCTGGCGTCGGCGGGATTGACTCGCGCCCTCCATGGCGCTCGCCCTGCGGGCCGCCGTTGGCGGTCCAAAACGGCAGTCCTGCCGTTTTGTCGAACCCTGGCGAGGCTTCTCGTCAGTCCCATCAACATATAAAAGAAAACGCCCTTAGCTTTCGCTAAGGGCGTTTTCTTTTATATGGCGGTGAGGGAGGGATTCGAACCCTCGATACGTTTTCACGTATACACACTTTCCAGGCGTGCTCCTTCAGCCTCTCGGACACCTCACCGGGGGTTGCCGTACAGGTGGCAACGGGGCGCTACTATAGGCAGTCGCTCTACTTCGGTCAAGCAGTATTTGCTGGTTTCAGCTCATCTGGTCAAGCATTGAACTCCGGGGGATGACGGCGACCCGATATAAAGGATATTTATGCATTTTATTGTATAAAACATAAATCAACGGCCGAAAAAAACCACAGCGCAAATCAGCTGTGGTCTTGTCTCGTTGACTTTGGGTGCTGCTAAGCCAGCAGCCCCTTAATGTAACCGCTTAGCGCTTCATCTTTGCTGTTGGCGAAGAAGTATTCCTGGAATTTTGGACCGCTGATGGCGCCTTTGAGCAGATCCTGATCGATCCCTTTCAGAATGGTGATCAGATCCTTGTAGGCTACGGCCTTGACCGCATCCAGAATCTTCTTGTTGCGCTGTTCCGGAATAACGCGGTCGCGCGGATAACCCTGACCGCCTTCGCATTCGAACAGTTTTTCGAAGATATATTGCAGGTTCAGCTCCGCGCCCCAGCCAAAACCTTTGGCGAACGGCAGGGAGATGGCGTTACCGTCGTTGATCTGAGCAAACATATAGCCATCGGAGGGATCAACCACCAGACCGCAGATCACGCCAGGAAAAGAGTTACAGGCCAGCATCGCGCCAGCGCCGGTGCCACAGCCGGTTACCACGTAATCAGCGGCGCCGGCGTTGAGCAGAATCGCAGCCAGAATGCCGTTCTGCACATAAGTCAGCGGTGCGGCATCTTCGGCAGAATATTGACCGTAGTTGAAAACAGTGTGCCCCAGCGGCTCGACAACCTTGGTCAAGGTAGCGGCAATCAGTTCATTCTTGGCAGCCTGGCTGTTCTCATTAATAAGAGCAATTTTCATGTTCGTTCCTTTTTTGTGACAGACAACTACATTTTTTAAAACTGCATTTCAATTTATTGGATTCAGTATACCGTTTCAAAAATAAAGCGCAAATCATCGCAGCAAAGAATGCGCGGACGATAATGAAAGGGTCTTATACTTTTCATTGATATACATAACCTGACAAAAAAACGTCTGCCAGGTTTTACTATGGCATTGCAGCGTGTATATCTGTAACACGATTTCCTTGAGGTGGAAAAATGAATAAGTGGATACAACAGATTCAGGGGCTATTAGGCTCCGGCGGCCCTAAGCCGGGTAATCATCATCAGGGCGGCAGGAATGGCAATCTGGGCGATATGCTGAAGCCAGCCGCACTAGGGGGACTGGCCGGCGTGTTGTTATCGAATAAATCGGCCCGGAAAATAATGGGTTCCCTGGGTAAGAACGCATTGATTATCGGGGGCAGCGCCGCGGCTGGCGTTGTGCTATGGAATCAGTATAAAAAGCGGGTTCGGGATACGCATCAGGACGATCCGCAATTTGGCGTGCAGTCATCACCGGACAATATACGAGCCCGGCGTCTGATTCAGGCGCTGGTGTTTGCGGCCAAGAGCGACGGCCATATCGATGACGCCGAAAAACAGCGGATTGATGAAAATATCCGCCAACTGCAACTGGGCAGCGAAGCTCAGCAGTGGGTACAGGAGGCTATAGCGCAACCGCTCGATCCGGAGCTGTTAGCCAGAGATATCAAGAATGAGGAAGAAGCGCTGGAAGTCTATTTTCTGAGCAGCGCGGTGATTGATGTCGACCATTTTATGGAGAAAAGCTATCTGGACGCCTTGGCCGCGTCGTTGAAGATCCCTCAGGATGTCCGTCAGTCGATCGCCAATGAAATGAATAATCAGCAACAGCCGGGCCAGCAATAATAGCTCGGAACACGGCCTTGGTTACCGCGGGCGAACGGCCAGATGGCTTTTCGCCCGCGCATACATTCAGAAGGCGCTTGTGTCTTTGAACAGGCCGACTTTCAGCTCATTTGCCGTATAGATTAGGTGGCCGTCTACCAGCACTTCACCATCGGCAATACCCATAACCAGACGGCGGTTGATGACGCGTTTGAAATGAATACGATAGGTGACTTTTTTAGCGCTAGGCAAAACCTGCCCGGTGAATTTTACTTCACCTACGCCCAGCGCGCGTCCTTTCCCTTCGCCGCCCAGCCAACCCAGATAGAAGCCGACCAACTGCCACATGGCATCCAGACCCAGACAGCCGGGCATCACCGGATCGCCGATAAAATGGCAACCAAAGAACCACTGCTCAGGGTTGATATCCAGCTCCGCTTCCACGTAGCCTTTGCCATGAATGCCGCCGTCTTCGGTCATTTTTACCACACGGTCCATCATCAGCATATTGGGCGCCGGCAGCTGTGGTCCTTGCGGGCCAAACAGTTCACCGCGGCTGGAGGCAAGAAGGTCTTCTTTTGTATAGGATTCGCGTTTATCTACCATGTTCTCTGTAAGCCTTGTTTTAGTGAAGCACGCAGGTTAGCGTACAGATGTACGCTGAGCAAGTCCGTTACGTCTGGTTAAACCAGTTTGCTTAACGGAAAAACCACGGGAAACGCCGTCGTTCCTGCGGGTTGAGTTGGCCGATTCTTTCACGGATAGCGGCCAGCAAATTGGGCTGGTGAGTATCGTCGTAAGCCAGGTTTGTCAGTAATGATATCGCCTCCGGCGCGTTTTCCACCGGGAAGAGATGGAACTGGCCTTCGCGAACGGCGGCTACGACCTCTTCTTGCAGACATAAGTGACGCAGATTGGCCGCAGGTAGAATTACCCCCTGTTGCCCGGTTAAACCGCGACGCTGGCAAACTTCAAAGAAGCCTTCAATTTTTTCATTTACCCCGCCGATAGGCTGCACATGCCCGAATTGATCAACCGAACCGGTTACGGCAATCTGCTGATTAATCGGCTGCATGGCGAGGGCGCTGATCAGCGCGCTCAGTTCCGCCAGCGAAGCGCTATCGCCGTCAACTTCGCCATAGGATTGTTCAAAAACAATGGAGGCGGAGAAGGGAAGCTGTTGGTCGAGCTCTAATTCGGATATCAGGAACGCCTGCATAATCATCATGCCTTTGGCATGCAGATTTCCGCCAAGTTCGGCCTTGCGCTCAACATCGGTGAATTCGCCGTCACCGGGATGGACCACGCAACTGATGCGAGTCGGTTCGCCAAACGTCAGCGGGTAACCAGGATATTCCAGTACGGAAAGCCCGTTGACCTGCCCGATAACATAACCATCCGTTTCAATCAGGATTTGGCCCAGTTCAATTTCATCCTGCATACGTTCGCGCAGATAGCCCTCGCGCCAGCGGCGGGCGGTTACCGCGTCGATAAGCGTCTGAGCATTGATTTCCTGGCTTTGCGTATATAGAGCGGCATGCTTAAGCTCGTGGGTCAGCCATAGCGGACATAATGGCAGGCTACCTTGATCGCCGCTGTAGCGTACGGCCAGCTTAAAGAATTCAGGCCATGCATCGGCAGTCAGCATGGGCAGATGATTTTCCCGGCACAGTGAATTGATATAGGCGCACCAGCGCGCCATATCGTCGCTTTCAATCAGCTGTAGCTGTGTTTCAAATTCACCGTATACGGACACCGAGCCCAATTCCGGCTCCATGTCATGGATATCGCCTAAACTTTCCCGATCGCCGAGAATGATTAAGCGAATATCCATCGGCATGGGCGGAATATCGACGGGCAGCGGTTTGCGTTCATCAGGGGAAAGCCAGCGATATACCCTTTCGGCAATAATTTGCTTCAGGCGTAACCACATTAACGGCTGTGCCAGCAATGCCCTGGCGGAAAGAATCAGCGTGCCGCCGTTTACCTGATGGATCAATCCTGGATGGAGGGTGACTTCATCGCGAAAATAACGCACACATCCAAATAGTTGCTCTGCTTCAATCCATTCCTGACTGCAACAGGTGCTCTGTGAGGCAAAATTGTCACTAGCCTGGGTTGCCGACCGTATCTGAATATCGCTGCCTGCTACGATGTATTGACTGCCGTACAACGCGTCGGATTCAGGTCGGATGGCTTTCACGGCTCGTTCAATCAGCGCTATGTATTCGCTATTCTCCTGGGCTTTCAGCAGCATAAAGCGCGAAGGCGCGCGCGGGTGGCAAAAAAGCATCAAACTGTCGGCCAAACGCGGTTGGATAGCGGAAAATTCAGCAGAAGTAAGCTGTGCGGCCTGGTTGAATAACGTTTGATAAGGCGTATGGTTGGGCAGCAAATGCTGCCATGCGAGTCGGTTACTGGTCAAAGTGTCAAATATAATCGTCTAAAGGAAAAGCGTGATTATACAAGAATAATGCGGGCTGCACATGCGAAGCGTCATATGATAAAAAATGACCGCGCTCAATTAGCCAGATTTGGGCAAAAAACAGTCTTAAAAATAGCCAGAGAGTGGTGAAAGGCGGAAAAAAACTGCTATGCTAAGGCCAACGTTACGCGGTCACTGAAGACATATAGTATGAAATATCAACAATTAGAAAATCTTGAGTGCGGATGGAAATGGAAATACCTGGTTAAGAAGCACCGGGAAGGTGAGCAGATTAGCCGTTTCCTGGAGCTTAGCGCTGCTGAGGAGTCGGTGAATTTACTGCTGAAACTGGAAAATCAGCCGGTAAAGGTATTGGAATGGATCGAACAGTGTATGAATCCTGCGCTGGAAAACCGCATGAAGCAAACTATTCGTGCGCGGCGTAAACGTCATTTTGATGCCGAGCATCAGCATACCCGTAAGAAATCGATCGATTTGGAATATCTTGTCTGGCAACGTCTGGCGGGACTGGCGCAAAGGCGGGGTAGCACGTTATCGGATACCATTGTGCAACTGATTGAGGATGCCGAGCATAAAGAAAAATATGCCAGCCAGATGTCGCTGTTGAAACAGGATCTCAAGGCGATTCTGAATAAAGAAAGCGACTAGCTAAATACGGTTATTTGCTTATAAATTAAAAAAACCTCGCCGAAGCGAGGTTTTTTTCAGCGATAACAATTAAGCCTGAGGCTGAGTTACCACGTCTTTGATGCCTTTAACTTCGATCTCTACACGGCGATCCGGTGCCAGGCAGTCGATCAGCGCAGCGCGAGGTTTCACGTTGTCGCAGGTAGAACCGGTAACCGGGTCTGCTTCACCGTGGCCGCGAGCGGAGATTTTGTCTGCCGGGATACCTTTGGAAATCAGGTAATCGACAACGCTCTGTGCGCGTTTTTCAGACAGCGCCTGGTTGTACTGGTCGGAACCAATACGGTCAGTGAAGCCCAGAACGACAACGGAGCCGTCTTTCGGATCCAGAGAACTCAACTGGGAGTACAGCTGATCCAGTGATTGCTGGCCTTCCGCTTTCAGCGTGGATTTGTTGAAGTTGAACAGTACGTCAGACTTCAGGGTGAAACGCTTGGTTTCAACCACTGGAGCCGGTGCCGGGGCCGGAGCCGGGGCTACGTAGTTGTCATCTTGACCGAAACGGTAAGAAACACCAACGCTCAACAGGCCATTGTCAGGACGGCCGCCAACGGTAGCTGCATCGCCGATGTTGTTAACCCATTGGTATTCCAGACGAGTTGCCCAGTTTTTGTCGATGGCATATTCCAAACCGGCGGCAGCCAGCGGAGATACGCCGGTGTCGTTGTTGCTGTGCCCGACGTCATCACTGCTATCGACACGCCAAATGAAACCACCCAGACGGGTATAAACGTCCAGATCGGTGGCGACCGGATAGCTCAGTTTAGCCGCCAGTTGAACGCCTTGCGCTCTGAAGTCGCCGTGGTTGGCGCCGGTATATTTCATACGGCCCAGCCAGTCATAACCCAGTTCAAAGCCTAAATACTGATTGGCCTGGTAACCGAGGAACGCACCAGCACCCAGTTGGCTTTCATCCGGGTTGTTGGTTACTCGATAACCATTGCCATACAGAGCGGTATCGTGGTACTGGGACCAGCCCAGTTTACCACCGGTGTACCAGGTATTATCTTTAGGTGCGGCTTGAGCTACGGTAGCGAAGCCCGCCAGTGCCACTGCAATTGCGATAGCTGTTTTTTTCATTTTACGCCTCATTATCATCCAAACCGGCAATTAACGCGGAAGGTTAATAGACCTTTGGTTAAAATCCTTTAACAGGAGACCTTGCTCTTATTTATTACTCACTGCCAAATAGATTGGCGTTATAAAAGAGCAACTCCAGCGTGTTAAAGTCTACAACGTGATGAGAAACTTACAAGTATGATGTGATGAGCATCATGGAAAAATTAACGCTTCATACACATTTACTAACAAATAGTAGACGATTTTGACAGATATGGCCGGTTTTCGAATGAGTGAAAATACCAGAGAACCCCCGGAATGCGAGGGTTGCCGGGTAATATTCTAATTTTGCGCCAAACCGCATGAGAATATTCTTAATTTACTTAATGATACAATGTTGAGTGAATTTTCAGACTGGGAAGCAGTCTATAGGCGTCAAAATTTGTCTTTTCCGGACGCATGATGAAGCCATAAGAGTTTCCTGACAGGGCTGCCTGGCGCAATCTTACCTTCTCTTTTTCAGTCAAATCGTCGGGCAACCAGCACAGCACCGCACTGTAATTTCCCGTCAGCAGTGCCTTTTCCATGGCATCAACCGTCAATAGGGGGTTGATATGATTTAGCTGAACGATTTTATCCAGCGGCAGTCCAGACTGCTGCAACCAGGGGCGGCTAAGCTTCTGTTGGGGAGACAGCCAAAGCAGCCAGCGTGATTGCGCGCCTAACTGTTGCAAGAGCGGCAGCAGCAAATAGGTAACTATGGGTTGATCGGCATTGTAGACGATTTCGCTGATCATTCCACCGTTAGCCACAGAAGACGCCGTGGCCGATTGGTTACCGGAAAAGGGCGACGGTTGATCGTTGTAAGAACTGAGTGATTGAGTTCGCATAATTGAGTTCCACCCATAGCATTACTGTATGCACATACAGTATCTCCTGTATGGATGAAAATCAACCTGATTTTTTCAAAGCGCCTCGCATATTCAGCATGCAACGCTCGACAAGCCTATTTTATGTTTGAAGCTGCCTTTGCCCTGTGATTAATTACATGTTCCTGTAATTGATAATCCAATCTGACAGGGACAGATTATTTCAATACTAAGGATTACAGTAATGAAACAGTTAAGCGAAAAAAGGATTTTACAGTCTAAATGTCATTTTGCGTCTTTGGGGGAGATCACCTCGCGCTCCCAGTTTGGCGGCTACAGCATCGCAGCAAATAAAATTATTTTTGGGGTTGTGTCGGGGGGCGAACTCTATCTGCGCGCCGGCAAGAACGATGAAAAGCATTTTCGCGACCGCAATATGCCTCATCTGGTTTATACCAAGCGCGGAATGCCGTTTCCGTTGAATTATTACCTTGTCGATGAATCGCTATGGGAAAACCATGCGCAGCTGTTGCACTTTGCCGGTATGTCCCTGGCGGGCGCGCAATATGACAAGGCGGCTCAGAGCAGAGGCGGGCGCTTGAAGGATTTGCCCAATCTCAATCACGATCTTGAACGTCTGCTCTGGAAGGCGGGTATAAAGAACATCGATGAGTTACAGCAATACGGCGCCAAAACCAGCTATCTGAAATTGCGCAAAGTCAGAGCCAATCTGAGCGTCAATATATTGCTGGCGCTTGCCGGCGCGATATGCGGTACCCATCAGGCGGCATTGCCGAAAGGTATCCGCAAAGAGCTGCTGGAATGGTACGAGCGCCATGCGTCATCCTCGTTTAAAGGGCACGATCGTTGAGGCGCGGCGCTTATTCGTTGACTATTTTTTACCGCTTAACCATCTCATTTTTCAATTGAGTAAGCTTGGGCAATAGTTCAATGAGTAGACCAATCTGCTGAATAACCAAGAGCGCTTTGCTGTCTGGTTCCGGCGACAGGGATTGGATGCGGTCGGCTATGGCATCCAGTTCCTGGTTTATACGCGGGGTTTCCGTCTCATGATGATGCAACGCATCGTCAACGTAACCAACGGTATCATCAAGTAATTTAAGTATTTCCGCCGACGAAATTTTTTCTCGATGCGCGCCTAAGGTGGAGATATAACTCAGCAAGGTATGATTAAGGCACATCAAGCGAAAAGCACCGTCCATTTTCTGTTTGATGTGATGCGGTTCCGACGACATGTTGGAAACCACGGACGCTAATTCCGCATCGCAGTTGTGAGCATCCCGGCGGGCAATGCGGTATGCCAGGCTATTATCTTTACCCTGGCGGTATTGCGCCATCACCGCGGCAAGATATCGGCAATTGGCATCCAGCGTTTTATTGATAACGGCAGGTAGCCCGCGAAAGCGCCAGTCCGGCCAGATAAAGCTTACCGCCGCCCAGGCGATGGCGCACCCGATCAGGGTATCGATGACGCGCGGCGCCGCAACCTCAAAGCCTTCGCCCAGCAGATTGAAGCACAACAGCACCAATAGCGTAATAAACATGGTGGCGTGCGCATACTGCACGTGGCGAAAAGCAAAAAACAGCACGCCGCTGATCACGATAAGCGTCAGTTGCCCTTCAAGGGAGGGAACGAAGTATAAAATGGGCAGGCCGAGCAAAATACCTGTCAACGTACCGATGATTCTCAGGGCCAGCCGCCGTCGCGTTGCATTATAGTTGGGCTGACAAACAAACAGGCTCGTCAGCAGGATCCAATATCCATGCTGCATGCCGGTAATCTGAATAAAGGCATAGCCGCTGCAAAGCAACACCGACATGCGAACGGCATGACGAAACAGCGCCGACTGCGGCGTCAGATGGCGACCGAACCTTAGCCGAATATCGCTCCAACCGGTAATCTTGTCATCCGCCAGCGTATTTTCCGGATTGTTTTCCTGTTCGATGGTTTGTTCCGATTCAATGGTCGCCAGCTGCGCGTCGATGGCCCGCAAATTATTCAGAAGGTACTGTAACGCCTTGATTTGCGAGGCGTCGGCACCCTGGCTTGCAGTAATACGCGCCAGCGCTGATTCAAGATGGACGAAGGCGCGTTCAATACGGCTATCATGCTGATATTTTTGATGGAATAAGATAGACTGCGCCAGTTGCTGGCAGGCGCGGGCCTGCATTGAGAGTAAGCGCTGAAAACGAAACAGCACATCGCTATAGCGGAATTTTTCCCGCAGCTGCGGGTAATTGACATGCGACGAGCTGGCTCGCTCATGAATGTCCTGCGCGACGAAGTAGTAGTGCAGCGTGCGCCGGGTGCTTCTCTGGCCGCGGTCGCCCCGCAGACGCGTCAGCAATGACGATTTGGTCTGGTTCAGGGTCGCCACCACCTGACTGTTGATCATGGTGACTTCAATCAGCGGTTCGTCCGACTCTTCTTCAACATCGGGATCGAACAGATTGGCTTTGGCATCGAGATAGCGCGCAAGCTGCTGATAACACTGCGCCAGGTTCTCCTGTAGCGGGCGGATCGGGAAGATCAGGTGTCCGAACAGGGTGAGCAGGTTGTACCATAGCGCGCCTATCAGCAGCATGATGGGTTGTTGATACCAGGTGTCGTAAAGCGAAATCCCCAGCATGGTATATACCGCGATCAGCAGAGCGCCGAAGGCGATGGTGGCATAACGTTGTCCCAGAGCGCCGAGCAGGATAAAACCCCAGGTAGATAACGCCAGGCCGATGCCGAATAGCCAGGGATAGGGGAATAGCAGCTCTATCGAAACCGAGGCGATAAAGAAGCAGAGCAGGGTAATAAACAGGTTGCGCAGGCGTCCGGTCAGGCTATCGTCGAGATCGGCCAGCGCGGCGGCAACCACGCCCAGCGTCAGCGGGATTGTCGCCGTCGGCTGATCGAGCCACCAGGGAACGGCCGACGCGCCGGCAAGCGCGATAAATATACGGATGTTATACAGCCAGCTGCTGTTATAGACATAGCGGCGGATCCCGGGCGTGAATGCGAGCAACGATATATCCTCAGGCTCAGTTAACGATAGTGGCGACGGGCGTTTTCTTCTCTGGCTGCCTGGGCCATCTCCACTGATACCACGCGGCGACCGACCGGCCACAGCGCGATGGCGGCGATTTTAAAGTTGGCGATGCCAACCGGAATGCCGATGATGGTAATACATTGCGCAATGCCCGTAACGATATGCGACAGGCATAGCCACCAGCCAAAGAAAATAAACCAGAAGATGTTCAGCACGGCGCCGCCGGTGTTTAAAATGGCATTCCTGCCATCCGGGCGTAGTTCGTCAACGTGAACGGCCTCGTTGCCATAGGGCAACAGCGACAGCTTGGTGATCTCCCAGCATGAGCGCGTCAGCGGCAGCGTGAAGATCAGCAGGACGCTGACCACCGTAGCAAGAAGCCAGGATAAGGTGGTGAAAAAACCTCCCAGCACGAAATTAAGGATATTCAATACGGTGCGCATAGGTACTCCTGTATTCCCGAAACGACCAAACTCTATGATGATAAACGAATTATTACATTAACTGGCAAGATATCCTAACCTGTTTTTAGCGCTGGAGCCTAAATGCGGATAGCGGGTAAACTATGGCGATGGACGATAAAAATCTCACAATATTCATGGCGCAAAGATAATGGAACTTAAATCAACGGCTTTAGGTAAACATTTGGCGCAACACCCTTATAACCGGGTGAGGATGCTTAATGCGGGCGTCGAAGTGAGCGGCGATAGACATGAATACGTGCTCCCGTTCAACCAACTGCTCGATATTCATTGTAAAAGAGGGTTGGTATGGGGAGAGCTGGAGTTTGAATTGGCTGCCGGCAAAGTTGTGCGTTTACATGGCACGGAGTGGCAGGAAACGCAGGCGTTTTACCGTTATTTGGTTAAATCCTGGCAGGCGTGGAGCGAGGAAATGAGCCTGGTGAGCGCCGATGTGTTGCAAAAACAGGCGGACGAAATCCACGCGCTGGAACAGCAGGACGACTGGTTCGGCCGCAAGGCGCTGGAGCAGCTGCAGCAGAATATCCGCACCACGTTGGCCTCGCTTCCGCTGCCGGTTGCCCGGCTGGAATCATTTGAAATTTGCCGGGATAACCATCAGCTTTGCCAGCAGTGGCTTGAGCACGGAGCCAGGAAACGTACGGAATGCAATCAGCAGTGGATGGAGCGTTCGCTGGTGTCGCAGCAGGAATTTTTTCAATCGGTGGAAGCTACGGCGCTGAACGTCGCCCAGTGCAAGGCGGTAATGAATGGTGAAGATGCCGTTCTGGTGCTGGCGGGCGCCGGCAGTGGTAAAACGTCGGTGCTGGTGGCGCGCGCCGCCTGGTTGATGCATCGCGGGGACGCCGTTCCCGAACAGATTCTGCTGCTGGCGTTTGGGCGCAAGGCGGCGGAAGAAATGAATGAGCGAATTCATGCCCGGCTGCACACGGAAGATATTCAGGCGAAAACGTTTCATGCCCTGGCGTTGCATATCATCGAGCAGTCCAGCCGAAAAATTCCCCAGATTAGCCAACTGGAAAGCAATGGTAAAAAGCGCCGCGAATTACTGATACGCCACTGGCAGCAACAGTGCTCGGAGAAAAAGACGCAGGCCAAAGGCTGGCGGCAATGGCTGACGGAGGAACTGGCGTGGCCGATTCCCGAGGGGGACTTCTGGCGCGATCCGGCATTGGCCGAACGCCTGGCCGGTCGCCTGGAGCGCTGGATTGGTCTGATGCGCATGCACGGCGGCAGCCAGAGCGAGATGATTGAACAGGCGCCGGAAGCGCTTCGTTCGTCGTTTCAGCAGCGGATCCGACTGATGTCGCCTTTATTGAAAGCCTGGAAGAAGGCGCTGAAAGATGAAAATGCCGTAGACTTTTCCGGTTTGATCCATCAGGCGGTCAACCTGCTGGATAACGGGCGTTTTATCAGCCCGTGGAAACATATCCTGGTGGATGAGTTTCAGGATATCTCCCCTCAGCGCGCCCGTCTGTTATCCGCACTGCGCAGGAAAAACAGCAGAACATGCCTGTTTGCCGTGGGGGATGACTGGCAGGCCATCTATCGCTTCAGCGGGGCGGAACTGTCGCTGACAACCGCATTTGAACAAAACTTCGGCGTCAGTGAACAGTGCGCGCTGGATACGACCTATCGCTTTAATGAGCGTATCGGCGAAATCGCCAACCAGTTTATTCAGCAGAATCCTTATCAGCTGAAAAAACCGCTTAATAGCCTGAGTAAAGGGGATAAAAAGGCGGTGACGATCCTGCCTCAGGAACAGTTGGAACCGTTGCTGGATAAATTAAGCGGTTTCGTTAAGCCGGACGAGCGGGTGCTGCTTTTGGCCCGTTATCACCATTTACGTCCTCAGGTGTTGCAGAAAGCGGCGACAAAATGGCCGAATTTGCCTATCGACTTTATGACGGTTCATGCCAGTAAAGGTCAGCAGGCGGAATATGTGATTATAGTCGGTCTGCACGACGGTAAAGATGGTTTCCCCGCCCCCGCGCGCGAGTCCGTTCTTGAACAGGTGCTATTGCCCGAGCCTGAGGACTTTCCAGATGCGGAAGAGCGTCGTTTGCTGTATGTGGCGTTAACCAGGGCCAAGCACCGGGTCTGGTTGTTGCAGGATAGTAAAAATCCGTCGGTATTTATCGAACAGCTGCGCAAGCTGGGAGTGCCATCGCAGCGCAAACCCTGAAGCGCGGGGAATAAACAGGCCGGCGATGCGGCTGCGGCCTGCCGCTGCGAAAAGGCGTTATTTTAACCGCTCCTGAAGATATCGCTGATAGTCGGGGATGGCGATTTCGACAGGCTGTCTGAACAGCGCCGAGTTGATGAGAAAGTCAGCCGTCGAACGGTTGGTCGCCACCGGAATATTCCACACCGTGGCCAGCCGCAGCAGCGCTTTAACATCCGGATCGTGCGGCACGGCGTTGAGCGGATCCCAAAAGAAAATCATCAAATCTATTTTCCCTTCCGAGATCAGCGCACCGACCTGCTGGTCGCCCCCCATCGGCCCGCTCAGCATGCTCTTGACGGGAAGGCCGGTATTTATCTGGATCAGATTGCCGGTTGTCCCTGTCGCATAAAGCTGATGCTCGCTAAGCACGGCTTTATTGGTATCTACCCAGTTCAACAGCGATTGCTTACAGTGATCGTGCGCGACCAAAGCGATATGTTTATGCGCTGCAATGGTGCGGGTGGTGTACTCCATGGTTACGTCCTTCAGTCGGTAGGGTAAAACTGTCGATATGGCAAGACAGATTACGGAAACGCTGTTTCAGAGCAAAGCGATAAAAAGAAAAAATGCGAGCCGCCGCCGCAAATCCACGGTAACTGCGCGTAAAATCATCACTTTGCCGGCGTAATGGGTATTTGGGCAACGCCTCTCGCCGGGGGAAATATAGGATACACTATAAAGAGTGGCGTAAAAGAGGCAGAGCATGATGAAAGACAGCGATATTGAATCCGTACTGAAAACCGTAAAAACCATTGCGCTTGTCGGGGCCAGCGAGAAAACGACCCGGGCAAGTTACGGCGTCATGGCCTATCTGCTTGAGCAAGGTTATGAGGTGATACCGGTAAGCCCGAAACTGGCGGGGCAGACGTTGCAAGGGCAAAAAGTTTATGCCAGTTTGAGCGACATTCCCCAACCTGTTGATATGGTCGACGTGTTTCGTCAGCCGGAAGCGGCTTATGATATCGCCAAAGAGACGATAGCCATCGGGGCTAAAGTGTTATGGTTACAGCTCGGGGTGATAAATGAAGCGGCCGCCGTTCTGTCAAAAGATGCGGGCTTGCAGGTGGTCATGGACCGTTGCCCTAAAATTGAAATTCCCCGTCTGGGCCTGGAGAAATAAGCGCGGTATTTAACGCCGTTAGCGCCGCAACGGATAAATGCCGCCTGACCGGCCATACCGGCGCCAATCAGTGGCGCAGTTGCGGCGCTCGGCTCTGAATGACTTTAGCCAATTCATCCAATGAGGGATGATCGCCCAGGTAGGATTCTTCCTTGATCAACTGGGCTTCTGCCAGATAGGTATGAATAGGCTGCCCTGCGCCATCCTCCATTACCACATGATACCAAGGGGCCGTGCGCAGAGTGTCCTGAGCATCCAGTTCCTCCCACGCGGGGGCTTCCAGTGAATATTCGGGGTCGATATCGATAACCACACCCGGATACCCCAGCAGCTTATGACGAATCTGTTGTCCGATACCAAATTTACAGACGATCATATAACCTCCTGATAAATCTCTGACACACTCTAAATGGGGGATCGGTGGTTTTTTTCAAGTAGAGCGGGCGGCGGATAAGCTTGTTTTTGGCCCGGAATGCGACGGCTGAATACTATAATAATAGCATGACGACATTTTTCAGAAGATGCTATCAGGCCGTTTAATGAATGGCTGCATTACATAGAGAGGAGAGGGAGAATGCCGACAGTATCTATAGCCGCCTATGTTTACGGCGTGGTTCAAGGGGTTGGTTTTCGTTACAGTACCCAGCATCGGGCCGCGCAGTTGGGGCTTAGCGGCTATGTTCGCAACAGCAGCGACGGCAGCGTGGAAGTTATCGCCTGCGGGGAACATCAGGCGGTTGAACAATTGGTTGAATGGTTGAAACAGGGCGGCCCGCGCAGTGCCAGCGTGGAAAAAGTCCTCACCGAGCCGCACGATAAATTCGATTATAAAGGATTCAGCATTCGTTACTAAATGCTATATGCATTTCACCGGCTTGGGCAGGCCGGCAATCTTGGTCGCTTGCTTGGCGGGGCCTTTGGGGAACAGCCGATACAGATAACGGCTATTGCCTTTTTCTTCCCCATATTTTTGCGCCATCGCCTTCACCAACATGCGAATGGCCGGTGAGGTATTGAATTCCAGATAAAACGCCCGCACAAATCTAACCACCTCCCAGTGCGCATCCGTCAGTGGAATGCCTTCGCGCTCGGCCAATGCCGCGGCCAGGGCTTCGCTCCAGTCGGCGCTCTCCATCAGATATCCTTGCGCATCCGTTTCAATGATACGGCCTTCAAACTCCAACATATTTCCTCAAATACAATGTGACTTCGCGTCAGTTTAACAAAAATTTCTTTGGTCAAGAATATAGCGGCAATAAAACAAAGGCCCCGCATAAGCGAGGCCTGAGGTTGATATCGGGCGACGGTTAATCGTTACGCATAATGCCCAGAATGCTTAACAGGCTGACGAAAATATTATATATCGACACATACAGGCCGACGGTAGCCCGAATGTAGTTGGTTTCACCGCCGTGGATGATGTTGCTGGTTTCCCAGAGAATCGCACCGGCGGAGAACAGAATAAACAGCGAGCTGATAGCCAGATGCAGCGCCGGGATTTGCAGGAACAGGTTGGCAATCACCGCGACCACCAGTACCACGAAACCGGTCATCAACATCCCGGACAGGAAAGACATATCCTTGCGGGTGGTTAATACATAGGCCGAACAGCAGAAAAAGACCAGCGCCGTGCCGCCGAGGGCGAGCATGATAATATCGCCCGAGCCGGAAGATATCAGCGTGCTTAATAGCGGGCCCAGCGTGTAGCCCATAAAGCCCGTCAGCGCAAAGGCCGCCAGAATGCCGGCGGGACTATTCGCCAGCTTGTGGGTCAGAAACATCAAGCCATAAAAGCCGACCAGCATTAACAGCAATCCAGGCGCCGGCAGGTTAAGTACCGTACTGGCCGTGGCGGTGACGGCGGAAAAGCCTAATGTCAGCGATAGCAGGAAATAGGTATTACGCAGCACTTTATGGGTGCTGAGCAACGAGCTTTCGCGGGTTGATGAAACAACAATACGATCCATAGCAGCGACTCTCTCTTTAAGGGGGCCATATCCAACCCCAAAGAGTAAATAGTTACCGTACGTTATTAAAGGTGTTTTACCCTTCTTTACGCTGTAAATCGCTATATTTATGAACGTTATGGCGGTTTTGCGTCCGCCTGAATCACAAGAGATTATTTTTCAGGCAATTGAACGCAATGATGCTTTACAAGACCCAGCACTCTGTTTATAGTGCGCGTCATTGCGGAGGAGTGGCCGAGTGGTTGAAGGCACCGGTCTTGAAAACCGGCGACGCGAAAGCGTTCTAGAGTTCGAATCTCTACTCCTCCGCCAAACAATTCAACGGGTTAGCTTAGGCTAGCCCGCTTTCGTTTGGCTGTTGCCAGCATATCATCGTAGAATATCTTTCCTGATTGGCGGCCTATCCGGCGTCGGGTCGCCTTCGTTTCCCCATCGTAAATCAGTACCTGACCATCTAACTACTTCCTTTAATTACCAGCTTTAACCCAGATAGTTAAAAAATATTGTAGAATACCAGCCGCAATATATAAAAAATAAAAGGGTTATGGAATGCTTGAACTGTTTGATGTTAGCTACGATGAGCTGACTGGTAAGCACTCTGATGAGCTTTACCGGCTGAGGAAAAAAACCTTCAGCGATCGTCTCGGATGGGATGTGGTGTGCAGTTACGATATGGAATTCGATGAGTTCGATAATCCCGCCACGCGCTATATACTTGGACTGTGTGAAGGGCAGCTGATTTGCAGCGTGCGTTTTATCGGTCTTGACCGGCCGAATATGATAACTCACACTTTCCAGGAATGTTTCGGCGACGTAACGTTGCCGGCCTCAGGCGTTGAGTCAAGCCGGTTTTTTGTCGACAAGACTCGCGCACGACAGTTGCCTGGCTTACGTTATCCGGTAAGCCAGGCGCTGTTTCTCGCCATGATCAATTGGGCCCGTAGCCACGAGCGCAGCGCTATTCACACCATTGTGAGCCGGCCGATGCTGACTATCCTGAAGCGTTCGGGTTGGCGGATCAGGCCGCTCAAAGAGGCGTTTCTCAATGAGCGTGAGCGCATCTACCTGGTGTATCTCCCGACCGGTTCCGAAGACCAGGAAAGGATGGCGTCCGGGTTCGCCGCCTTGCCCGGATGTTCGCCCCAGTCCGTTATCACCTGGCCGCTGTCGCTGCCGGCATAATCAGATCCAGTTCAACGCCTAATCGGATGGCTTGACGGGCGTTGCTGACGCCCAGCTTGATGACGACATTTCCCATATGAAACTTTACCGTACTGACGGAGATGCCTGCGATTGCCGCAATATCCGCGTAGGTTTTTCCCATACTGGCCCAGTAAAGCACCTCATTTTCGCGCGGGGTAAAGATGGCTTTATTCTTGCTCTCGTCATTCTGTTGTCTGTCGGATGACGCCGAGCGGGCAAGCCGGTACATCTGCTCGTTAATATCAATCAGTAACGTCTGCAAAACCCCTCGTTCGGAAGAGAGATACTCTTCCAGCTCCCCCTGTTCGCGGCTGCCAATAATGACGGACAACAGAGCCAGATTGTTGAAATGGTCGTGCAGCACAAAGGTAAAGCCGTTGACGATGTTGTACTGTCGGGATAGAGAAAAGATTTTGGTGAACTTCAGATCGGACATCAGCGTGATATTTTCGTCCCATGCGAATGCCGAAGAGCGCTTAAAGGCCGTGAGTATAACCGGATCGATGAGTTGGAAATTATTCAGGCGATAAAGTTCGACCCATTCGTCAGGATAATTGGAAATTATAAGGATCTCTGACGGATTTTTTTTGCTGACGACCGTATAGGCGTATTTCGAACTGCCGGGCAGGGACAGTTTTCTGTCGATGTAGTCTCTGAGTGTATCTGTTACTATCTGATTTTTATCAAAAATTGAAAACATGCTGGCTCCCTGAAGGTCCAATTTTCCCTGGGGGTATAGGGAACTGTACTAAAGTCTAGGGCAGGTGAGTACTTAAGTACAGCTTACGGATCTTGATTCGCCCTATATAATAAATCTCGTTGTGTTGGAGAAAAAAAACCTGACCGCGACGGTCAGGCTGCCAATTCGGCCAACACCAGGGAAAAACTTTCCGGCCAGACGGGACATATAAAAAGTTACCGATGGCCGGTATTCACATTCTACACAACTGAATCCGCTAATCCTATCCATTCAGTGGACGTGTCGCTAAGCGAGTCTATCCGAACAGGCGCTGGAAATGCGCTGCCTTAAAGCCAAAATTGCTGAACCGGAAGAGGTTGCTCAATGTTGATTATCAACCAAAGCGTAGTAAGCGAGCGACACACTCTCATTGTGCAGATAAATTAACGTTATAGCGTGGCGGGTATCAGCTAAAGCGATTTTCTGCGCAGGGCAGGCAGCGCGTTGAGCCGGCTGTTGGGAAATTTTTCGCCCAACGGTCACCGGGCAAGGGGTTATGGCGCGGTTGGTTTTGCGTATAGAGCAGGGAAACATTGCTTATGCTTTGTTGGTTCGAGGCTCCTTTGGCAGAAAAAAGTGACCGCACTTGGGGCAGATAAGCGTGGTGTTGTTACGTATTTTGCTCCGTAGCTGCATAGTAACAAAAGAGCATTCCGGGCACGTGACGTTAACGGATGTGCTGCTGAACGTCTTTAGGGCATCAAAGATAGACATACCTTTCACCAATTCGATGTACGGGTAAACATTCTAACACTTAATATGTTTTCCTGATGAAGTTTTGTTGTTCCCCCTGAAATACAGTGCATTTAATCTAATTGGGGCTGCTAATTTAGCGTATTGTTTGTTTTTTATCACTATTCCGCTTTTTACAATGAGCAATATTAAAAGCAAGCGATGCCCGCAACGGTGATCCGCAGCTGAACTGCTCAAGGAAATATAAAAATATCTCTCTCGATCAGTTTATGCTTTTGACTTTGATCGTGATGCAAGGTAGGTGAAACCGTTGGTTGTAAATTGCCTAACCGGGTTTCTTAACAACGGATGAATTAATCAAGTATAAAAGTGGATCGCCTGTTGGGTGGTTTTCAAATCGCTATTCGGAGTCAGAGCATCCTTCCGTGGTGCTCTGATTAGACCAGAAAATCATCCTGTGTCTTATGGACGACCAGTTCCAGCAGGGCGCGGTACCTGTCCAAAACGGCTATATTGGTTTCGTTCTCAATCTTGCTAACTAACTTTGAAATGATAGATTTGTTGGTAACTGCATGACCGGAATGGATTATTTCATCAACGATATTGCCCAGTAATTCCATCTCGCTCATTGGAACCGCAGCCTTATAATAATCAGAAGTCTCTTTATCGGTTTGTGGGGAATCTGTATGCATTTATTTTTCCTTCTCAAATGGAATACGCCATATTACGAGGTTAAGTAAATATGGATGAAATTTTTTGAATAAAAAAGATGACGACCACGCGCCAGTTGCAGCACGACGCATTAACTTTAGTTCACCATTGCACATAACACCAGAAAGTATAAAAAATAAAAATTGGAAGATAAATCAATCTCTGTAAACCTGAAAAGCCGGCATGATAAATATGTAGTGGGTGATATTTACCTTATTACAGTTATGTGGAGCGTACCTGCCGCTTGGAGGATATGATAAAATCGTTGATAACCTGATATTTTATAAGGGGCGAAAAGATGCAGGTTCTGGTGGTTATTGATATGCAAAATGCCGTGTTTGAGACGCCGCGTTACCATAAGGAACTGATTGTTTCCCGCATCAACCAGCTTTCAGCTGCCGCACAGCGTACCGTTTTTATCCGGCATGAGGGCGAAGAGATACCGGCGGGGAGTAAAGGCTGGCAGATATTGCCTGAATTGAATCAGCCGCAAGGGAGTTTGTTTGTTAGCAAAACGGCCTGCGATGCATTTTATCGCACATCGTTTGCAGAGCTGCTCGAAGAGTTGGGCGCCAACCACCTGACGGTTTGCGGATGTGCGACTGACTACTGCGTCGATGCGACGGTTAAAAATGCCGCCAGCCGTGGCTATGCGCTGACTATCGCTTCTGACGCCCATACTACCGCCGATCGCGGCGCGTTGCGGGCTGAGCAATTGATCGCCCACTATAATGACGTATGGCATAATTTCATCATTCCTGGTAACACCATTCGTGTGAAAACAACCCGGGAAATTTTGACGGACTGGCAAGGCGGTTAAGCAATACGCGAGCGGCTTTGCTGGTCCTTACCGCACAAAGGTGAACAAGATCATGTTACTTGCCGGTAGGGCGAGCTACCCTTTGTATAATGGTTCACATAGGTAAGGAGCTATCATGTATACGACCATTTTAGTGCCGGTTGATATTGAAGAAGATGAATTGACCAGCAATGCGCTTGTCCATGTGGTAAGGCTGGCAAAAATATCCGGGGCGACGGTGCATCTTTTTCATGCGCTTCCGGATGCGTCGGCATTTTTGTCCGCCTATTCTTTCGGCATAAAAGAGTTTGAAAATGAGGCGGTAGTTAAAGCCAACGACAAACTGAAAGCCCTTGCTAAAACTATTGATCTTCCTTCATCCCGTTTGTCATTCAGCGTGAGTTTTGGTACGCCAAGAGATGAAGTGCTGCAGTTGGCTGAGGAAATCAATGCCGATCTGATCGTCGTGGGCTCACGTCGGCCCGATGTCAAAACCTATCTTCTTGGTTCGAATGCCGCGGCTATTGTGCGGCATGCTAAAACATCCGTATTGGTTGTTCGCTAGGCAGAGCCTTGCGGCTTATTCCCGTTACCCGGAATAAGCCGCGCTGGGTTATCTCAGCTGACTGTCTTTACTGCCGCGCCGGTTATAACCGCTGTTCTGCGAGTTTTTTTTATCGATTTCTTCCTGACACTGGATGCAATACCGCACGCCGGGTAAGGCCTGGCGACGGGCCTCCGGAATTGGAACGCCACATTCATCACAGTAGCGCGCGCTTTCCCCGTTATTTAACCGACTGCGGGCGCGTGCGACGGCATCATCCACGGTAGCGTCGATTTGATCTTGAACCGCCCCGTCATTTGCCCAGCCACTCGCCATCATTACCTCCAGAGAATAGTGAACCTTTGCTTAGTATTGGGGATATTTTGGCCGATTCAAGGCCGTACGGCCAGGTGTGGAGCAAGTTATCTTCGGCGAACGCCGCAGCGGCTAGAAAATGGAGAACAGCAAAACGACGGGAAAGCTCAGCGGCCAGGTGAGCCCTATCAGCAAAGAGGTCAGGAGCCGGATAGCCAGCGACTTATCCTTGCTTAGCAGGAACGTAATCACGAGCGAAATAGCAAAACCGATGAAGTAAATGAGTTTGATTAACTCCCACGGGGTTTGAGGCGGCACGTTTATTTCCTTTTTTTCTTATGCACCGCATATTCTATGCCGTTAATATTTCATGATCAATTAGTTAACCCGGAGATTGGGCAAACCGGAATTTAAAAATAGATAACGAGCCGCCGCCGGCGTTTACATGACGAAAATATTAAATTTTTGTTACGCTATGGACATTGTCTGAGGACTATCATAGCTTGGTGTTTTATCCGATGAGAAAGGTAATAAAATGAGTGAGATATCTAGCCTGTCGTTGAAAATCCCCTTGGATTTGAAAGAGAAGATTAAAGCCGCGGCACTGGAAAATGAGGTTTCAATCAGTGCTGAAGTGACCACACGGCTGCTGCGAAGTTTTGATAAGGGCAACAAGGCGCCCGCGTCGACAGCGGTTGATAACCAACATACCGAAGAGGCGGTTGAGGACCGGTTGACTGAGAAAGAAATAAAGAAAATCAGAGCATTACTTAAAGATAAGGCCAAAGGCAGCTCCAGGAAAAAATAGCGCCCGTCTTTACAGCATGTTATGTCACAACGATCGTGGCGTTAACGAATTGTGATATGGCAATGCTATTTGCCGTTAGCTAACGGCAAAATCTGCGATATTGATATTGATCAGTAAGGTTTCTCATATTTTTGCCGATAATGATTATACATATCATTTAAGGAGGCAATTATGTTAATGGGAACTCTTAAGGAAACGCTGGTTTTTGTACAAGATGATGATGATAGACTTCATCGGTATGAGATCTACAAGAGTGACCATAAAGGTGGGTATTTTGCTGTTATCTATACTCAGCAAACCGTCTTTTCTCATGATGTCGCCGTGGTCACCTGGGTCATTGATAATCCATACTGGCGTTTAAAATCACATTATATTCCCAATGCCCGTATGGAATGCGAAGCTCATTGGAAGGAAACATACCTGACTTTAATTGCCTGATATAAAAAAGAATGACATAGGTTATTATGTCATTCTTTTTTATCTTTTAATAATATTTACCTTTCTGAATTCTACTTTAATTATTATATTTCCATCAAACACAGATGCTTTTTTTTAATTATTTATAAATTTACTCTTTATTATTTCCTCTTTTATTTTATAGTAAATAACCCTACCTATCTTTTAAATGGGTAAGTTATAAAAAACCGATCGATTAAATAGATATGCAAGCCATGCAATATAGACGGGGAAGATATAAAGATTATTGTCTGAGTGCCGATACACTTTTGGGTGACATTAGGATTATGGCGATTAGCAGTTTGCTCTGACCGGTCCCGCTTCCTGTTTTCACCGTTACAAGCGTTGTTCGACGGTATCGCATCCTGGCGTATTTTTTAGATTTATCATTGGCTAATAAATACTCTGTCCAGGATTCATGCCTTTTTAAATATGAGAAGTAAATTGGAACTATCGGTATTTGGGCTTGATTATATTTTGCTCGGTCTTGCGTGAGACCGAGTGGCGTCTATTGTTCCAAATGCAGATGGAAAGGATGAATAAAGGAGATTTTAATGAGTTTATCCAACTGGCGTATAGGATATCGATTAGGGGCGGGGTTTGCTTTCCTGGTTTTAATGCTGCTGATTGTGGGAAGCGTTGCTATAACCATGCTGACTGATTTTAATAATAAAATGGATGATATTGTCACGCGGGATTATCCATTGACGGTGAAAAGCAATCAGCTGATTGATGAGTTAAACGCCTTTCTTAATAATCAACAGTTGCTGCTATTGCTGAAGTCAGAAGCAGAGGTTAACCAGCAACTGGAACTTACCAAAGCGAGTTCAGTAAAAGTATCTCAATTAATGGAATATCTGCACAAACATGTGGATGACGCAAGGTCGCTGGCGATATTGAGCTCCATCGGAGACATTCGCAGAGACTTCCTCGCCTCGGCCAATAAGCTGTCGGGGTTTGCCGTTGCGGGCGATCAGACCGGCGCAACGGCCGAGTATTTCAATGTTACCCGCGTCGTCCAGCAGAAGTACAAGGATAAGATTGCCGAGTTGATTGAATCGCAAGATGCCAAAATGGCGGCGTCGGCGCAGGATGTTGCTGAAAGCTACCGGGAAACCCGCACTCTTATGGCAATCGTCATCATTGCCAGCATCATCGCCGGGCTGATTATTGCCTCGCTGATCACCCGCAGCGTTACGCATCCGATACAGGAAGCGTTGGCGATCGCGGAGAATGTCTCTAAAGGCGATTTAACCTCGCAAATCCGTGTCACCCGTAAAGATGAAGCCGGGATGTTGCTGACGGCGTTGCATAATATGAATATCAGCCTGCGGCAAATCGTCAGCCAGGTGCGGGACGGCGCGGAGACGATTTCCAGCGCGGCATCGCAGATTGCGGCCGGTAACCAGGATCTTTCCGCCAGAACGGAGGAGCAGGCCAGTTCGCTGGAGGAAACGGCGTCGTCGATGGAACAGTTGACGTCGACGATAAAAAATACCGCCGACAATACGCTGCAGGCCACCGAGCTGGCCGCCGACACCTCGGAAACCGTGAAGAAAAGCGGCGCAATGATGGAGAAAGTGACGCAGGAAATGCGCGGCATCCGGGATTCGTCGCAGCGCATGGCCGAAATTATCGGCGTGATTGACGGCATCGCTTTCCAGACGAATATCCTGGCACTGAATGCCGCGGTAGAGGCGGCGAGGGCGGGCGAGCAGGGGCGGGGATTCGCCGTCGTCGCCAGCGAGGTTCGCGCCTTGGCGCAAAGAAGCGCTACCGCCGCCAAAGAGATTAAAGAGTTGATCGATGATTCCTTCAAGAAGGTTCAGGACGGTATGGGGCTGGTAGAGGACACCGGCGTCACGATGAATTCACTGGTGACCAATGTTCAGGGCGTTAACGGCATCATCAGTGAAATTGCTCAGGCGAGTCGTGAACAGAGCGACGGCATTAACCAGATTAACCTGGCCGTGGGGCAGATTGACACCACGACCCAGCAAAACGCGGCATTAGTTGAAGAATCCGCCGCCGCGGCGCTCTCTCTACAGGATCAGGCGCATAGCCTTACCCAAACGGTCAGCGTGTTTAAACTGGGTTCGGCGTATACGGGAGCGGCATCAGACAGAAAAGCGGCAACGGCGGTTCTGCCCTCCCCGGAAGAGACCGTTCCCGCGAAAGAGAAGAAAGCGGGAGAACTGGCGGATTGGGCGGCGTTTTAAGCTAATCCGGCATTATTCCTTACCATTTCTGCCCGCCATTGCCTAATCCAATGGCGGGCTTTTCCTGCCTGCCGCCTTTCAGGCGCTCGCCGGCGACGCTTAAAAGCGCATCCGTCGCTTTTTAATCAAGCGCCGTCTGACGCGTTACCGTTCGACTCCGCTGCCAGCGAATAACGTCAATCAATATAAAGAGCAGCAAACTGACGCCCATCACCGGCAGGCATATCGCCAGCAGGCAACTGACGGCTACCAGCAGTACCCTGGAGAAAAAATTCACCTGCAAGAGCGCGCCGGTCAGCGTTTTAACCGGATTATTGCCGTCGCCGTGCCGTGGCCGCCGCAGCCACCACATCCGGTATCCCCAGACAATCATGGTACAGAGGCCGAGACCGAAAGCGGCCAACAGAATCTGATTCGGCAGGCCGAACAATACGCCCATATGCGCATCAACCCCCCAGCGGGTCAGTTTGGCGGCCAGCGGAAAGGTGGTGAAATCCGTTTTGTCGACGATCTCCAGCGTCGCGGGATTAATGGCAACCGCATCAACCTGCGTCGGCCAGGCGCGGTCAATTTCTGAAACTGTCCACGCCTGGCCGGGTCTGGACGCGGGTTTTATTTCGATTTTTTTGGCATCAATGCCCGCGTCTCTGGCTATGGCCAATACCCGATCAAACATTTCAGGGGGATTATCGACAGCCTGAGGCATCGGCATCGGGGCGTGATGCTCCGCATGTTCATCCGCGGGCATATCCGCGGGCATAGTAGGGTGGCTATCGGCGCCATGGTGATGGGCCGATAGCGTCGCAGGTTCGCCGATAAGCTGGGTTTTCACCGCCGGGGTTTGCCAGCCTAACAGGCTACGCGCCACCGAAATATTGCTGCCGGCCCATTTTGACCAGGTCAGGCCGGTGGCGGAAAAAAACAGCAGGCCAAGCAGCAGGCATAGTCCCATAACGGTATGCCAGCGGCGCAAACGCCGCTTTTGCGCCGCCGGCGTCCGCGGCGCTTTTTTATTACGCCGTCTGCCCGTGGTCGCCGAATGCCGGGTGGCTCCCCAGATTAGCACCCCGCCCAACGCAGCGACCCATAGCCAGGAGGCGGCAAGTTCACTGTAATTTCGCCCGATATCACCGAGCAATAATCCCCGATGCAGGTAATCAAGCCAGGTACGGAAAGGCAGGATACCGCTGGTGCCATAGACGGTTTCATCGCCGCGAATTTCCAGCGATGCGGGATCGATAAAGATAGCCCTGCTTTCCGACGGCCCCAGTTCAGGAGAGGCGAACATCACCCTGGTGGTTTCGCCCGGTGCGGCCGCGGGGCGCAGCGCGGTTAATTGCGCCTTATGGCGATGTCCCAGCGCCGTCTGGGCGGCCAGGATCTGCGCTTCCAGCGATTGGGGCGCGCCATGACTTTGGGTAAAAAGCTGATGAGCGTAAAGCCGGTTTTCAATTTGCGGCGTCAGTACGTATAGCGTACCGGTAAGCGCGGCAATGAAAATAAAAGGCCCGACAAAAATACCGATATAAAAATGAAGACGGATAAATAAGGCGATCATCGCGGCACGTGGTGATACGGCGTCTGACGGCATTATCCCGGATAACGCGGCCGCGGGCGGCGATGCCTGAGTTTTGGAATGCGGCATAAAACACCTTCTGAAGTCGGTTGGCAGGAAAATGACCAGAACCAACGCCATACCTGTAAAAGGTATCGTTGTCTGGTTTGCTGGAGAAATGCCCGTAGGCTTACTGATATATATTCAGTAAGGGGGCGCGCGCGGCGCGGGCGAGACAAATCGCGTTAGCGGGATGATGCGGGAGGAGAAGGCTATCGCCCGGGTACGGGATAGAGTCGGCGTTAGTGCAAGGATAATGCCGCCGACGTCAGCCAACGCCGGGGTGTAAGAAAAGAGAACGCAATAGCCGCAGGCCGCATGATCCATCATTGATACGGGCTGGGGGTGAGAAGAAGGGGGCGTTTGACCATGACGCGCGCCGGAAATTTGATGTCCGGCGTGATGATGCTCTGCTGAAGCCGTTGCTATGCTTAAGGTTTGACTGATAGCGCGATCGTGGTGCGCCAGCGTTTGTGAAATCACTGGCGCAATGAAAATGGTCAGCGTGGCGAAGATAGCGAGCCAGGCTGGAAAACGTCGTCGTCGCAACAGGGACAAAAGCATAGCGAGATGATGTAAGCCGTATCGAATTCAGTGACGGATACTGTACCTTATCCGTGCGGTTTTCGTTATACAAATGTTTGTTTACCACATGTTTCCTGTGAATAAACGGCATCACGTGTTATTACATAAATACGGCCCGTCGCGTTCCATGCGTGGTGCGGATGGATAAATTACCCGGTTCGATAAACGGAATATTCCTGCAGCCAGATAGTACGGATATCCGATATTTTATGGATAGGTATGCTTAAAAATTATTAAGATTTTTCTTAGTTGGTCTTTTGGGGAGTAATTTTCAATTTTTTCAAACAATAAAGTCTTACTGATGCTGTCCGGATTGAGGGATGGGTTGCTCTTTGCGTAAACGCGGGACCGGTTTATCATCTATTGGCGCTCTCGTTGCTCAAACGCTGACCTATTATGATGAACCATACCTTTATCAAGTTGTCGGAAAGCTAACTTATCCATTACTATGGATTTAATTTGAAGCACACGTACAGGGGGAGTTGTGCTGGTTAATAAATGTGGATTTAAAAAGCGGGCCGTCGGCCTTCGCTGGCTTTCAGCGGTCGTCGTGTTGTCGTTAAGCGCCGCGCCGGCTTGGGCATTTTCGATTGACGATGTTGCTCAACAGGCGGAGAAGTTGGCGGCGAAAAGTTTTGAAGCGCCGAAGAGCAATCTTCCGGCACCGCTGCGTGATATGAAATTTGCCGACTATCAGCAAATTGTATTCAATCACGAAAAATCATACTGGAATACGTTGCAGACGCCGTTCAAATTACAGTTCTATCATCAGGGGATGTATTTTGATACGCCGGTAAAAATTAATGAAGTGACTGCCACAACGGTAAACGAGATTAAATATTCGGCAGATTACTTTAATTTTGGCTCGGTCAATCACGATCCCGAAACGGTGAAAAACCTTGGTTTCGCCGGTTTTAAAGTTCTCTATCCGATTAATATAGCGGATAAAGACGATGAAATTGTCAGTATGCTGGGCGCCAGTTATTTCCGTGTGGTCGGTAAAGGCCAGGTTTACGGCCTGTCCGCTCGCGGGCTGGCTATTGATACCGCGCTGCCTTCCGGTGAAGAGTTTCCGCGCTTTCGCGAGTTCTGGATCGAACAGCCGAAACCGAACGATAAACACCTGGTGATCTACGCATTGCTTGATTCGCCGCGCGCGACGGGCGCCTATCGCTTTGTGGTCTATCCGGGGGGCGACAGCGTTATTGACGTTCAGGCCAAAGTCTTCCTGCGGGACAAGGTCGGTAAGCTGGGCGTGGCGCCGCTTACCAGTATGTATTTGTTCGGGCCGAATCAGCCCACTTCAACGCAGAACTACCGCCCGGCGCTGCATGATTCAAACGGCTTGTCGATTCACGCCGGCAACGGCGAGTGGATTTGGCGGCCCTTGAATAATCCCCGGCATCTGGCGGTGAGTACCTATGCGGTGGAAAATCCGCAAGGATTTGGTTTGCTGCAGCGCGGCCGCGCTTTCTCCGCTTATGAAGATCTTGACGATCGCTACGATCTGCGTCCCAGCGGCTGGATTGAACCGAAAGGCGAGTGGGGCAAAGGTAAGGTCGAGCTGGTTGAAATTCCGACGGCGGATGAAACCAACGACAATATCGTCGCTTTCTGGACCCCGGACGTGTTGCCTGAAACCGGCAAGCCTCTGGAGCTGAAATATCGCCTGCGTTTCACCCGCGATGAAGAGAAACTGCATTCACCAGATGTCGCCTATGTTCAGCAGACCCGTCGCTCCACCGGGGATGTTAAACAGTCGAACCTGATCCGTCAGCCCGATGGCACTATTGCTTTTATCGTGGACTTTGTCGGACCGACGCTAAAAGCGCTGGATGAGGCAACCCCCGTTGCCTCTCAGGTCAGTATCGGCGAAAACGGCGAGATTGTTGAAAGCAGCGTTCGCTATAACCCGGTGACCCACGGCTGGCGTTTGACGCTGCGTTTGCGCGTGAAAGACACGAAACAGCCAACGGAAATGCGGGCTGCGCTGATTAATGGTGAAACAACATTGACTGAAACCTGGAGTTATCAGCTACCTGCCAATGAATAAGTCAACTTCCTCTCTCGATTACATCGAGAAATTGCCCTTGCCTGCCGAGCAGGCGAGGGTTCTGCGTGAAAAGCTCTCACCGTCAGAGATTATCGATCAATCGGCATTGCATCAGGCATTGGCCGGCGACGACCAGGTCCAGGCTCAGGCGGAAGAAGATGCCGCGCTGAGTTCGGTTCAGGCTCGTCTGGAAATGGCCTGGCCCGACGGCCTGAATAACGGCGCTCAACTGGGCAAGGATACGCAAGGGCGGACCGCATTGAAGGCGATGCCGACGATCGCGCGTTCCTCCATGTTTCCCGATGTCTGGCGTACTAATCCGCTGGTTCGCTGGTGGGAAAGTTTACTGGGCCGGACGGTGCCGCCTCGCCATCACACTACCCCAGAAGAGACCATCGCTGAAAACCGATGGCGCTTAGTGGGGACGGTACGGCGTTATATCCTGCTGATTCTGACGCTTTTTCAGACGGCGATTGCCACCTGGTATATGAAAACCATCCTGCCTTATCAAGGCTGGGCGCTGATCGATCCGTTTGAAATGGCCGGTCAGCCGTTGATGCAATCTTTCCTGCAACTGCTGCCGTATGTGTTGCAGAGCGGCATTCTTGTGCTGTTCGCGGTGCTGTTCTGCTGGGTTTCCGCCGGTTTCTGGACCGCCCTGATGGGGTTTCTGCAACTGCTGATCGGACGGGATAAGTACAGCATCTCTTCCACCACGGTTGGCGATGAGCCGCTCAATCCGGAACATCGTACCGCGCTTATCATGCCTATCTGCAACGAGGATGTCGCGCGGGTTTTTGCCGGCCTGCGCGCCACCTATGAATCCGTGGCCGCCACCGGGATGCTCGATCACTTCGATATCTATGTGTTGAGCGACAGTAACGATGCGGATACCTGCGTCGCCGAGCAGAAAGCCTGGATGGAGCTTTGCCGGGATGTGGGCGGGGCGGGACGAATCTTTTATCGCCGCCGCCGCCGCCGGGTAAAACGCAAGAGCGGCAACATTGATGATTTCTGCCGCCGTTGGGGCAGCCAGTACAGCTATATGGTTATTCTGGATGCGGACAGCGTCATGAGCGGCGAATGTCTGACCTCTCTCGTCCGGCTGATGGAAGCGAATCCGAACGCGGGGATTATCCAGTCCTCGCCGAAAGCGTCGGGCATGGATACGCTGTATGCGCGTTGTCAACAGTTCGCCACCCGCGTCTACGGTCCGTTATTTACCGCCGGGCTGCATTTTTGGCAACTGGGCGAATCCCATTACTGGGGCCACAACGCCATTATCCGGGTGAAACCCTTTATCGAGCACTGCGCGCTGGCGCCGTTGCCGGGCGAGGGTTCGTTCGCCGGCGCCATCCTTTCCCATGACTTTGTCGAAGCGGCATTGATGCGCCGTGCCGGATGGGGGGTGTGGATCGCCTATGACCTGCCGGGCAGCTATGAAGAGTTGCCGCCTAACCTGCTGGATGAGCTGAAACGCGATCGCCGCTGGTGTCACGGCAACCTGATGAACTTCCGGCTGTTCCTGGTTAAAGGCATGCACCCGGTTCACAGGGCGGTATTTCTGACCGGGGTGATGTCTTACCTGTCGGCGCCGCTATGGTTTATGTTCCTGATGCTGTCGACGGCTTTGCAGGTGGTGCATACCCTGATGGAACCGCAGTACTTTCTGCAGCCCAGACAGCTATTTCCGGTATGGCCGCAGTGGCGTCCGGAGTTGGCTATCGCGCTATTCTCCACCACGCTGGTGCTGCTGTTTTTACCGAAATTATTAAGCGTGATTCTGATTTGCGCCAAAGGCGCGAAGGCCTATGGCGGCGCTTTCCGGCTGTTTATTTCCCTGCTGATAGAGATGCTGTTCTCCGTGCTGCTGGCGCCGGTCAGAATGCTGTTTCATACCGTCTTTGTGGTTAGCGCTTTCCTTGGGTGGTCGGTACAGTGGAAATCGCCGCAGCGTGACGACGACGCCACCCCCTGGAAGGAAGCCTTTATTCGCCACGGTTCCCAATTAACCCTGGGGCTGGTTTGGGCGATAGGGATGGCGTGGCTGGATCTGCGTTTCCTGTGGTGGCTTTCGCCGATCGTCTTCTCATTGATTCTTTCGCCGTTTGTCTCGGTTTATTCCAGCCGCGCCACGCTGGGGCTGGCTTGTAAACGCGCCAAACTGTTGCTGATCCCTGAGGAATACGAACCGCCGCGCGAACTCGTGGCCACCGATGAGTATTGCCGGTTGAATCGTCAGCGCAAACTGGAGCATGGCTTTATTCAGGCGGTTTTTGATCCGTCGATCAATGCGCTGGCCAGCGCGATGGCCACTGCCCGTCATCGTTTCAGCCAGGCGATTGAAGCGGTACGCGAGCAGAACGTCAACGGTGCGCTGGGGCGCACACCGCAAGAGGTCGACAATAACCAGCGCCTGGCGCTGTTAAGCGATCCGGTGACGATATCCCGTCTCCATTACCGCTTATGGCAGCAGCCGGAACGGTACGCGGCGTGGTCCGACTATTACCGCGAATTACCGCCGCCGGTTATCAAGGGTTAATCGCTTTTAGGTTGATGACCCCCTCCCAGCCTCCCCCTTGCCAGGGGGAGGAGCTACAATCGTTGCTCCCTCCCCTGCGAAGGGGAGGGTTGGGGTGGGGTTAGCCGCCGATGGGATAACAACGCCCGGCCTGGCGGATTAATCCCCCGGCAGCTCAATTCTTTAGGAACGGCGCTGTAAACTTCGCCAGGAGTAAATCACGTTGAGCAGCACAACCAGCGCGGTAACGATAAACACCGCCCGGAAACCGTAGGTCGCGGAGATGGATGCGCCGATCAGCGGGCCCGCCACATTGCCCACATCGCGGAACGACTGGTTATAGCTGAATATCCGTCCGGCGACCTGGTTGGATGAATGATAAATCAGCAATGTCTGCACCGCCGGCAGTAACGCCCCGTCCGCCGCCCCCAGCAGGAAACGAAGCACGCCCAACTGCCAGGGTGTCTGAACAAAGGCCATTGGAATCAACAATAAAACCGATATAACCAGCATGGCGATCAGAATGCGCTCCGGGCCGATTCTGTCGCCCAACTTTCCCAATCTCGGCGCGCTGATAAGCGCGGATACGCCGGGAATGGCGGCGATCATACCGCTGATAAAGGCCAAATTTTGCGTATGCCCGGCTAAATCGCGAACGAATAGCGTGAGTATCGGCGACACCGATCCCGTGGCGACCTGAATAATCAACGTGGTAATAAACAGACTTAATACCAGCTTGGGGTTTTTCAGCGACGTCATCACCTGACGGCCGCTGAGCATGTCTTTTTTACGGATGGTGGTAAAACGTTCCCGAACGTAGATCAGGGTGATCAGAAAGCAGATAAACAGCACCGCGGCGGTGATGAAAAATACCGGGCGTAAGCCATAGGTATCCGCCAGATAGCCGCCGATCAGAGGGCCGATAAGCGCACCGCTCACGGCGCCGGTTGACAGCGTTCCCAGCGCCCATCCGCTTTTATTGCGCGGAACCTGAGTGGCGATTAATGCATTGGCGTTGGGAACAAACCCGCCCAGAATACCGAGGGCGGCGCGCAGGAACAGGAATTGCCATATATTTTGCGCCAGGCCCATAAGTATCATCACGATGCACATACCCAGCGCGGAGCGTAACAGCATCAGCTTACGGCCCTTGCGGTCGGCGAGTCGTCCCCAAAAAGGGGAGGCGATGGCGGAGAAGAGAAAGGTAATGCTGAAAACCACGCCGGACCACATATTCAGCGCTTCGTGACCGGTGACGCCAAGCTGTTCAACGTAGAGCGGAAGAAACGGCATGACCAGGCTGAATGCGGCTCCAGTGAAAAAACAGCCTAACCAGGCAACATAAAGATTACGCTTCCAATCAATAGGCTCCGCTTCTGGTGTCATAAGTTTCCGTTAACGTATTGCTGTTTTTATGGGTGAGGGCAGGCAAAAAGGTAAAAATCAGTTATTGCATAACAGGCTATCTATTAAGTATGAGCCGCTTAAATGATATCGGCAAGATAATCATCATAAGCCGGAGTCAGGCTGAAGACCATCCACGGCGCGCCGTGGATGGTCGCTTTATCAGGGTTAATAGAGCGATGCTTCGCCGTCCGGGCGGGTTTTAAAACGGCGATGCAACCACATATACTGATCGGGCGCCAACAGGATATTTCGCTCGACAATCTTATTCATCCAGGTCGCGGCGGCGGCTTCGCTGGCGAGAGGAATGCCCGTCTCAACCGGCTGAATCAGCAGCTCATAGCCCCTGCCTCGCGGCAGGCGGCGCGGCACAAAAGGCACAATGGCCGGCTTGGCCGCTTTGGCCAGCATATAGCTTCCCACCGTGGTGGCGGCTTTATCAACGGCAAACAGCGGTACGAATACGCTGCTGCGCGGACCATAATCATGATCGGGCGCGTACCAGATAATTTCACCCTGTCTAAGCGCCCGGATCATGCCTTTCAGATCCTTCCGGTCGAGCATCGATTTGTTGGAGCGCATTCTTCCCCAGGTCTGCAGCCAGTCAATCACTTTATTATCGTTAGGACGATAGACGCCAATGCCGGCATTATGAATACCGAAGATGCGAGCGCCCAGTTCCAGCGTCAGAAAATGCAGACCGATCAGCAAGATACCCTGATTTTCCTCACGTAACCGCCGGATATGCTCAAGTCCTTTTACCGTAAACCAGCGTTCTATACGCCAGTCGGGCCAGAACCAGGCCATGCCGGTTTCAAGTATCCCCATCCCAACGGCCTCAAAGTTTTTTCTGACCAATTCCTTGCGCTCGGCGGGCGGCATATCCGGAAAACATAGCTCAAGATTGCGGGTGGTGATTTCAACACGACGCGGCAGCAGGCGTACCGACAGATGACCGAGACCGGTGCCGATACGATACAGCAGGGGATAAGGTAGAAATACCACCAGATAAAGCATGCCGACGCCCAGCCAGGTTAACCAATAACGCGGGTGCAATAGTGAACGATTAAAAACAGGGATTTGTGTCATGGTCTCAGTATCAAATTCTGGTGCGTGCAGGCACTCGACTTGCAAAAGAATAAATGGAATCTCCACTCGACAGGATAGAGTATTGCGGCACTTTCATGGGAAAACAAATTTGTGAGGCGCTATAGCCCGATTTTTATACAAAAAACAAGTGAATATATAATAACATCAACAACCGGCGGTTGGTAATCGTTGCCGGCATCAGGATGGATAGGTCCGGCCAGCCGCTGATGCCGGGCCTCGTATCCAGACGGTCGCTTTGCTCGATCTTTTACTATAAGCATTCATATCCCGCCATCAATTTCACCTCCTGACAGCGATTGCGCTATCAGGTATGATGCCGGGCCGTTGCGCCGATCAGGATAAATCCGGCGCTGAGCGGTAACGATTAACCTCAATGAAGACAGGAAAGTACACCATGCCAGTGTTACATAACCGGGTTTCCAATGAGGAGCTGAAAGCGCGCATGCTGGCTGAAACCGAGCCGCGTACTACAGTCTCTTTCTATAAATATTTCACGCTAGACGATCCCAGGGCGTTCCGCGATCGTCTGTATACCCAGTTTGCGCCACTCAAGGTATTTGGCCGCATCTATATTGCGGCGGAAGGTATCAATGCGCAGATCAGCGTGCCGAATAATCGGTTCGCCGCCTTTAAAAACGTACTGTTCGCCGCCCATCCCGCGCTTGACCAGGTGCGGCTGAATATTGCGCTGGACGATGACGGCAAATCATTCTGGGTTCTGCGCATGAAAGTTCGCGACCGCATTGTGGCCGACGGCATTGATGACCCAACCTTTAATCCGGCGCACGTCGGGCAGTATCTGCAGGCCGAACAGGTCAACGCCATGGCGGACGACCCCGATACGCTATTCGTCGATATGCGTAATCATTATGAGTACGAGGTCGGACACTTTGAGAACGCGCTGGAAATCCCCTCGGATACCTTCCGCGAGCAGCTGCCGATGGCGGTGGAGATGCTCGATCATCAGCGGGATAAAAATATCGTCATGTACTGTACCGGGGGGATCCGCTGTGAGAAGGCGAGCGCTTATATGCTCCATCACGGTTTTAAACATGTTTACCATGTTGAGGGCGGCATTATCGAGTATGCCCGTCAGGCAAAAGCTCAAGGGCTGCCGCTGAAATTTATCGGCAAAAACTTTGTTTTTGATGAACGGCTGGGCGAACGCATTTCCGATGAGGTGATCGCCCATTGTCATCAGTGCGGCGCCGCTTGCGACAGCCATACCAACTGCCGTAATGAAGGCTGCCATCTGTTGTTTATCCAGTGCCCGGCGTGCGCGGAAAAATATGCCGGCTGCTGTAGCGCGGCCTGCCAGCAAGAGCGGCAATTGCCGCTGGAAGAGCAACGCGCCCGCCGCAGCGGCCGTGAAAACGGCATGAAGATTTTTAATAAATCGAAGGGATTATTGCAATCCACATTAGGTATTCCTTCATCGCCCGCGGAGGGGAAGGCAAAGGAATGATATTAAAAAGCCCTTTCATATAACTGAAAGGGCTTTAATCGCACGTGGCGCCAGGCGTTTATTTCTGACGCACGCCTTCGACGGAAATGATCAATTCAACCTCTTGAGACGCGGGTCCCAGGTCGGTGGTGATATTAAAGTCTTTCAGCTTGATGGTTCCTTCCGCTTCAAAGCCGGCGCGATAGTTTCCCCAGGGGTCGCTACCCTGGCCGATCAGTTTTGCGTCCAGCTTAACCGGTTTGGTTACGCCGTTTAAGGTCAGGTCGCCGGTGATATCGTACTCATCTCCGTCTTTTTTCACTTCCGTGGAGGTGAAGGTGGCTTGCGGGAACTTGGACACATTCAGGAAGTCCGCGCTGCGGATATGCTTGTCGCGCTCGGCGTGGTTGGTATCGACGCTGTTGGTGTTGATGGTGACATTCACCTTATCAGCCGCGGGGTTCTTTTCATCAAAAGTAAAACCCCCGTCAAAATCGTTAAAGCCGCCATAAATCCAGCTATAGCCCAGATGGTTGATGCGGAATTGAATAAACGCGTGCTGACCTTCCTTGTCGAACTTGTAATCGGCGGCCAGGGCCGCTCCGGCGGAAGCCAGCAGGGAAAAGGCGGTCAGGCCCAGTAGTGTTTTCTTCAGCATTGGTATTTCTCCATAAATCCAGAAAGTTAAGGGATGTGGCGACCCAACATCCGTTTCAACGTCGTATCACCATCTATAAAGTGGTGCTTTAATGCGGCCAAACCGTGCAGTACTGACAGAGCTACCACCACCCAGGCAAGATAAAGATGCACGGTGCCGGCAATATCGGCCTGATCCGTCAGGCCGCTTACTGTAGCCGGAATAGAAAACCAGCCAAAAACTGAAATCGGTTGTCCCTCTGCCGTGGATATCAGATAACCGCTGATAAGTATCGCAAACAGCACGACGTAGAGGGTAAGGTGCGCCAGCGTGGCGCTGATGCGGGTAAAGGTGGAATAACTGCTTAGCGGTCGTGGCGGGGGAGAAATGAAACGCCAGATAACCCGGAAGATCATCACGGCGAAAAGCAACATTCCGATGCTTTTATGGATTTCGGGCGCGCGGTGATACCACACATCATAATATCCCAACGTTACCATCCACAGCCCTAGCGCAAACATGCCATAAATGGTCAGCGCGGATGCCCAATGGAGAAGAATGCTGATATGACCGTAACGCGACGAGGTATTACGCCAAAGCATGTTGATGACTCCTTATCAGGTAACGTGAATACTGGGGCAAAACTAAACAGCTAGAAACACAAAATCAATATAAAATTGCCAATCATAACAATAACGCAACCTTGAACAGTTTTTTTGAATTTAAATTCATATCTTATTCAATCTAATTATTGCAATTAAGAAAGAAAATAAAACCGGCAGGGCCTGACTTTTCAAAAGCGATAGCGCGCGGGATAGCGGCGGACAGAAATATCAACGTTCACCCTCTATCTTATTCGCTGAATAATTATGTAACGGGTCACTATCGGCGGCGAGCCTGAGCTCTGGCTTTCAATGAACGGCGAGGGCGAAGAAAGGGAAAATGGCGGCTGGCGTTTAAAATAACAACACCGTCATAAAGACGGTGTTGTTATGGGCGGTTGTGAAGCAAAAAATCGATAAATCTGGTATAAAATAATATTAACAGCAATATCAATGGTTAATGCTTGCGATAATCAAGCGTCTGACAGTCTGTTGATTCAATCTTGGCAATGCCGGCTTCAAGTATATGTATAAGCTGTCTGGCTACATCCGTCGTTAACCATAACGTCCGGTCAACTTGCGCTTCATCTGGAGCCTGATCCGAGGTGGATAAATAGTGTAAACGGATCATCATGGCGTCATAACTGTCAACGGTACTGATGTCCCAACCTACAAGAGGATGTGTCTGAATAACTTCATTTTTTCTATCCATAAATACCCCTTATTGACTAGTTACCAACATGAGTGACTAACGAGGTTTAAGGTGGCTCCTTATTTAGAAGAGCTTTATTAGTATATCGCCGCTTATTTGATTTATGGGAAATATTTTCAAAAAAACTGCAAAAAAAAGCGTTGGGCGATAATTAAACAGTCTGGAGCGCGCATTTATTTGTCCCAGACTGGGGCGAGGAATAGGGAGAGATAACAGCGCTATTCGCTATTTAAACCGGCGTTTTTCTCCAGCGTGGCGGCGAAGTGGGCAAGATGTTTTTTCATCAAGGGATCCCGATTCTCATTTTGCGATTCCAGCTTCAGATTGTGGATCAGCAACTGGTTTGCTTTTTCATCAAGACAGAAGACCAGAGATGAAAAGGCAAGCTCCAATGCGTCAATTTTCCGCTGCTGTGCCCCGATCAACTCCAGCAGCTCACCGAATGTCATTGCTTCTTCTGGTTTTTCTACTGCCATAATCGCTATCCTCAGTCATAACTAACACGGTGGTGAAATGCCCGGTACCAATGGTTGTTACCGCGTATAACCAAATTTTTCAATAGACTACACAACATGCCAGAACGCGACGCATAAAGCGAGAGCCAGTCTTGCGGTGCATGGCATGAAATATGCCGACGCGATTATTCAGGTATAAACCAGTCGTCCGCGCTTTCCCAGGTTTCTTGCAGAATTTCGGATATACGCTCTTTGTCATCTTTGCCGGCGCCCAGCACGGTAAGGCTATTGCCCGCCGCGTAACGAACCTGAACCGGGATATCGGGGTACTGCACATGAATACGCCGTCCCAGTTCATTGGTCAGCGCCTCAATGGCGCCTGCCGGCAAAGGGGATGACTTCGCTATGGTAATGTCTACACGCATAATTGCCTCCGGTGTTTAACTGTTTATTTATACAGTTATTAAGCAGGGAGGACAAGCGGTGAAGAAAAATTCATCGCTGACTGAATCAGGTTATCACCTAAGCGTTGCGAACGGACCAGCCAAGGCGTTGTCCCGCGAGAAAGGGAATCAATGATTCATTCCCCAGTGAAATTTCCTCCGGGAAGGTCACCGGACTGCGGTAGAGTTCGATCCAGTCCTCATTCACCGGCAAACCATAAAAATGCGGGCCGTTCAATGAACAAAACGCCGCCAGTTTGTCCAACGCATTGATCTCATCAAAAACGGTCGCGTAGGCGCTTAATGCCGCCTGCGCATTAAACACCCCGGCACAGCCGCAGGCGGATTCTTTACGGTGTCTGGCATGGGGAGCGGAGTCGGTGCCGAGAAAAAGCCGGTTACAGCCGCTGGCGACGGCATCACGCAGCGCCTGCTGATGAGTATTCCTTTTCAGGATGGGCAGGCAGAACAGATGTGGGCGAATTCCGCCAACCAGCATATGGTTGCGGTTGAACATTAAATGCTGGGGGGTAATGGTGGCGGCAAGATACTCATTACCGGAGACGACATACTGCGCGGCTTCTTTGGTGGTAATGTGCTCGAAGACCACTTTCAACTCGGGAAACCGTCGACGCAGCGGCTCCATCACGGACTCGATAAACCGGGCTTCGCGATCAAAAATATCTACCGCGGGATCGGTCACTTCGCCATGAACCAACAGCGGCATGCCGATATTTTGCATCTTTTCCAGTATCGGGTGGATAGTGGCGATGTCGGTTACGCCGTGACTGGAGTTGGTGGTGGCATTGGCCGGATATAATTTTGCGGCGGTGAAAACGCCTTGCTCAAAGCCGCCGGCGATCTCGGCGGCGTCCAGCGAGTCGGTCAGGTAGCAGGTCATCAACGGCTGAAAATTATCCCCCTCGGGGATTGCAGCAAGAATGCGCCGCCGATAGGCGATGGCGCTCGCCACGCTGGTGATGGGCGGCGTCAGATTGGGCATCACGATGGCTCGGCCGAAAAAACGGCTGGTGTACGGAAGAACGGTTTCCAGCATCCGATCGTCGCGTAAATGAAGGTGCCAGTCGTCAGGGCGGGGGATTTTCAGCGTCTCGGGCAGTGCGGTCATGAAATGTGGCTCCGGCGGTCAGTGGGTTTCGGGACTGATACGGCGGGGAATAAGAATAAGGGCAAAGCTTGTTGAATGCATCCGTTTGTTGATGAATGCTTGAAATTAACCACGGATAGGCATTTCATACCTTATCTTTTGTAAATTAAATAAGGACTACCATGGAAATCCGCATCGTTGCCAGTTTACAGGCTAAAGCCGAGTTTATTGAAGAGGTTGGCGCCGCAGTGAAGCAAGTTGTGGCGCCCAGCCGTCAGGAGCCGGGCAACTTGCAATACGATCTGCATGAAGAGATCGGCAAGCCGGGAGCCTTTGTCTTTTTTGAGCGCTGGAAAAGTCAGGCGCTGCTGGACGAGCATGAACAGAGCGAGCACTTTCAGCATCTGGTGTCCCAGCTTGCAGGGAAAACCACCGCGATGGAGATAAAGCTGCTGCAATATCTGGACTGATAAAAAGGGAGCAGAGTTCAGCTCGCTGTCAGCAAGTCATAATAAAACACCCGCCGATTGGCGGGTGTTTTGTGCTATTGGCAACGCGGCGGATTATTCGCTTACCGCCGGCGGTTTGGTCGCCGGCGCCGTAGCCTGGTTAACTGCCGCGTGGCCGCCGGCGGCGCCTTTGCCGGCAAACTGATACTCAGGACGCCGCCAGTCGCTTTGACGCGCCGGTTCCGGCTGATAGTCCGGGGCCGGGGCTTTCGTCATCGGCGCCGCCGCGTGAAGCTTATAGCGAGGCGCAGCGGAAGCGCCGGCGTCGACCTGAGTTGGCTGAACGGCCGCCTCGGCAGGCGACTCGACCGCGGGGCTTGCCGCCGCCGTATCGCGCGCCGGGGAACCTGCCTCAGCTTCAGCCGCCGGCGTTTTTTCCTCCTCGACCGCCTGCGGCAGAGAAATCACTGCATCCGCCGGCGTCTCCGAGGCTGTTTCGACAGCCGCATCCGCCGGCGTCTCCGAGACCGTTTCAACAGCGATATCGGCCGGCGTCTCCAAGGCTGTTTCGACAGCAACATCGGCCGGTGTCTCTAAGGCTGTTTCAACGGCCGCGCTAGCGTCAATCGGCGCCTCTGCAGCAGAAATTTCCTCGGTTGCGTCGGTTGCCGCAACGGTGGCGTCATCCAGCGCCGCCGTCTCACTAACCGCGGCTTCATCCGCCGGCGTGTCCGTTTGGTCCGCGGCCGATGGTTCTTCCACGGCCAGAGGCGCGGGCTCTTGCGCTGCTGGCGGCACGACTTCTTCAGCCTGCTCCGCTTTAGCCGCCGCGGTAATCGTCTCATCCGCTGCGCTCGCCGGCTCCGCTTCTACCGTCGGCGTTTGCTGTGTTACGGTCTCGATAACCGGGACGGCGGCATCCACCACGGCCGGCAGCAGAGGCGTGGCGGCAGAAACGATATTCTCTTCCGCTGCCTGCTCCTCGGCCTGCTCCAACTGCGGGGATTGCGCGACAGGATAGCTAATCCATACTTTACCCGACGCGATTTCCGGCGAAGCGGAGGCGTATTCCAAGGATATCGGCGACTGCAATGGATAACGCTCATCACGGTAACGACGACGACGCTGACCGCTAACGCGCAGATGGCGCGGTGAACGGCGCGAGCGGCGCGGCATTCCACCGTTTTCGGCGTTGGCGCCGCGGTTGGCGTCAAAGGCCGAGGTATTTTCCGCCTCGTCATTGTCAGTGACAATCTGTTCATCGACGGGATTGGACTGCACCGGCGTCGTTTCAACCGCCAGTGCCGGCGTCACCTCTTCAACCGCGTCATCGCTTGCGGATTGCACGCGGATCTTCTGCGTCAGATGGCGACGCTGACGGCGCGGCATAACCTGCGCGGGCTTATCCTGTTCGTCGATGCTCTCTTCCGGTGCGTCGACCGCGGCCTCGATAACCGCGTTTTGCGCCTTCACTTCCTGCTGCTGGCGTTTTTCATCCGGACGACGACGCTGACGCTCCGCGCGCGGTTCACGACGCGGCTGTTCGTCGACGGCGGCTTTTTCAGTTACTTCTACCGCCGGTGTTTCAGCGACGACTTCGCTATGCTGCTGGCGTTTGTTGCGGCGTTGATCTTCGCGTGGTTCACGATTGTCGCGTGACCCGCGATCGCGGCGGTTATTGCCTTGACGGCGCGAATGACGACGTTCCTGACGTGGCGCATCACCGGCGTTCGCCGGCTCGTTTTTCTTCTCATCCGCGGTATCTACGGTTTCCACCGTCGGTTCGGCGGCGAAAATGCCTTTCAGGGCGCCGAGGAAACGGCTGACGATCCCCGACTGGGCAGGAGCCGCCTGGGCAGGCGCAGCGGCTTTTTCCACCGCCGGCGCTTTCTCTTCCGCCGGCATGTCAGGCATGGTGAAGGTGGCCAGCGCCGGCTGTTCGGGCAGTTTACGTTCTGCCGTCTGTTCTTCCTGCAATTGCTGCGCTTCGGTTTCCAGCAGCTGCGGCAACAGATAGCTGAGCGTGGGTTTCTCTTCGCCCTTGCGCACGCGCACCACGGAATAGTGCGGCGTTTGCATACCGTCATGGGGAACGATGATGGCGCGAACGCCGCCCTGACGGGTTTCGATGGCGTTGACCGCATCACGCTTCTCGTTCAGCAGATAGGAGGCAATCTGCACCGGGACGATGGCGTGAACTTCTTTGGTGTTTTCCTTCAGCGCTTCTTCTTCAATCAGACGCAGAATCGACAGCGAAAGCGATTCATTATCGCGCACGGTGCCGGTGCCGCCGCAGCGCGGGCAGACGTGATGGCTTGATTCGCCCAGCGACGGGCTGAGGCGCTGGCGGGACATCTCCAGCAGGCCGAAACGTGAAATCCGGCCGATTTGAATGCGGGCGCGATCCTGGCGTACGGAATCCCGCAGGCGGTTTTCCACTTCGCGCTGGTGGCGCACCGGCGTCATATCGATAAAGTCGATCACGATCAGTCCGCCCAGGTCGCGCAGCCGCAGCTGGCGGGCGATTTCATCCGCCGCTTCCAGGTTGGTATTGAACGCCGTCTCTTCAATATCGCCGCCGCGCGTCGCGCGCGCCGAGTTGATATCGATCGCCGTCAGGGCTTCCGTGGTATCGATAACGATGGAGCCGCCTGAAGGCAGGCGCACTTCGCGCTGGAAGGCGGATTCAATCTGGGACTCAATCTGATAGTGGCTGAACAGCGGGATTTCACCGCTGTAAAGTTTGATTTTACTGCTGAAGTCGGGGCGGCCCAGTGCGGCGATATGCTCTTTGGCGCGCTCGAGGATCTTGGGGTTGTCGATCAGAATTTCACCGATATCCGGACGCAAATAGTCGCGGAAAGCGCGCACAATCACGTTGCTTTCCTGGTGAATAAGGAACGGAGCCGGACGGCCTTCCGCCGCTTTCTTGATGGCTTCCCAGTGTTTCAGACGGAAAGCCAGATCCCATTGCAGCGCCTCGGCGGATTTACCCACGCCGGCGGTACGCACAATCAGCCCCATGCCGTCGGGCAACTGTAAAGAGCCCAGCGCCTCTTTCAGTTCGGTTCGATCGTCCCCCTCGATACGGCGTGAAATACCGCCGGCGCGAGGGTTGTTCGGCATCAGAACCAGATAGCTGCCGGCCAGGCTGATAAAGGTCGTCAGCGCCGCGCCTTTGTTGCCTCGCTCTTCTTTATCTACCTGAACAATGACTTCCTGACCTTCGCGCAAGACATCTTTGATGTTGGGACGACCGTGAGAGGAGTAGTTGCTGGGAAAATATTCGCGAGCGATCTCTTTGAGAGGGAGAAAACCGTGTCTTTCGGCGCCATAATCAACAAAAGCGGCTTCAAGACTGGGTTCAATACGGGTGATTTTACCTTTGTAGATATTCGCTTTCTTCTGTTCATGACCGGGACTTTCGATGTCCAAATCGTACAGTCGTTGGCCATCAACCAAGGCGACACGCAACTCTTCCTGTTGAGTCGCGTTAATCAACATTCTCTTCATCTTTAACTTACTCGTTATTTTTACTTACATTATTGATAGAGCTGCGGACAAAAGAACCGCATGACCGGAGTGAACCGATGGCCTCGTGGCTTATCGCAGGGACGTCAACCTCCCGGTTGTCGCCTGCATGGAGGCGCATTTTTCGGTAGCCTGTATTTCCTGATGGAAAACAGCGCGTTTACTGAGGGAACAGCTTCTGAATAATGTCGCCAGATCTGATTCCATTTGCCGGCCAAGCTGCAATCCGCAGCCCGCTAACTGCTTGATATCACATTACGTCTTACGCCATTGCTGCGTGTCTGCGTCATCAGGCAAACTTATTAATTCCGCAATTTTCCTTGTTTAACTGCAAATCAGCACGGAAAACGCGAAAAGCATTATTCCATTGCTGACACCGTTATAGCAAGGTGACTTTGCCCGCCAGTATAAAGATAGTGCGCGAACCGGTGGCGGCTGAGAGCAATTTCAGACAAACCTGTGGGTGCAACGCTATCTTCAACGGTCAGACTGACAGTTAAGCACAGAAAAAGAAGTGGCGCTATCCAAGCGCTCTATTTAGAATCGCGCATCATGAAAACAGACAACCCCACAGTACAATTCGTGACGATATCCGCCGATGAGGCCGGACAACGCATTGATAACTTTCTGCATACCCGCTTAAAAGGTGTGCCTAAAAGCATGGTTTATCGCATCCTGCGCAAAGGCGAGGTGCGGGTAAATAAAAAAAGGGTCAAGCCGGAATATAAGCTGCTGGGCGGGGATGAAATCCGCATTCCCCCGGTCAGACAGGCCGAACGCGACGATGCGCCAGTATCGGCCAGCCTGGGGAAAGTCGCCGCCCTGGCCGATTGCGTCCTCTATGAGGATGACCATCTGCTGGTGCTCAACAAGCCTTCCGGCACCGCGGTTCACGGCGGCAGCGGGCTGAGCTTCGGCGTGATTGAAGGGCTGCGCGCCCTGCGCCCGGAAGCGCGTTTTTTGGAGCTGGTTCACCGCCTCGATCGCGATACGTCCGGGGTGCTGCTGGTGGCCAAAAAGCGTTCGGCGCTGCGTTCGCTGCATGAACAACTGCGCCTTAAAGGGATGCAGAAAGACTATCTGGCGCTGGTGCGTGGTCAGTGGCAGTCCCATTGCAAGGTAGTACAGGCGCCGCTGCTTAAGAATATTCTGCAAAGCGGCGAGCGTATCGTGCGGGTCAATAGCGAAGGCAAGCCTTCCGAGACGCGCTTTAAGGTAGAAGAGCGTTTTGAGATGGCGACGTTGGTCCGCGCCAGTCCGGTCACCGGCAGAACCCATCAGATCCGGGTGCATACCCTGCATGCGGGTCATCCGATAGCCTTTGACGACCGTTACGGCGATCGCGACTTTGACCGTCAACTGGCGGGAACGGGGCTGAAACGCCTGTTTTTGCACGCTCAGGCGCTGCGTTTCGCACATCCCAATACGGGGGAAACGCTGCGTATCGAGGCGCCCCTGGACAATCAGCTGCGCCACTGCCTGCAAATACTGCGCAAGTCAAAGGCGTAGCGGGGCGATCCTTTGCGGGATAGCGGACCCGCCGCTATCCCGTTCGCGGGTTATATCGTCAGCGGATTAATCCCTTCAACCCGCAGCATCTGCGTCAGCGCGATTAAAGGAAGGCCGACCAGCGTATTGGGATCGCGCCCCGATAATTTATCGAACAGCGTAATGCCCAGCCCCTCGCTTTTAAAACTGCCGGCGCAGTTCCAGGGCCGCTCTTTTTCCAGATAGCCCTCTATTTCCTGCGGCGTCAGAGTTCGAAAATGGACCTCAAAGGGTTCGACCACCTGCTGTATCCGCTGGCTGGCGCTATTGAGCAGCGCCAAACCGGTAAAAAAAGTGACGCGCCGTCCGCTGGCCTGCTGTAGTTGCCGCACGGCGTTGGCCTTGTTATGCGGCTTTCCGGTAATCGCGTCATTTAAAACGCAAATCTGATCGGCGCCGATAATCAGGTGATTGGGGTAGCGCGCCGCCAGCGCGCGCGCCTTGCTTGCGGCCAGCCGGGCAACCAGTGTGACGGCGTCTTCGCCGGGGTACGGGGTTTCATCCACCTCGGGGGCCGCGCAGGTAAAAGGTAGATTGAGTTTTTCCAGCAGCGACCTACGGTAGGCCGAGGTTGACGCGAGAACGATCTGATACATAATTTTTTTATAAACCGTAGCGTAATGATGAAAGGCATTTTAAACTGTGCGCCGCTCCGGAAGCGAATATTGGTGAAAGGTGGTGCTTCACTGCCTTTTTCTTTGACTCTATGCCGTTACGACGTTAATATGCGCGCCCTATGCAAAAGGTAAAATTACCCCTAACCCTTGATGCGGTTCGCACTGCTCAAAAGCGTTTAGATTATGTCGGTATCTATACGTCCGAACAGGTGATGCGTGTTGCCGAGTCAGTGGTGAGTGTGGACGGTGATGTTCAGGCGTCTTTGTCTTTCAATATCGATAATCAACGCCTGGCGGTGATTGACGGTAGCGCGGATGTTAATGTCACATTAATGTGCCAGCGCTGCGGAAAGCCATTTGAGCATCAGGTTCATGCGACGTTTTGTTTTAGCCCGGTCATCAATGATGAACAGGCCGAAGCTTTACCGGAAGCGTACGAGCCGATCGAAGTCGATGAGTTTGGCGAAGTCGATCTGCTGGCAATGATTGAAGATGAAATCATCCTGACCTTGCCTATCGCTCCGGTACATGATTCTGAACACTGTGAAGTGTCCGAAGCGGACATGGTGTTCGGCGAGCTGCCTGCAGAGGCGGAAAAGCCGAATCCATTTTCCGTATTAGCCAGTTTAAAGCGTAAGTAATTTAAGGAGTAAGGTCCATGGCCGTACAACAAAACAAACCTAGCCGTTCCAAACGTGGTATGCGTCGTGCTCACGATGCGCTGACCACTTCTTCCGTATCCGTAGATAAAGTTTCCGGCGAAACTCACCTGCGTCACCACATCACTGCGGACGGTTACTACCGCGGTCGCAAGGTCATTGCCAAGTAATTCTTGCGAATTATCAGCAAGGCAATACCTTGACACGCCTAACTCTGGCGTTAGATGCGATGGGCGGGGATTTCGGTCCCTGCGTAACAGTGCCTGCTGCATTGCAGGCACTGGCTTCTAATCCAAATCTCAAGCTGATACTCGTTGGCGATCCTGCTGCGATTACTCCATTACTTGCCAAAGTCGATTCTGATTTGCTCTCCCGGTTAGAGATTATTCCGGCCGAATCGGTTATTGCCAGTGATGCACGGCCGTCGCAGGCCATCCGCGCCAGCCGCGGAACGTCGATGCGCATCGCGCTTGAACTGATTAAAGACGGAAAAGCGCAGGCTTGCGTCAGCGCGGGCAATACCGGCGCGCTGATGGGGCTGGCGAAGCTGCTTATCAAACCGCTTGACGGCATTGAACGGCCCGCGCTGGTTTCCGTACTGCCTCATCAGCAGCATGGCAAAACCGTGGTGCTGGATTTAGGCGCCAACGTCGTATGCGACAGCACCATGCTGGTCCAATTCGCGGTTATGGGGTCGGTAATGGCGGAGGAAGTGCTCGGGCTGCAAAACCCGCGGGTGGCGTTGCTGAACATCGGCGAAGAAGAGAGCAAAGGTTTGGATAACATCCGCGATGCGGCGGCCAAATTAAGAAATACGCCGGCGATTAACTATATTGGTTATCTTGAAGGTAACGAATTGCTGACCGGGAAAACGGATGTCATGGTCTGTGACGGTTTTGTGGGCAATGTCACGTTAAAGACCATGGAGGGTGTGGTCAGAATGTTTCTGTCGCTATTGAAACCCTCCTCTTCCGGCGCCGGGCGCGGGAAAAAGCAGTCCTGGTGGTTACGATGGCTGGGACGTTTGTTACAAAAACGTCTGGCCAGACGTTTCGGTCATTTGAACCCTGACCAATATAATGGTGCTTGTCTGTTAGGATTACGGGGAACCGTAATTAAAAGTCACGGGGCCGCAAACCAACGGGCGTTTGCGGTCGCCATCGCACAGGCGGCGCAGGCGGTACAACGGCAACTTCCCGAGCAAATTGCCGTCCGCTTGAAGGCTGTATTACCTAAGAGTGATTAAGCGTACATGTATACAAAAATAATCGGAACGGGCAGCTATCTGCCCGGGCAAATCAGGACCAACGCTGATTTAGAGAAGATGGTGGATACGTCCGACGAGTGGATCGTCACGCGGACCGGGATCCGTGAGCGGCGCATCGCCGCGCCGGATGAAAATGTGGCGACGATGGGTTACCATGCCGCGCAAAAAGCGCTGGAAATGGCGGACATTGATAAAGAGCAGGTCGGTTTGCTGATCGTGGCCACCACCTCCGCGACGCACGCTTTCCCCAGCGCGGCCTGCGAGGTTCAGCGGCTGCTCGGAATTAAAGATACCATCGCCTTTGATCTGGCCGCGGCCTGCGCGGGTTTTACCTACGCGCTCAGCGTTGCCGATCAGTACATCAAAAATGGCGCGGTGGATTATGCTTTGGTCATCGGTTCTGATACCTTATCGCGCACGCTGGACCCTGAAGATCGCGGTACGCTGATTCTGTTCGGCGACGGCGCGGGCGCCGTTTTACTGTCCGCGTCCGAGCAGCCAGGAATTTTGTCCACCCATCTGCATGCGGATGGGCGCTACGGCGAGCTGTTGACGCTGCCGCACCTGGATCGCAGCCATCCGGAAAATCCGGCCTATCTGACGATGGCCGGCAATGAAGTGTTTAAGGTCGCCGTGACCGAGCTGGCGCATATCGTTGAAGAAACGCTGCGCGCGTCTCAACTGGAGAAAAGCGAGCTGGACTGGCTGGTGCCTCATCAGGCTAATCTGCGCATTATCAGCGCCACGGCCAAAAAATTAGGCATGGGAATGGACAAGGTTGTGGTGACGCTGGATCGTCATGGCAATACGTCGGCGGCTTCCGTTCCCGCCGCGCTGGATGAAGCGGTGCGCGACGGTCGGATTAAACCGGGGCAGCTGGTTCTGCTGGAAGCATTCGGCGGCGGTTTTACCTGGGGCTCCGCGCTGGTTCGTTTTTGATTAAACAGGATTTTTAAAATGACGCAATTTGCAATGGTATTCCCGGGCCAGGGATCGCAAACCGTTGGCATGCTGGCCGAACTGGCGGCGGAATACCCGGTGATTACCGAGACGTTTGCCCAGGCCTCCGCCGTTTTAGGCTATGATCTGTGGCAGCTTACCCAGCAGGGGCCGGTTGAAGAACTGAATAAAACCTGGCAGACCCAGCCCGCGCTGTTGACGGCGTCCGTCGCCATCTGGCGCGTCTGGCAACAGCAGGGCGGGAAAACGCCCGCGCTGCTGGCCGGCCATAGTCTCGGCGAGTACTCCGCGCTGGTTTGCGCCGGCGTGCTGGATTTCCAGCAGGCGGTTCGCCTGGTTGAATTGCGCGGCAAACTTATGCAGGAAGCGGTGCCGGAAGGCGCCGGGGCGATGTACGCGATCATCGGTCTGGATAATGACGCCATCGTTAAAGCCTGTGACGAATCCGCGCAAGGGCAGGTGGTGTCGCCGGTAAACTTTAATTCCCCGGGACAGGTAGTGATCGCCGGGAACAAAGAGGCGGTCGAACGCGCCGGCGCGGCCTGTAAAGCGGCGGGCGCCAAACGCGCGCTGCCTTTGCCGGTAAGCGTTCCGTCGCACTGCGCGTTGATGGAGCCGGCGGCGAAAAAGCTGGCGGTCGCGCTTGAGTCCGTTGATTTCCATGAGCCGACCATCCCCGTGGTCAATAACGTCGATGCGCGGATTGAAACCTCGCCGGAAGCGATCCGCAGCGCGCTGGTGCGCCAGCTTCACCGTCCGGTGCGCTGGACCGAGTGCGTCGAATTTATCGCCTCCCAGGGCGTTGAATCGCTATTGGAAATCGGGCCGGGTAAAGTGCTTACCGGCTTGACTAAACGAATCGTTGCTACCCTGACAGCGGCCGCGGTGAACGATCCTGCTTCTCTGTCGGCGGCGCTTGAAAAATAACCATGGAGAAGACAATGGGTTTTGAAGGAAAAATTGCGCTGGTAACGGGCGCAAGCCGCGGAATAGGGCGGGCTATCGCAGAGACGCTAGTCGCTCGCGGGGCAAAAGTCATTGGTACTGCAACCAGCGATAAGGGTGCGGAAGCAATCAGCGCCTGGCTGGGCGAGAACGGTAAGGGTTATCGACTGAACGTCGCCGATGTGGCTTCAGTGGAAGAAACGCTGGCGCAGATTCGCGCCGAGTTTGGCGAAATCGATATTTTGATTAATAACGCCGGTATTACCCGCGATAATCTGCTGATGCGGATGAAAGAAGACGAATGGCAGGATATTCTGGATACCAATTTGACATCGGTATTCCGACTGTCTAAAGCTGTAATGCGCGCTATGATGAAAAAACGTTTTGGCCGTATCATTACCATCGGCTCGGTGGTCGGAACGATGGGTAATGCCGGGCAGGCAAACTACGCGGCGGCAAAGGCCGGGCTGATTGGTTTCAGCAAGTCCCTTGCGCGTGAAGTCGCCTCCCGTGGCATTACGGTTAACGTTGTTGCGCCTGGTTTTATTGAAACAGATATGACTCAGACGTTGACAGAAGAACAGCGAGCAGGCATTTTGAGCCAGGTTCCCGCTAACCGGCTTGGTGCCGCTAAAGAAATCGCCAGTGCTGTTGCATTTTTAGCCTCTGATGAGGCGGGTTACATTACCGGCGAAACATTGCATGTCAATGGCGGCATGTATATGATCTAAAAAGCACGACAATTATTTGCGTTATTTGCGGTGATAACCGCAAAATAGCACAAAATCGTGGTTCGACCAGCCGGGATTTTGTTGCATCTTTTTCAACATTTTATACACTACGAAAACCATCGCGAAAGCGAGTTTTGATAGGAAATTTAAGAGTATGAGCACTATCGAAGAACGCGTTAAGAAAATCATCGTTGAACAGCTTGGTGTTAAGCAGGAAGAAGTCGTAAACAATGCTTCTTTCGTTGACGACCTCGGCGCTGATTCTCTTGACACCGTTGAGCTGGTAATGGCGCTGGAAGAAGAATTTGATACAGAAATTCCAGACGAAGAAGCTGAAAAAATCACGACTGTTCAGGCAGCCATTGATTTTATTCAGGCTAACCAGCAGTAAGCGAACATATCTAGGCGGTCATTCGACCGCCTAAGTTTTTTGTCCCGCGGCGTCATATTTTCCCTCCCTGGAGGACAAGCGTGTCTAAGCGTCGAGTAGTTGTGACCGGACTGGGCATGTTATCTCCTGTCGGCAATACAGTTGAGTCCACCTGGAGTGCTCTTCTTGCCGGTCAGAGTGGCATCAGCCCGATCGACCATTTCGATACCAGTGCCTATGCAACCCGTTTTGCCGGGCTGGTAAAGGATTTTAACTGTGAGGAATTCATTTCGCGCAAAGAAGCGCGCAAGATGGATGCCTTTATCCAATACGGCATCGCCGCCGGCATTCAGGCCATGCGCGATTCCGGTCTTGAAGTAACGGAAGAGAACGCGCCGCGCATCGGTGCGGCGATCGGTTCCGGCATTGGCGGTCTGGGTCTTATTGAAGAGAACCACAGTTCGCTGGTGAAGGGCGGTCCGCGTAAAATCAGTCCGTTCTTCGTGCCTTCAACCATCGTCAACATGGTTGCCGGGCATCTCACCATCATGTACGGATTACGCGGTCCGAGCATTTCCATCGCCACCGCCTGTACCTCGGGCGTGCATAACATCGGCCATGCGGCGCGTATCATTGCCTATAACGACGCCGACGTCATGGTCGCCGGCGGCGCGGAAAAAGCCAGTACGCCGCTCGGCGTGGGTGGTTTTGGCGCGGCGCGCGCGCTATCGACCCGTAACGATAACCCGCAGGCGGCAAGCCGTCCGTGGGATAAAGACCGCGACGGTTTCGTGCTGGGAGACGGCGCCGGTATCATGGTGCTGGAAGAGTTCGAACACGCCAAAAAACGCGGCGCCAAGATTTATGCGGAAATCGTCGGGTTTGGCATGAGCAGCGACGCCTATCATATGACGTCGCCGCCGGCGGACGGCGCCGGAGCGGCGTTGGCGATGGAAAATACGCTGCGCGACGCGGGCATCGCGGCGTCGCAAATCGGTTATATCAACGCGCACGGCACGTCCACCTCCGCGGGTGACCGGGCTGAGACGCAGGCGGTCAAAGCCGTGTTCGGCGCAGATGCCGGTCGGGTATTGGTCAGCTCGACGAAATCGATGACCGGTCATTTGCTGGGCGCGGCCGGGGCGATAGAGTCGATCTTCAGCATCCTGGCGCTGCGCGATCAGGCGATCCCCCCGACAATCAATCTGGACAACCCGGATGAAGGCTGCGATCTGGATTTCGTGCCCCACGAGGCGCGTCAGGTGAGCAATCTGGAGTACACGTTGTGTAACTCCTTCGGTTTCGGCGGCACCAACGGTTCGCTATTATTCCGTAAGCTGTGATCGTCAACGTCTTGTAAAAAACCCGGTTTCCGGGTTTGAGGTTGCTGACAAACCCACTCCGCCATAGTCATCCCCGCGCAGGCGGGGATCTGCTTTCAGCTAATGCGTTGATATCAGGAAGATTCCTGCCTACGCAGGAATGACGGATTTGGATTCGCTATTACCGATGGCTACTTTGTCAATGGTCTGAAACCCGGTTTCCGGGTTTTTTTTGTGTTGTGACGAACCATTCGTGGTTGCCCCCCTACTTGCGCAAAATCGGACTGGGTGACTTGTGTGCCCCTCCCGTTTGCTGGCAAGCTGACGGCACGTAGCCGAAGGGAAGAGATAGATGCAGTGGATTAATGGTCGCATACAGGAACAGTTAGCGGTGTCGGATCGCGGCACCCAGTTTGGCGACGGGTGTTTTACCACCGCCCGAGTGCGCGATGGCGAGATCGTATGGCTTGACAGGCATCTGGCTCGCTTACGGCAGGCGGCGGAACGTTTGATGCTGCCCGCCATTGACTGGCCGTCATTGCGGCAGGAGATGAACCTGGCGGCGCAAGGTCGCAGTGAAGGCATCGTTAAGGTCATGCTTACCCGGGGAGCGGGCGGACGGGGATATGGCATTCAGGGCTGCGATAGCCCGACGCGGATCGTGATGCAGGCGGACTATCCCGGTCATTATGCCCATTGGCGCGAGCGGGGTATCAGCCTGCGCCTCAGTTCGGTTGCATTAGCCAGAAGCCGGTTGCTGGCGGGTATAAAGCATCTGAATCGCCTGGAACAGGTTCTGATTCGTATCGATCTAGAACAGCGCGCGGCCGATGAGGTCCTGGTGCTTGACACCGCCGGGACGCTGGTGGAATGCTGTGCGGCTAATTTGTTCTGGCGCAAGGGAAATCGCGTGTATACGCCGGATTTATCCTATGCCGGGGTGGATGGCGTAGCCAGACAACACATCATTTCACTGCTGGCGGGTTCTGATTTTGAACTGCGTATTGTTGCCGAGCCGGTAGACACGCTGGCGGATGCGGATGAGGTGATTATCTGTAACGCATTAATGCCGATTGTTCCCGTAAACCAGGCCGAGACCTGGCGTTATCGCTCCAGAGATCTGTACCGGTTTCTGAGCCCTGACCGTTAGCCGTTGGTTGATTTATGAACAAAAAGAAGATTGTTATTCTGCTGCCGGCGCTATTGTTGCTGGCCCTGTTGTTGCTGTGGCAGAGAGTACAGCAGTTTGCCGCTTCGCCGCTGGTCATCAAACAGGAAACCATTTTTACCCTCCCGGCCGGCACCGGCCGTGACGGATTGGAGAAATTACTGCTGGACCAGCAGGTGATCGCCGACGGAGCCCTGTTTCCCTGGCTGCTGCGCATTGAGCCGGAACTGGCGAACTTCAAGGCGGGAACCTACCGCTTTACGCCGGCGATGACGGTGCGCGAGATGCTGGCGCTGTTATCCAGCGGCAAAGAGGCGCAGTTCGCTATTCGCTTTGTTGAAGGCTCCCGCTTGAAGGAATGGCTCGAAACGCTGCGTCAGTCTCCCTATATTAAACATACGCTGGCGGATAAAAGCGTGCGTGAGATTGCCGAACAGTTGGGGATAAAGGATAAACCCAATCCGGAAGGGTGGTTCTATCCCGATACCTATATGTACACCGCCGATACCGCCGACAGCGCCTTGCTGCAACGCGCCCATCAGCGCATGAAGAAAACGGTGGACGAGGTATGGAAAGGGCGTGAGGATGGGTTACCCTATAAAACGCCCGATGAACTGTTAACCATGGCATCGGTGATCGAGAAAGAGACGGCGGTCAGCGCAGAACGCCCGCAGGTGGCGTCCGTTTTCGTCAACCGCCTGCGCGTCGGTATGCGGTTGCAAACCGATCCGACGGTTATTTACGGCATGGGTGACGCCTATACGGGCGTGATTACCCGCAAGGCGCTGGATACGCCGACGCCCTACAATACCTACGTGATTTCCGGTTTGCCGCCGACGCCGATAGCCATGCCGGGAAAAGCGTCGCTGGATGCGGCCGCGCATCCGGCTAAAACGTCGTACCTATACTTTGTGGCCGACGGCAAAGGCGGACACAGCTTCACCACCAACCTTGCAGACCATAATCGTGCTGTAAGGCAATACCGCTCAGCGTTAAAGGAACGGGATGGACAACAGTAAATTTATCGTCTTGGAAGGTTTGGAAGGCGCGGGGAAAACCAGCGCGCGCAACGTGGTGGTCGAGACGCTGGGCGAGTACGGCGTTGATAGGGTGATTTTTACCCGTGAACCCGGCGGCACGCCGCTGGCGGAAAAGCTGCGTGAGCTGATCAAGCAGGGGACGGCCGACGAGAAGGTGACGGATAAAGCCGAAATTCTGATGCTGTATGCCGCCCGCGTCCAACTGGTGGAAAATGTGATTAAACCGGCGCTGGCTCAGGGAAACTGGGTGATTGGCGACCGTCACGACCTCTCCTCCCAGGCCTATCAGGGAGGCGGGCGCGGCATCGACCCGCAGTTGCTGCTGTCGCTGCGCGACGCGGTGCTGGGGGATTTCCGCCCGGATCTGACGCTGTATCTCGACTTGCCGCCGGCGCTGGGGCTGCAACGCGCCCGTCAGCGCGGGGAACTGGACCGCATCGAGCAGGAGTCGTTCGCCTTTTTTGAGCGAACCCGCGCGCGCTATCAGGCGTTGGCGGCGCAGGATCGCAGCATCATCACCATCGATGCGTCGCAGCCGATGGCGAACGTCCGCGCCGACATTCAGGCGGTATTACGCCAGTGGCTGCGCGACCGGGGATTACACCCGCAGGAATACGCCTGATGGACTGGTATCCCTGGCTTAATGCGTCATACCGTCATCTGATCGGCCAATACCAGGCGGGGCGGGGGCACCACGCCATATTGCTGCATGCATTATCCGGCATGGGGGAGGACTCGCTGGTGTATGCGCTGAGCCGCTGGCTGATGTGCCTGCACCCGGAAGGGATGAAAAGTTGCGGCAAGTGCCATTCCTGTCATCTGATGATCGCCGGGACGCATCCTGACTGGTATGTGCTGAGCCCGGAAAAAGGCAAACAGAGCCTGGGGATCGACCCGGTGCGGGAAGTGCAGGATAAACTGTATCAGCACGCCCGACAGGGCGGATCGAAAGTGATATGGCTGCCGGCGGCGGAGCTGCTCACCGAAGCGGCGGCCAATGCGCTGCTTAAAACGCTGGAGGAACCGCCGCAGGGAACCTATTTTTTGTTTGGCTGCCGTGAGCCCGCTCGTCTGTTGGCGACGCTGCGCAGCCGCTGCCTGTATCATTATCTGGGCGTTCCGGATGAAACGCACAGCATCCTGTGGCTGAATTCGCGCCATCAGCATGATACGCAGGCGCTGCGCACCGCGTTAAGATTGCAGGCCGGCGCCCCGCTGGCGGCGGAGAAACTGTTGCAAGCGGAACGATGGCGGCAGCGTACGGCGCTATGCCAGGCCTTCTTCGCCGCGCTCTCCTCGCACGATCTGCTGTCGCTGACGCCGCAGCTTAATCATGATGATGCCGCCGAGCGTATTCACTGGCTGGCATCGCTGCTGCTGGATGCGCTGAAGTGGCAGCAGGGGGCGGGAGATCATCTGGTGAATCTGGATCAGGCGGCGTTGATTGAACGTCTGGCCAATGAATCCGCCAATCCTCAGCTACAGTACGAACTGCATCAATGGCTGGCCTGCCGGCAAAAATTACTGACGATAGCCGCGGTGAACCGTGAGCTATTATTAACCGAGCGCTTGCTTGACGGCGAACAGAGCCTGTCCACGCCTCTCCAGCGGCGCTTTAACCCCTTTTCCGCATAATCGATTTCGAGTAAATAGCATGTTGTTAGTTGATTCCCATTGCCATCTTGACGGGCTGGATTATCAGTCATTGCATAAAAACGTCGCCGACGTACTGGATAAAGCCAAACGGCGCGACGTTGGCTTCATCCTGGCGGTTGCCACTACGCTTCCCGGATTCCGCGCCATGACGCAGCTGATCGGCGAGCGGGATAACGTCGCCTTCTCCTGCGGCGTTCATCCGTTAAATCAGGATGCGCCCTACGATTACGCCGAGCTGCGCCGGCTTGCCGCGTCCGATAGCGTCGTGGCGCTGGGGGAGACGGGGCTGGATTACCACTATCAGGAAGAGACGAAAGCGCAGCAGCAGGCATCGTTTCGCGAGCACATTCGTATCGGCAATCAGCTGGACAAGCCGGTTATCGTCCATACCCGCGAGGCGCGGGAAGATACGCTGGCGATTCTGCAAGAAGAGCAGGCGGAGAAGTGCGGCGGCGTGCTGCACTGTTTTACCGAAGATTTAGCCACGGCGAAGACCCTGTTGGATATGGGGTTCTATATTTCGTTTTCCGGCATTGTCACATTCCGCACTGCGGAAGCGCTGCGCGAGGTGGCGCGCTATGTGCCGCTGGATCGGATGCTGATTGAAACGGATTCCCCCTGGCTGGCGCCGGTTCCTTATCGGGGACAGGAGAATCAGCCCGCCTATGTCCGTGATGTGGCGGAGTATTTGTCCGTATTGAAAGGCGTAACGCTGGAGAGTCTGGCGGCGGCCACCACCGAGAATTTTTCCCGTCTGTTCCATATCGATTCGGCACGGTTGACCACCGGGTAATAGTGGTTGAGAATAGCCGAGTTTTTTTGGGCTGTGTAATTAATAGCGCTAAATACGCACTCTGGATAAGGCTTTGCTCTCCGGGGGTGGGTGTTTTTTAGTCATATGTCATTAATAAGCTTAATTTATGCGCTTTTAAGACTTGCCGGCTTGTTGAAACGTGATAGCAGTCAAACACTGCCGGCGCTATTTATTTTACTCTGCGTAAAAATTAAAGGGGGCTAAGACACCCCGATAGGTAAAGGGTCTTTCCCCACCTTTACGCATATGAAGCATCAAGCAGTAAAAGTACTATTACTCAGGAGCACACTCAATTATGTTCAAGAATGCATTCGCAAACCTGCAAAAAGTAGGTAAGTCGCTAATGCTGCCGGTATCCGTATTGCCTATCGCAGGTATCCTGCTGGGCGTCGGGGCGGCAAATTTCAGCTGGCTACCTGCCGTTGTTTCTCACGTTATGGCGGAGGCCGGCGGGTCGGTTTTCGCCAATATGCCGCTGATTTTCGCTATTGGCGTGGCGCTGGGCTTCACCAATAACGACGGCGTATCGGCGCTGGCAGCGGTGGTGGCCTATGGCATCATGGTGAAAACCATGGCGGTGGTCGCCCCTCTGGTTCTGCATCTGTCGGCGGCGGAGATTGAATCCCAGCACCTGGCGGACACCGGGGTGCTAGGCGGTATCATCGCCGGCTCCATCGCGGCTTATATGTTTAACCGCTTTTATCGTATTCAACTGCCGGAATACCTCGGCTTCTTCGCCGGCAAACGTTTTGTGCCGATCATTTCCGGTCTGGCGGCGATCGTCCTGGGTATTGTGCTGTCATTTATCTGGCCGCCGGTGGGACGCGCCATTCAGGCGTTCTCCCAATGGGGCGCCTATCAGAACCCGGTGGTGGCGTTCGGCCTGTACGGCCTTGTTGAACGCTCGCTGGTGCCTTTCGGTCTGCACCACATCTGGAACGTGCCTTTCCAGATGCAGATTGGCGAATTCACCAACGCCGCCGGCCAGGTGTTCCACGGCGATATTCCGCGTTATATGGCGGGCGACCCGACCGCGGGTAAATTATCCGGCGGCTTCCTGTTCAAAATGTACGGTCTGCCGGCCGCCGCCATTGCCATCTGGCACTCCGCCAAACCGGAGAATCGTGCCAAAGTGGGCGGTATCATGATCTCCGCGGCGCTGACCTCTTTCCTTACCGGGATCACCGAGCCTATCGAGTTCTCGTTCCTGTTCGTGGCGCCGATTCTGTATGCGATCCATGCGATTCTGGCCGGTCTGGCGTTCCCGATTTGTATCCTGCTGGATATGCGTGACGGCACCAGCTTCTCGCACGGCCTGATCGACTTTGTGGTGCTGAGCGGCAACGGCAGCAATCTGTGGCTGTTCCCGATCGTCGGTCTGGGCTATGCGTTGATTTACTACACGGTGTTCCGCGTGCTGATTGCCAAGCTGAACCTGAAAACGCCCGGTCGCGAAGACTCGTCCTCCGAACAGGTCGCTCAGGGAAGCAGCGAAAGGGCGGCGGCGCTGGTTAGCGCGTTCGGCGGCAAAGAAAACATCACCAACCTGGATGCCTGCATTACTCGTCTGCGTGTGAGCGTGGCCGATGTATCAAAAGTCGATCAGGCTGGCTTGAAACAGTTGGGCGCGGCTGGCGTGGTAGTGGCCGGTTCTGGCGTTCAGGCGATTTTCGGCACCAAGTCCGATAACCTGAAAACCGATATGGACGAGTTCATTCGTAATAGCTAATTAGTTAGTTGGAAAGATTCAACAGGGCGAAAGCCTGTTAATGCCGGACGCTTAAGGTGTCCGGCGTTTTTTTAATGGATATGCAGCATACATCCTTGATTTTTTAGGGACAATCCCCGTCCCATCTCCGCATTAATACCGAGCGGCACGCCCACTTCCCCTGCCGCGCCATTTCCGGCTTTGACCTAAGAAAGTTAGATTAATACATTAAATCATTTAATGTTATTCGGTGGAAATCAGCAGAAAAACGCCCCCAATGGCCGCACGGCGTACTGTCTCTATTGCCGAAAAAATCGCACAGAAACGCGGATTATAGCAAAAAGAGGCCGTTTTATGATGCTATATGAAGTTAGCCATTCATATCAATATAACTTAAGTTAACGTCTGGGTTGATTCAGATCAATCCAGACCGGGCTTCCATTTGATTTAAGTGCATTAAAATAATTATAGTTTTTTTAAAATTTTTTTATAAAAAGGGAATGATTCATGTCTAGCCATCGCTCAATATCTTCGCCCAAGAAATTCATCATCGCAAAAGATCTTCTGCTGGACCCCAGCGCATATATTAAAGACTTTGGTCATCAGGCCCTTATTATCTGCGACGTTTTTTTTCTGGAGACGGTCAATTCAACCACTAAATTCAATCTGCAAAAAAACCATGTCGGTGGGGTCATTGAGAAATTCGCGGGCGAATGCACACAAAAAGAAGTCGACCGCCTGTGTCAAATAAGAGAAAAAAAAGGTTGTGACGTCATCGTTGGCATCGGCGGTGGCAAAACATTGGATGCGGCTAAAGCCGTGGCTTACCAACATAAAAAACCTGTCGTCATTGTTCCAACCATTGCTTCTACCGATGCCCCTTGTACCGCCCTGTCCGTCCTGTACAAAGAAAACGGTGAATTTGATAAGTACCTGTTCCTGCTGGAAAATCCGGATACCGTATTAGCCGATCCAAACGTCCTGGTGAAAGCGCCGGCGCGCTTTTTCTCCGCGGGCATCGGCGATGCGTTAGCCACCTACTTTGAAGCCCGCGCCTGCTACGGCGCTGACGGCCTGAACCTGATTTTAAGAAAACCATCGGTAACCGGTATGGCCATCGCCAAACTGTGCTTTGAGCAACTGAAAGCCAACGTCGAACTGGCAATGATTTCTGTGGAAAATAAAGTCAGTTCGCCGGCCTTCGAAGCCTGCCTGGAAGCCACCATTTATAACAGCGGCGTGGGCGCGGAGTCCGGCGGTTTGGCTGCGGCCCATGCGGTGAACAACGGCATGTCCGTGGTGCCGGAACTGCACAGGGCACAGCACGGTGAAAAGGTGGTCTTCGGTCTTTTAACGCAATTGGTGCTGGAAAATGCGCCGCAAGAAGAGCTGGAAGAGGTCATCAAAATAATCAAGATCGCCAAACTGCCGCTGTGTCTGGAAGACTTTGGTCTGATGGAATGGAAAGAAAAAGATTGGCGCGCCGTTGCTGAAGTTGCCTGCGCTGAAGGCGACACGATGAGCAACATGGTAAAAAAAGTTACGGCGAACGATGTCTATGACGCCATGAAGATTGCAGATTCGCTGGGTAAATACTATCGCGATAAATAAGCGGCCCTGTGGTTAACGTCGCTCGTTTAAAGGGCGTGATAGTGTAAAAAAGGTTCATGACTTTCATGGACCTTTTTTATGGCGTCGCTGGCGAAATATCCAGTTGCGACACAAATAGACGAAGAAGGTTGAAAGAAATGGAATATGTCACTCATACTGCCTACACGACTTTGATCCGCTCTGGTTTTAAAAAGGAAATCAATCATGGCTGAAGAAACCATTTTTAGTAAAATTATCCGCCGGGAAATTCCCGCCGATATCGTCTATCAGGATGAACTGGTGACCGCCTTTCGCGACATTTCGCCACGCACGCCGACCCATATTCTTATCGTGCCCAACGTATTGATCCCCACGGTTAATGACGCGACGGCCGAGCATGAAGCCGCGCTGGGGCGGATGATTACGGTTGCCGGGAAAATCGCCCGCCAGGAGGGGATTGCGGATGACGGCTATCGCCTGATTATCAACTGCAACCGGCACGGCGGGCAGGAGGTTTACCATGTCCATCTGCACCTGCTCGGCGGCCGCCCGTTAGGGCCTTTGCTGGCCGAGCGGACGTAATCGCCGATGCGCAATCCGCTGAGTCAATGTCTGTCGGTACTGTTGATGCTGGGGGTGCTGGCCGGTTGCGGCGCGCCCAGGGTGCTCACCATAAATGAACGCCAGACGCTGGTGCTGGATGCGCCGCTATTGTCGGCGGGGATTACCGCCGGGAATCCTTCACTGGCTAGGGTGAATGGTGAAAAACGCGCGTCTTCCGTCGTCAGCAATAGTACGCGCCGGCCGGTCACCGTACATTATCGTTTCTATTGGTATGACGACAAAGGCCTGGACGTATTGCCTTATGAAGCAGCCCGAACCGTGGTGATCCCGCCCGAGGCGGAGATCAGCGTGGTTTCGACGCGCGGCAACCCTGACGTGCGCCAGGTTCGCCTTCATCTGTTTTTATAATGGTGTGTTGAGAGAGGAAACATGAAAAAGTATCTATGGGTAGTGCTGGCGGCGCTGGTGTTGACGGGGTGTCCCAGCCGACCGCCGGAGCCCACGGAGCCGCCCGCGACGATTGAACCGGTAGAGCCGGAAGTCCCGATAACGCCGCCGCCGGGCGAGCAGGTTCCGCCGCCGCCCAAAATCCAGACGCTGAATTGGGATGCCAGCATTAATCCGCTGGTCGCCCAGATGTTGCAGGCGGGCGGCGTGGCGCCGGGCAGCATCCTGTTGCTGGACAGCGTAAAAAACAACACCAACGGGGCGTTGCCGACGGCGAAAGCCAATAGCGCGCTGTATAATGCGCTGTCGGCCAGCAATACCTTTACGCTGGTGCCGCGGGAACAGGTGAACGCCGCCAAGCAAACGCTGGGGCTGTCGGTTGACGATAGCCTGGGATCGCGCAGCAAGGCGATCGGCCTGGCCCGTTATGTCAGCGCGCAGTATGTGCTGTACAGCGACGTGAGCGGCGATGTGAAATCACCGGCGCTGGATATGCAACTGATGCTGGTGCAGACCGGCGAAATCGTCTGGTCGGGAAATGGTGAAGTCCAACGTTGAACAACGGCTTACCGCGGTTATCAGTAAGCACTTTCCGGCGGCCGAGTCCGCCGGTTTTCATTTATCTCCCGTCGGCGGATTAAGCAGCGAAAGCTGGCGTATCCGCTCGGCGCAATTCGATGGGCTGGCGCGTCCGCAGTCGGCGTCCGGGCGCCTGTCGGGCAGCGATCGGCAGCGCGAGTTTCGTCTGCTGCGGCAGATGGCGCGCGTGGGGCTGGCGCCGCGTCCGCTGTTGTGGCGGGACGGCTGGCTGATTATCGAGTGGGCGGCAGGGCGCGCGGCGACGGAAGCGGAGTTTTCCGCCGCGCTGAGCGATGGCGAATTGGCCGGTTATCTCGCCCAGATTCATCAGCGGCCGCCCAGCGGCTATTCGCTGGCCCTGAAGCCGCTGTTCGCCAGCCACTGGCAGCAGATGGACCATCGCCGCCGTTCACCGGCGCTGTTGCGGCTTCATCGCTATTTTCAGCACCGGGCGCTCCCCAAGCCGCTGGCGATTGCGCCGCTGCATCTGGACGTGCATGCGGACAACCTGTTGCTGAGCGATAAGCGGATGATGCTTATCGATTGGGAGTATGCGGCGGATGGCGACATCGCGCTGGAGCTGGCATTTATTGTGCGCGCCAATCAGCTGGACGACGAAACGCAGCGGCGTTTCCTGCAGCGCTATCACCAGCGGCGCCCGGGATTTTCCGTCGCGCGCCTGCAACGGCATACGGCGCAGTGGCTGCCGTGGGTCGATTATCTGGTGCTGATGTGGTTCGAAATCCGCTGGCGGCAGACCAGGCAGGAGAGGTTCCTGCAAGCGCTGGCGCCGCTGCGCCGGCGCCTGGGAATAGGCGAATAACGGCGCGCGAGTACAATATCGGCCCGATAGCGCATCAGGCCGGCATATCAATCAAATCAAGTAATCAATGAGGTTTTCCTTGGGTCCGGTAATGTTAGATGTCGCCAGCTATGAGCTGGATGCTGAAGATCGCGACGTATTAGCCCATCCGCTGGTTGGCGGCGTCATTTTATTCAGCCGAAATTTTCATGATGCGCAACAGCTGCGTGAACTGGTGCGGCAAATCCGTGCGGCGTCGCGTGAGCGTCTGGTGGTGGCGGTGGATCAGGAGGGCGGCCGGGTGCAGCGTTTCCGAGAGGGATTCACCTCCTTGCCGGCGGCCCAGGCGTTTGCCGCGTTGAACGCCGAGCCGGAAGCGTGCCGGCTGGCGCAAGAGGCCGGCTGGGTGATGGCGTCGGAGATGATCGCCATGGATATTGATATCAGCTTTGCGCCGGTGCTGGATATCGGCCACCAGAGCGCGGCGATAGGCGAGCGTTCGTTTCATGCGCAGCCGGAAAAAGCGCTGCAGATGGCGCAGCGCTTTATCGCCGGCATGCACGAAGCGGGAATGAAGGCGACGGGGAAACATTTTCCCGGCCACGGCGCGGTCAGCGCGGACTCGCATAAAGAGACGCCGCGCGATCCCCGGTCGCTGGATGAAATCCGCGCCCGTGATATGCTGATCTTCAGGGAATTGATTCAGCACCGGCGGTTGGACGCGATAATGCCCGCCCACGTTATTTATAGCGCGGCCGACCCGCGGCCGGCCAGCGGATCGCCGTTCTGGCTCAGGCAGGTGCTGCGCCAGGAGCTGGGGTTTGACGGGATCATCTTTTCTGATGACCTGTCGATGGAGGGGGCGGCGGTGATGGGAAGTTATCCGCAACGCGCGCAGGCGTCGCTGGATGCCGGGTGCGACATGATTCTGGTGTGTAATCACCGCGATGGGGCGGTAAGCATTTTGGATAACCTGTCTGCGGTCACGGCGGATCGACTGACCAGCTTATATCATCGGGGTTCTTTCTCCCGAGAACAGTTGCTGGCGTCGCCGCGCTGGAAGCAGGCCAATCAGGCCCTTACCGCGCTCAGCGCCCGCTGGCAGGCGCATAAAGAGAGCGGGAAATAGCGTCTTCCGCTACGCCGTGCGCGACGCGGCGTAGCAAAACAGGGTGAGGATAGCGATGATTATCTATTTGCATGGTTTTGATTCGACCAGTCCCGGCAACCATGAGAAGGTGCTGCAGCTGGAGTTTATTGATGATGACGTCCGGCTGCTGAGCTATAGCACGCTGCACCCGCGTCATGATATGCAACACCTGCTGAAGCAGGTAGATAAAATGATTCGGCAGGCCGACGATGAGCGTCCGCTGATATGCGGCGTCGGGCTGGGCGGCTTCTGGGCGGAGCGGGTTGGTTTCCTGTGCAATATCCGCCAGGTGATTTTCAATCCCAATCTATATCCGCATGAAAATATGGGCGGTAAAATCGATCGCCCGGAAGAGTATCTGGATATTGCGAACAAATGCGTCGCCAATTTCCGCGAGAAAAACCGCCGGCGCTGCCTGGCGATATTATCCCGCGAGGATGAAATGCTCGACAGCCGGCGCAGTGCGCAGGTACTGGGTGACTATTATGACATTATCTGGGATGAGGCGCAGACGCACAAATTCAAGAATATCTCTCCCCATCTGCAACGGATAAAATTATTTAAACTGCTGGATTGAACGCCAATCGGCCATTTCCCGTGCGTCGCCGCGGCAGGCTTGCTCTGGTGACGTTGTCACTATTTTTTCTCTTCTGCTACTACTAATTAGCTGAAATAAAAATGAAATTTCAGGCGGACAGACCCCTGAACTGAAAAAAAATTGATATATATCAATTTTGGTATGACCATATGACCCGGCATGCTATTCTTGCAGCAGATAGCCTATTTAACTTATGCGAACCCTATGTAATATAAGGATATTATTATTTTACCCTTTATTAACCATTGGTTCACAATTTAGGGGGTCATTTTGACAGTACCAAGCAAAAAAATCGTTATTGTCGGCGGGGGAGCCGGCGGACTTGAATTGGCGACCAGTCTGGGTCACAAGCTGGGCCGCAAGAAAAAAGCGCAGGTTACGCTGGTCGACCGCAATCACAGCCATCTGTGGAAACCGCTGCTGCATGAGGTCGCCACCGGATCGCTGGATGACGATATGGACGCGCTGAGCTATCTGGCTCACGCCCGCCATCATTATTTCCAGTTTCAACTGGGCATGCTGACGGATATCGATCGCCAGCAGCAGCATATCCAACTGGCTGAAATCTGCGACGAGCAGGGCGAGGTGCTGGTCGCCGCCCGCAAAATTCCTTATGACATTCTGGTTATCGCATTAGGCAGCACCTCCAATGACTTCGGTACGCCGGGGGTAAAAGAGCACTGCATTTTCCTGGATAACCCGAAACAGGCGCGGCGTTTTCATAATGAAATGCTGAACCTGTTCCTGAAGTTCACCGCCCGGACGGATGAAAAAGAGCGGGTCAATATCGCCATCGTGGGCGGCGGCGCCACCGGGGTGGAACTGTCCGCGGAGCTGCACAACGCGGTGAAACAGCTGCACAGCTACGGCTTTGACGGCCTGGATAAAGAGACGCTGAATGTGACGCTGGTGGAAGCGGGCGAGCGTATTCTGCCGGCATTGCCCGCGCGAATTTCCGCGGCCGCCCATCAGGAGCTGAGCAATATCGGCGTCAGGGTGCTGACCAACACGATGGTGACCAGCGCCGACGCAGGCGGGTTGAATACCAAAGGCGGCGAGTTTATCGAAGCCGATCTGATGGTATGGGCCGCCGGGATCAAGGCGCCTGACGCGATGAAAGAGATCGCCGGTCTGGAAACCAACCGCATCAATCAGCTGGTGGTGGAGCCGACCTTGCAGACCACCCGCGACGCCAATATTTTCGCCATTGGCGACTGCGCCTCCTGTCCGCAGGAAGGCGGCGGTTTTGTTCCGCCGCGGGCGCAGGCCGCTCACCAGATGGCATCGCGCTGCCATAGCAATATCCTGGCGCTATTGAACGGCCAGACGCTAAAACCGTACGTGTATAAAGATCACGGCTCGCTGGTTTCGCTGTCCAAATTCAGTACGGTCGGCAGCCTGATGGGCAATCTGATGCGCGGTTCGGTCATGATAGAAGGGCGCATTGCCCGTTTCGTCTATATCTCGCTCTACCGTATGCACCAGATTGCGTTGCACGGCTATGTTAAAACCGGCCTGATGATGCTGGTGGGCGGTATCAACCGGGTTATTCGTCCGCGCCTTAAATTGCACTGATACGGTAATTCTCCGCCGCCCGCCTTCCGCGGGCGGTTTTATTTCGTAGCGTCCGCCCGCCCTGCCATTCAGTATAAAATATCGCCTATTAATCATTCCCATTAAGATAATTCTTAAATGATGGTTTTTTGTTATCAAAAAAACATATTTGGTTAATAAGTCTTATTGCGGGAGTCAGAAACATTGTGCAGACTTCCCACTGTTTACAGGCGGCGTAGCACGCACGTCGCACATCCTGAATGCGGATCATTCACATTCGGGAGGAACCATCGGGCTCATCGCGTGAAACGCGAGTTGTACTGAATACAGGGCCGCAGATGGGGAATGCGTGGAAATATATTCGGGAGGTATCCTGTGAACAAATCAATGTTAGCGGGTGTGGGTATCGGTGTGGCTGCTGCATTGGGTGTGGCGGCGGTGGCGAGTATGGATGTGTTCTCATCCAAACCGCAATTCGCGCAGGTGCTTACGGCAACACCAATAAAAGAAACGGTAAAAACTCCTCGCCAGGAGTGTCGTAACGTTACCGTCACCAATCGTCGTCCGGTTCAGGATGAACATAAAATTACCGGCTCGGTGCTGGGCGCCGTGGCGGGCGGGGTGCTGGGACACCAGTTCGGCGGCGGTCGCGGCAAAGACGTGGCGACGGTCGCCGGTGCTTTGGCGGGCGGCTATGCCGGTAATAAAGTTCAGGGCAGTATGCAGGAAAACGATACCTACGCGACGACACAGCAGCGTTGTCAGACCGTGTACGACAAATCACAGAAAGTGCTGGGTTATGACGTCACCTATAAAATTGGCGATCAGCAGGGAAAAATCCGTATGGACCGCGATCCCGGAACGCAGATCCCGGTGGATAAAAACGGCCAGCTGATCCTTAACCAACAGAGCTGATCGCTTCAGCCCGGCTAATCTGTCTTTACGCTGCCCTGATAGCGCAATTCTCCGGGCAGCGTTTTTCTTTTATCACTCCCGACTTTGTTTGGCCTTGCGGTCCTGTGCGCGGTGACACTCGATTACAGAATGCGATCGTTCGGCGTTTTAAACAGCGCCTGCATATCGTCGGACATGGCAAAATTCATATTGATGTTTTTGGGCGGGATGGGCTGGGTAAACCAGCGCTGATACCATTTTTCCGCCTCGCCCGAGGTTTGCGCCTGCGCGATAGTCTCATCCATTAGCTTTTTAAAGGCGGGGTCGTTTTTGCGCAGCATGCAGCCATAGGCTTCGTGCGACTGCGGCGTACCGACGATTTCCCATTGATCGGGCTTCTTCGCCTTGGCGCGCTCACCGGCCAGCAGCGGGTCATCCATATAAAAAGCGACCGCGCGTCCGCTTTCCAGCGTGCGGAAGGCGTCGCTGTGATCCTTGGACGAGATGATGCGCATCTGCAGCTTGTTTTTATCATTCAACTGGTTGAGCAGAATTTCGTTGGTGGTGCCGGCGGTGGTGGTGACCGGTTTTCCTGACAGATCCTGAAAGTCATTGACACCGCTTCCCTTTTTGACCAGCAATTTTCCCCCGACGATAAAGATGGAGTTGGAGAAAGCGACCTGTTTCTGCCGTTCCGCATTATTGGTGGTGGAGCCGCATTCAAAATCAATGGTGCCGTTTTGCAACAGCGGAATACGCGTCTGTGAGGTAATGGGCAGCATTTTCACCGTCAGATTGGGCTCGTTAAGCTGTTTTTTCACCGCCTCGACGATCGCATTGGCATACTCCTGCGAGTAGCCGACGACTTTCTGCTGGTTATCGTAATAGGAGAAGGGCACGGAAGATTCACGATGCCCGACGACAATGGTACCGCTGTCCTTGATTTTTTTGAGCGTGTCGGCCGGAATCACTCCGTTTTCGCTGCCGGCGTCCGCGCCATAGGCCGTGTGGCAGACAAGTCCGATCAGAACCAGTGATACCCGTGTTGCTATTTTCATTATGTTCTCCGTGGTGATGTTTGAATTGTAGCCCTGGTGTGCGGCGAATGCGGTAGCGCCTAAATGGGGCCGCGGGATTTCAGGGTTATAAAGCAATATTAGTGCCATATGTCGGGCCCGGACAGGCGGCGACGGCATATCCCTGGCGATGGGCGGCGAAAGGCGGGCGCGGTATCGCCATAACGGCGGGAACATGAGGTCGGATAGAGGGAGGATAAGGGCCGAGCCCTGCGCTGCACTATCAGGGAGCGCTGATATGCACCATACGCCGGGAGAATACCGCCGGAGGGGCATCCCAGGGATAGCCTTATCCGGCACGAATGGGTTAATCGCGCGACAGAATTTCCGCCCAGCGGGCCAGTCCGGCGGTGACCGAGCCGAAGTCGTCGCCGCTGGCGAGGGGGATGCCGGGCAGCAACTGCGCGATGGCCTGGCGCAGCAGCGGCGAACGGGCGCTGCCGCCGGTCAGATAGATAACCTGCGGGCGGGTTTGGCTGCGGTGCAGCGCCAGTTCGATCTGCTGCTGAATACGCTGCAACGGCTGAGCGATGGCCGCACTTAGCTGGCTATTGTCGATGGCGGCGGTGACGCCCGGCTCGACAAAGTGCAGGTCGGCGCCGGCGAGTTCGGCGTCGGACAAGATGATTTTGCTCTCTTCCGCCAGTTGCACCAGACGATAGCCCAGCCGCTGGCGCCACACGGTCAGCAAACGTTTTACCGCCTCGGGCCGGCGGGCGTCGCGTATCATTTCGTTGATTAGCGTGCGGCACGCCGGGCTGTAAAAGTCTTTCTGCGCGGGGATATCGTTAATCGCCACCGCATTCCACCAGGGCTGCGCGGGAAGGGGGATGCCTTTCTCCGTGAGGCCGTTCAGTCCCAGCAGCGGCATTAGTTGCTTGAAGGCCAGCATGATATCCAGATCGTTGCCGCCCACCCGGCAGCCGCTGTGCCCCAACAGACTTTGCTGCCGGTCGCGCCGCCGATGCCACGCGGGGCCCATAAGCAGCATCGAGCAGTCGGTGGTGCCGCCGCCGATATCCACCACCAGCACGCGGGTCTCTTTATCGAGTCTGGCTTCAAAATCCAGCCCGGCGGCAACCGGTTCAAACTGGAACACCACCTGTTGAAAACCGGCGCGCCGCGCGGCGCGTTGCAGAATACCCAGCGCCTGCCGGTTAGCCTCTTCTCCGCCGCTGCTCTGGAAGTTAACCGGACGGCCGATCACCGCCCGAGTGACGGGTTGCGCGAGCTGCCGCTCGGCCTGCTGGCGAATATGCAACATCATGGCGCAGACCAGATCTTCGAACAGGGCGATCTGCTGAGGCTTCAGGCCGCTGGCGCCAAGAAAGGACTTGGGTGACTTAACGAACCAGGTTTCCTGCGGATCGGCGATATAGTGCTGCAATGCGGCCCGCCCGAACTTCACGCTTTCAGGCTGAACGCGGATATCCTCGTCGCGGTTATAGCCGATGGCGCGCCGCAGCAAGAGGGCGTTTTCGCCGCTGGTTTCGACCTGATGATGGCGCCACAGCCATTCGCTGACGGCTTCGCGCGTCGGGGCGCAGAGCAGCGAGGATAAATACGGGGAGTCGTTTTCCAGCGGCAGCAGCCGTGGCGCGCCGTCTTGCACCACCGCCACGGAACAATTGGCCGTGCCATAGTCAAAACCGATAAACATCCTGAATTACCCATGCCAAGGAAAAAGGGTGGGGACTTTACTGCGTTACTCTGCGGGTTGTAAAGGGGGATGTGTGCATCGCCCATCGGCGGCCAGATTTAAAGAATGAAAAAATCGTTCTATAATCAAAAAAGTCTAATACCATCGGTTATATTTTATGTAAAAAATAGAAACGATTATAATCCAGATGATGATAAGTGGGACTGAATAGTTCGGGATGAAATTAAGAATAAGATAAGCTCCAAGTACTATAAATGCAACAGGAATAAGATATATAAAAGATTGCAATAGCCATAATATAACAGCTTTCATTTTTTCAAAATCTCATATAGCGCATCCATGATTTTTTCTTCATTATTATCGCCGGATTTTACTTGATAAATAATTTTAGACATGTAAGGTTCGATTAGAAAATAGAGCATTTCAATGTTTTCTTTGTAGAGAGTCTGGTAATAATCAGCATCCTGATACTGAAGCTTTCTTGCTGCAGATGCCGCTACCTGAGCTTTAGCGTAAAGATTTGTCCCCGTAACAAACCATGAGGCAAAATTGTTAACCATTTTTACATGTGATTCATTGAAGTCTCTTGAACTCATTATGATTTTGGCGATGGTTATAGATAATGCCAATTTACTCGCTTTACCAGAAGAATATGCAGCAGCTTTACCCAGTAACCGTTCTATTTGGGATGAGATATTCTCAACGCCCTGCGGGCCAATGCGGGTTAATACTTTACGGAAGTATATTTCAACCATGTCCAAAACAACGTCGTTGCGATGATAAATCTCTCCCAACGCCATAACCAGTCGGGTATCTTCCCGCCACATATTCCGGCATGAACTACGGTAATATTCGTCTGGCATAAGACAGGAGCCATAGTTAACAAGGCGCTGGCTACCGGACTTAACATTGTATATAGTAGTCATCAGATTCGAATGTATGTCCTTTAATGTTTTTGTTAATGCCATTGCCAGTTTCTTGTTTGATTGCATTTGCAACTGCAAATATGTTTGGGACATTGTACGGTTCCTTGTATCATTCGGCTAAAATAGTGATCGATTATAGCGACCTCAAAGGATAAGCTCAAACATGTCCAGAGTAAAAATTGCCCTGATATACATTCTTACCGCAATTGTTTACTTCCTAATAATTCCTGACGTAATTATTCGTTCAATATCTTCTGAGCGTTTGGCCCAGCTTAGTGATGCGTTAAGCATTGGGGGATTTTTCAGCCCGCTTCTTTCACTTCTCATTTTCTTGGGAGCGATATCAATTCTACTGGCCTTTTTATCAGTATTCTTTTTTAGGAAGGTTCTTGTCGTTTTCCTGAAAAAATAAGATATCGAAATTAGATCGTATACGCCTTCGCATTTCAGTACCTTCCATATTTTCTTCGTACATGCGCGATCCCTCTGGCGGAGGTCCGGCATAGCCGGCCGCCCCGAGCATTCGGGCGGCCGGCTATGGAGTTACCGCGCGGTAGCCCGCTCGGAGGCGGAGCGCTCCTCTCGCCGGCAGGACGGCACGGCGTCGCAGTAGCGCGCCATCAGCTTCAGCGTGACCCCCGTTGGTCCAGCCGAAGCCGTCTTGCAGCGCATATTCGCCGCCGCCATGGAACAATTGGCCGTGCCATAGTCAAAACCGATAAACATCCTGAATTACCCATGCCAAGGAAAAAGGGTGGGGACTTTACTGCGTTACTCTGCGGGTTGTAAAGGGGGATATCAAGTATGGAGCAGGCCAGCGGTGAACAAAGGTACAGATTGATTTGCTTGGTTGGCTAATTCTTATAATAAATTATTATCATGCAAATTATTAATTTTATAATAATGGCGAATGTCCATGATAATTGTATATTAATTTAGGATTAGTCGATATTGACAGAATTAATGACTACAGTAGCATGTCCAAATTATTAACTGCTAACTGGTTGAAAATGTGGCAATACATGGAAAGTTTGAAGTCAATAACGCAGATTTCTCTCCGCTAACCCTGAATGGCGTAGGAGCGTTCATGGCGTTTTCTGGTGACGGGAATTATCGTAATCGCGGTGGTTGTACTTTGATACCTGACGCTGGCCCGATCCCTGCGGGTATGTACTGGATAGTGGATAGGCCTACCGGTGGATTAAAATCGATGGCCTATTCAGCACTGAAAGATCTTTATAACACCGCGGTTAAGTTAAATCCCAGCAATCATTTCGAATGGTTTGCATTGTACCGTGATGATGGTCAGATTGATGATTACACGTGGATAGAAGGTGTCAGCCGTGGGAATTTCCGCTTGCATCCGGTAGGGGGCGGCAACTTATCATTAGGATGCATCACGCTACAAAGAAAAACAGATTTTGCCATGTTGCGTAACGTTCTATTGAATACACAAAAAATACCGGTAAACAATAGTACTAAATTGATGGCGTATGGATCTATTGAGGTAATTACGCATGGCAAAACATGTGATGTATAAAATAGGTAAGGCAGCGATATTTATCGCCATCTTTTTTCTTGCGGCATGGACACTGCCCTATCCTGATTTATCGACAACTGAACAACAGCAAGCACTTATAGAACTCTCAAGAAAAATAGGTGCCCATGATTATGAAATGGTTTATATGGTTGCACATATATGCATCAATTTGATAGTTACTGTCATTATCTATGCCGTAGTGATTAATATATTCAAGCTATATAAGTCCCGTCAATGATAAACACCTCAAGGATTACAACGACAACGCCGTAATCCTTTTTATTCCACAGCACTAACAGGGTTACCGCGCGGCAGTCCCCTCGGAGGCGGAGCGTTCCTCTCGCCGGCAGGACGGCACGGCGTCGCAGTAGCGCGCCATCAGCTTCAGCGTGACCCCGTTGGTCCAGCCGAAGCCGTCTTGCAGCGCATATTCGCCGCCGCCACCGCCGCTGCCGAACCCTGCGCCCTCCACAACATATTTTTCCACCAGCTTATGCTCGGCGTCATACAGCTTTTGCACATTGGCCAGAAAGCGGGTGCCGATGGCCTGCGCCAGCGCGTCCTGGCCGTAGCGGCTGAAGCCCTCGACCGCGACCCATTGCAGCGGCGCCCATCCGTTCGGCGCGTCCCACTGCTGGCCGGTATTGACGGTGGTGGTGGTCAACCCGCCTTCTTTCAGCAGCTGATTGCGCACCGCCTCGCCGGTGGCCGCCGCCCGATCGCGCGGCGCGATGCCGACATACAGCGGAAATACCGCGGCCGCGGTGATCGGCTGCGTTATCTCCTGCCGGCGCCAGTCATAGTCGCTATAGTAGCCGTCCTGTTGATTCCACAGATAGCGGTTGACGGCCTGCCTGCGCTCATCGGCGACGCGCAGGAAGTGCTCCGCTTCCGCCTGATTGCCGGCGGCTTCGGCGCCGCGCGCCAGCGTCTGCTCCAGATGAAACAGCAGCGAGTTCAGGTCCACCGGAATAATATCGGTGGTGTGGATGGTGGAGAGATCGCGGGGATCGCGCAGCCAGCGCGAACTGAAGTCCCATCCCGACGCGGCGCCTGCGCGCAGATGGCGATAAACCTCGGCCGCCGGGCGATCCGCCGCCTGGGAGGCGGTGGTAATGTCTTCCATATAGGATTCGGTGCGCGGCGTATCGCGCTCATCCCAGTAGCGGTTCAGCACGCTGCCGTCGTCAAGGCGCACCACGCGATCGCCGGCCTGCCCGTTCGACAGCCCCAGACTTCCGCGCATCCAGTAGTGGTACTCTTTTTTCAACTGCGGCAGATAGCGGGCGTAGATCTTATCTCCCTGGTGCTGCGCCAGCAGTTCCACCATAAACGAGAAGAAGGGCGGCTGGGAACGACTGAGATAGTAGGTGCGGTTGCCGTTGGGAATATGGCCGTAGCGGTCGATTTCGTGGGCGAAGTTATCGGTCATATTGCGCACCAGCGTCCAGTTGCCGCTTTCCGCCAGACCCAGCATGGTGAAATAACTGTCCCAATAGTAAATCTCGCGAAAACGTCCGCCTGGCACCACATAGCTATGGGGCAGCGGCAGCAGCGAGTCGTATGGTTTCACCTGCCGGGTGGTGCGCGTCAGCACGCCCCACAGGCCGTCGATATGCTGACGCAGCATCTGCCCGGCGGGCGGGACGTAGGCTTCGCCTTCTTGCGGCAGGGTAAAATTGCTCTCGACGAAGCGTTGCAAATCGAAGCCGGGCGACGGTTTCTGCCGCGTATAGGCATCGAGGATGGCGACCGGGTCCCGGTTCGGCACGGCGTCGGCAAAGGTTTTCTGATCGGGGAACAGCTTGGCCCTTTGCACGTCGCTGAACAGCGGCCCCAGCAGCACATCGGGCGGCTGAGGAGCCGCAACCGTCGCGCCGGGCAGGCTGATTGTCGTCGCTTGTTGCGTCGCCGGCGCAGCGAGCGCGGAAAATGAAATGCCAAGGCTTAGCGCCAGAGCAAGGGGCGGCAGAGAGGTTTTTATTCCATGCGGGAAAGCGGAAAACATACGCAGATCTCCTTGTTTACGGCCGGTACGGCGGAACGCTGCATTCGGCTGTGAAATGCAACTTACTGAATAATTAAGCGTAGTCGGTCAGTGGCGGCGATTGCCGCCGACGGCGGTAAAAGTGAGGCGCAGTTCAAATTTTTCGCGGATAGCGGAGGATGGAGCCGGACGGCGGTGTGGCATTGGGCGTCGCCGCCCAATGCCACGGGAGGAGAGGAGAAAGCTATGCCGCCAGCGTATGCTGCGCCATATTGCTTAACAGCGCCTGGATAAACTCGATGCGCTGCGTCCGGGCGCTTAAATCCTTGATAAATTTCAGCCGCGTCGGCCCATCCAGACGATAAACGCCGGGGTTATGCTGCAGCAGACCGATCAGATGGGTCGGATCGACGCGGTTCTGTTCGCTGAATTCGATAAATCCGCCTTTTTCATGGCCTTCGATGCGTTTAATCCCCAGCGATTGCGCCTGCTGGCGCAGCGCCGCCACCTGCAACAGATGGCGCGCGGCGTCCGGCAACAGGCCGAAGCGGTCGATAAGCTCCACTTTCAGCTCTTCCAGCTCGGGCGGCCGTTTGGCGCTGGCGATGCGTTTGTAGAAAGAGAGCCGGGTATTGACGTCAGGAATAAAATCTTCCGGCAGCAGGGCGGGCAGGCGCAGCTCCACCTCGGTCTGGCTGCTGATCAGGTCTTCCAGCGAGGGTTCGCGGCCGGCCTTCAGGGCCTCGACGGCGCTCTCCAGCAGCTCCATATACAGCGAGAAGCCGACGCTGGTCATCTGCCCGCTCTGATCTTCGCCCAGCAGTTCGCCCGCCCCGCGAATTTCCAGATCGTGGGTGGCGAGGGCGAAGCCCGCCCCCAGATCTTCCAGCGAAGCGATCGCTTCCAGGCGCTTATGGGCGTCGCCGCTCATCGCCTTGGGATGCGGCGTCAGCAGGTAGGCATAGGCCTGATGATGGGAGCGCCCGACGCGGCCGCGCAGCTGGTGGAGCTGCGCCAGCCCGAAGTGGTCGGCCCGTTCAATGATAATGGTATTGGCGCTGGGAATATCGATGCCGGTTTCGATGATGGTGGTGCACACCAGCACGTTGAAGCGCTGGTGATGGAAATCGTTCATCACCCGTTCCAGATCCCGTTCGCGCATCTGGCCGTGGCCGATGGTAATGCGCGCCTCCGGCACCAGCTCCGCCAGACGCTGGGTGGCCTTTTCGATGTTTTCCACATCGTTGTAGAGGTAATAAACCTGGCCGCCGCGCAGGATTTCACGCAGGATGGCCTCGCGCACCACCAGATGGTCGTATTCGCGCACAAAGGTTTTCACCACCAGGCGGCGCGCCGGCGGGGTGGCGATAATCGACAGATCGCGCATGCCGCTCATGGCCATATTCAGCGTGCGGGGGATCGGCGTGGCGGTCAGGGTGAGAATATCCACGTTGGCGCGCATCGCCTTGATGCGTTCCTTGTGGCGCACGCCAAAGCGGTGTTCCTCATCCACCACCAGCAGCCCCAGATCGCGCCAGCGCACATCGCTCTGCAACAGCTTATGGGTGCCGATCAGAATATCGACCTTGCCTTCCTGGGTTTCTTGCAGAATCTGCGTCTGTTCGCGCGCGCTGCGGAAACGGGAGATCATCTCGATTTTGACCGGCCAGTTGGCGAAGCGATCGCGGAAATTGTCGTAGTGCTGCTGCGCCAGCAGGGTGGTGGGCACCAGCACCGCCACCTGTTTATGGTTTTCCACCGCCAGAAAGGCGGCGCGCATCGCGACTTCGGTTTTACCGAAACCCACGTCGCCGCACACCAGGCGATCCATCGCCAGCGGCCGGCACATATCGCTCAGCACCGCATTGATGGCCTGAGCCTGATCGGGGGTGGTTTCGAAAGGGAAGCTCTGGCAGAAAAGCTGATACTGCCCTTTGTCATGCCGGAAGGCGAAACCGCTTTTGACGGCGCGCTGGGCGTAGACGTCCAGCAGCTCGGCCGCCACGTCGCGCACTTTTTCCGCCGCCTTCTGCCGGGCGCGCGACCAGGCGTCGCCGCCCAGTTTGTGCAGCGGCGCGCTGTCGTCCGCGCCGCCGGCGTAACGGCTGATCAAATGCAGCGAGGAGACCGGCACGTAAAGCTTATCTTCCCCGGCATAGGTAAGAATCAGGTATTCGGCCTTAATGCCGCCCGCTTCCAGGGTGGTCAGGCCGGCATAGCGTCCCACGCCGTGTTCCAGATGCACCACCGGCTGGCCCGGCCGCAGCTCCGCCAGATTACGGATCAGGGTGTCGGTGTTTATCGCCCGGCGGCTATCCTGGCGCCGCCGGCTGACGCGCTCGCCCAGCAGATCGCTTTCGCAAATCAGCGCCCGCTGGCGCAGCGTATCGATAAAACCGTGCTCGCTGGCGCCGATAAGCAGCGAGGCGCGCTGCTCTTTGGCCTGTTCCAGACTCTCAATCGGTAGGGGATTAAGCTTGATGCGCGCCAGCAGTTCCTGCAGCGTTTCGCGCCGGCCCTCGCTTTCCACGGAAAAGATCACCGGCCCGTCAAATTGTTCGATAAAACGGCGCAGGGTATCCAGCGGGGCTTTGTGCTGCGGCTGGATGGCCAGATCGGGCAGCGGCAGATAGCCAAGATTCACATTGGCGACTTTATCCGCCAGGGTATCGGTGCGCAGCTGCACCCGCGGCCAGGCTTTCAGTTCGGCAAACAGGCTGTCGACCCGCAGCCACAGCGACTCTGGCGGCAGCAGCGGCCGCATCGGATCGACCCGGCGGCTCTCGAAGCGCTGCTGGATATCCTGCCAGAAGCGTTCGGCGCCCTGTTCGATATCGCCGGTGTTGACCACCAGCGTGTCGGCGGGAAAGTAGCTGAACAGCGAGGGCAGCGGCTGATTGAAAAACAGCGGCTGCCAGTATTCGATACCGGCGGGCCAGCTGCTTTTACTTACCTGCTGGTAAATGTGTTCCGCATCGCGACGCACCTCGAACTGCTCGCGCCACTGGCTGCGGAACAGTTCGATGGCGTTTTTGTCGGTGGGGAATTCGTGAGCGGGCAACAGATTGATCTGCGGCACCTCATTTAACGTGCGCTGGGTGTCGACGTCGAAAAGCCGCAGACTGTCGATTTCATCGTCAAAGAAATCAATCCGATAGGGCTCTTCGCTCCCCATGGGGAACAGGTCGAGCAGCGCGCCGCGCGTGGCGTACTCCCCGTGCGCCATCACCTGGTCGACGCTGCGGTAGCCCGCCTGCTCCAACTGGGAACGCAGCCTGTCGCGCGACAGACGCTGGCCTTTTTGCAGTATCAGCGCATGGCCGTGCAGGAAAGTATGCGGGCATACCCGCTGCATCAGGGTGTTGACCGGCAGGATCAGCACGCCGCGCTCCATCAGGGGCAAGCGGTACAGGGTGGAAAGACGGTTGGAGATAATTTCCTGATGGGGAGAAAAACTGTCGTAAGGCAGGGTTTCCCAATCCGGCAATGCCGTAACGGTCTGGGCGGTAAATTGCTGAATTTCATCGCGCAGGCGTAAGGCATTCTGCATATCGGGGGCGATAAGCACCACCAGTCCGGCATGGCGGTCAATAATCTCCGCGCATTCCACGGCGCAGGCGGCGCCGGTTAATTGTCCCAGCAGGCGTTGCTCGCCCGATTTGCGCGGCAAAGAATAACGGTATTTTTCAGGCATAATCTGATTATCAGGTCTCTACCCCGGCGTCCGCTAAGAAAAAGCCGGAGAGTGAGGGTGTTAGGGTTCCATAAAGCGGTACTACCCTTTATTATCCTTGATCACTTTGCTTTGGCAACCATATCCAGACGGATTTCATGTATCAACCTGTCGCATTATTTATTGGCCTGCGTTATATGCGCGGCCGCGCATCAGACCGCTTCGGGCGGTTTGTCTCCTGGTTATCGGCCATTGGCATCACCCTCGGGGTGATGGCGCTGGTAACCGTACTGTCGGTTATGAACGGTTTTGAGCGCGAACTGGAGGAGAATATCCTGGGGCTGATGCCGCAGGCGTTGATTACCAGCGCGCAGGGATCGCTCGATCCGCAAACTTATCCCGCATCGTCGCTGGATGCGCTTCAGGGCGTTAACCGCACGGCGCCCCTGACCACCGGCGAGGTGGTGCTGCAAAGCGCCCGCAGCGTCGCCGTGGGGGTTATGCTGGGCATCAACCCCGACGAAGCGGAGCCGCTGTCGCGCCATCTGGTGAACGTGCGGCAACAGCAGCTCCAGCCGGGGCAATATCAGGTTATTCTCGGTGAGCAGCTGGCGTCGCAGCTGGGGATAAAGCGCGGCGAACAGCTGCGCCTGATGGTGCCCAGCGCCAGCCAGCTCACGCCGATGGGGCGCATCCCCAGCCAGCGGCTGTTTACCGTGGCGGGCACCTTTTCCGCCGGCAGCGAGGTCGACGGTTATCAACTGCTGGTCAATCAGCAGGACGCCTCCCGGCTGATGCGCTATCCGGCGGGCAATATCACCGGCTGGCGTCTGTGGCTCGACCAGCCGCTGGCGGTGGATACCCTGAGCCGCCAGACATTGCCGGACGGGCTGGTGTGGAAAGACTGGCGCGAGCGCAAGGGCGAGTTGTTCCAGGCGGTGCGGATGGAAAAAAACATGATGGGACTGCTGCTGAGCCTGATTATCGCCGTCGCCGCCTTCAATATTATTACCTCACTGGGTCTGCTGGTGATGGAAAAACAGGGCGAGGTCGCCATTCTGCAAACGCAGGGGCTGACCCAACGTCAGATTATGACGGTGTTTATGGTGCAGGGGGGCAGCGCCGGGATCGTCGGGGCCTTATTAGGCGCGCTGCTGGGCGCGCTGTTGGCCAGCCAGCTCAATACGCTGATGCCGATGCTGGGATTATTGCTGGACGGCGCGGCGTTGCCGGTGGCGATAGAACCGCTGCAGGTGGTCGCCATCGCGCTGACCGCCATGGTCATTGCCCTGTTATCCACGCTGTATCCGTCGTGGCGCGCCGCCGCCGTTCAACCCGCTGAGGCTTTACGTTATGAATGATTTACTGCTGTTGCAGTGCAATGACCTGTGCAAGCGCTATCAGGAAGGCAAACTGTCGACGGATGTGCTGCGCAACGTCTCCTTTGAGATGCGCAGCGGGGAAATGATGGCGATTGTCGGCAGCTCGGGTTCCGGAAAAAGTACCTTATTGCATCTCTTGGGCGGGCTGGACTCGCCCACCTCCGGCGAGGTGATTTTTAAAGGCCAGCAGATGAGCCGGCTTTCCGCGGCGGAGAAGTCCGCGCTGCGCAACCGCGAACTGGGATTTATTTACCAGTTCCACCACCTGTTGCCGGATTTCACCGCGCTGGAAAATGTCGCCATGCCGCTGTTGATCGGCCATGTGCCGGCGGCGCAGGCGCAGGAAAAAGCGCGCGAAATGCTGGCGGCGGTCGGTCTGGAGACGCGCAGCCACCACCGGTCGGCGGAGCTGTCCGGCGGGGAACGGCAGCGCGTCGCCATCGCCCGCGCGCTGGTGAACAGCCCGTCGCTGGTGCTGGCGGACGAGCCGACCGGCAACCTCGATCAGCGCACGGCGGATACGATTTTTGAACTGCTGGGCGAACTGAACGCGCGCCAGGGAACGGCGTTTCTGGTGGTTACCCATGATTTACAGCTGGCGGGCCGCCTGAACCGCCAGTTGGAAATGCGCGACGGCCGGTTGCAGCAGGAAGTGACGCTGATGGGAGTGCCGCAATGACCTTTCCTCCGCTTTCCCTGCTGATCGGCCTGCGTTTCAGCCGCGGCCGGCGGCGCGGCGGCATGGTTTCGCTGATTTCGGTGATTTCGACGGTGGGTATCGCCCTGGGCGTGGCGGTGCTGATCGTCGGCTTAAGCGCGATGAACGGTTTCGAGCGCGAGTTGAAGGAGCGTATTCTGGCGGTGGTCCCTCACGGCGAAATCGAACCGGTTAACCAACCCTTTGACGGCTGGCGGTCGATTCTGCCCAAAATCGAGCAGGTGCCGGGCGTGGCGGCGGCGGCGCCCTATATCAATTTTACCGGTCTGCTGGAAAACGGCGCCAATCTGCGGGCCATTCAGGTGAAAGGCGTCGACCCGCAGCAGGAGAGCCGCCTCAGCGCCTTACCCCGGTTTGTGATGAACAACGCCTGGGCAAATTTTCGCGCCGGGGAACAGCAGGTGATTATCGGCCAGGGCGTGGCCAAGGCGCTGAACGTCAATGAGGGCGACTGGGTGACGGTAATGATCCCCAACAGCGACCCGCAGATGAAGCTGATGCAGCCAAAGCGTATCCGGCTGCAGGTCAGCGGCATTCTGCAGCTCAGCGGCCAGCTCGACCACAGCCTGGCGCTGGTGCCGCTGGCGGACGCGCAGCGCTATCTGGATATGGGGGAGAGCGTAACGGGGATCGCCATTAAAGCCGTGGACGTTTTCAGCGCCAATAAGCTGGTGCGCGATGCGGGCGAGGTCAGCAACGCCTACGTCTACATCCGCAGCTGGATCGGCACCTACGGCTATATGTACCGCGATATCCAGATGGTGCGCACCATTATGTATCTGGCGATGGTGCTGGTGATCGGCGTGGCCTGCTTCAATATCGTTTCCACGCTGGTGATGGCGGTGAAAGATAAAAGCGGCGATATCGCGGTGTTGCGCACCCTGGGCGCCACGGACGGGCTTATCCGCGCTATATTTGTCTGGTATGGCTTGCTCGCCGGGCTGCTGGGCAGCGTGCTCGGCGTGGCCGTGGGGGTGATCGCGACGCTGCAGCTGACCAATATCATTCGCGCCATCGAATCGATAACCGGTCATCGCTTTCTGTCGGGCGACATCTATTTTATTGATTTTCTGCCGTCGGAGCTGCACGTTATCGACGTTGTCAGCGTGCTGGCGACGGCGCTGGTGCTGAGTCTGATCGCCAGCTGGTATCCGGCGCGGCGCGCCAGCCGGATCGATCCCGCGCGGGTATTGAGCGGGCAGTAACCTGTAATACCCACACTCGGCGCCGTGCGGTGTGGGAATGAGCCATCAACCAGTAAGGGGCGGTCATGTACTACTACGGTTTTGACATGGGCGGTACAAAGATCGCGCTGGGCGTATTCGATGCCGAACTGAACCAGATTTGGCACAAGCGGGTCGCCACGCCGCGCAACAGTTATGAAACCCTGCTGAATACCCTGGTTGAGCTGACCAGGGAGGCCGACGCGCAGACCGGAACGGAAGGTAAAATCGGCATCGGCGTGCCGGGCATGCAGACCGGCAATAACGGCGCCCTGTTTACCGCCAATCTGCCGGCGACCATGGGACGGCCGTTAGGGCAGGATCTGAGTCATCTATTACAGCGCGAGATCCGCATCAACAACGACGCCAACTGCTTTGTCCTCTCCGAGGCCTGGAATGCGGAATTCCGCGCCTACCCGGTGGTGCTGGGGATGATCCTGGGCACCGGCGTCGGCGGCGGCCTGGTGGTGAACGGCCGCCCGGCGGACGGGCGCAACGGCATCACCGGCGAGCTCGGCCATTTCCGCCTGCCGTGCGACGCGCTGGATATTCTCGGTGAAGACATCCCGCGCGTGAAATGCGGCTGCGGACAGTCCGGCTGCATTGAAAACTATATTTCAGGCCGCGGCTTCGAGTGGCTGTACGCCCACTATTATCAACAGCCGTTGCCGGCCGTAACCATTATCCGCCACTATCGCGCCGGCGATGCCAATGCGCTGGCGTTCGTCGATCGCTTTATGGATCTGCTGGCGGCCTGTTTAGGCAATCTGTTGACCCTTATCGATCCCCACCTGCTGGTGCTGGGCGGCGGATTATCGAATTTCGATGAAATATATCAGATATTGCCCACGCGTTTGCCCGCGCGACTATTGCCGATCGCCAAACCGCCGCGCATCGAAAAGGCGCGCTATGGCGATGCGGGCGGCATTCGCGGCGCGGCTTTGCTACACTTAATGAATCAATAGCAGGAGCAGTTATGCATACGCATCAACGATTAGGACGCTTTCACAAAGGGAAACGTATGCGTCAGCAGCGTCTGCGTGCACGTATTTTTCATCGAGACTATCTGGCGGCAACCGAAGTGAAAAAACCACGAGTCGTTGTGTTAACCGGGGCGGGCGTTTCCGCGGAATCAGGCATCCGAACCTTTCGCGCGGCCGACGGCCTGTGGGAAGAGCACCGGGTTGAGGATGTCGCCACCCCGGAAGGTTTTCAGCGCAACCCCGAGCTGGTGCAGGCATTTTACAATGCCCGCCGTCGCCAGCTGCAGCAGCCGGAAATCGTGCCCAATGCGGCGCATCGGGCGCTGGCTAATCTGGAAACGCTGTTGGGGGATAATTTTTTACTTATCACGCAGAATATCGACAACCTGCACGAGCGCGCCGGCAGCCAGAGGATTATTCATATGCACGGCGAGTTGCTGAAGGTGCGTTGCTGCCAGAGCGGGCAGATTTTTGACTGGCCGGGCGATCTCTCCGCCGACGAACGCTGTCACTGCTGCCAGTTTCCCGCGCCATTGCGCCCGCATATCGTCTGGTTTGGCGAAATGCCGTTGGAAATGGAGCGGATTTATCAGGCGCTGGCGCAGGCCGACTATTTTATCGCCATCGGCACCTCGGGGCACGTCTATCCCGCCGCCGGGTTTGTGCATGAAGCGCATGCGCACGGCGCTTATACCATTGAGCTGAATCTTGAACCTAGCCAGGTGGAAAGCCAGTTCGATGAAAAAATCTATGGCCCGGCCGGCACGGTGGTGCCCGAATTCGTCAGCGCCTGGCTGACGCGACGGAAAAATATAGCATTTTAATGATTACGTTTTCGTTGCCCCGCCTTTTATTCGATTAGCGAATAACTAATAAACTTTATATTCTTTCCTTACAATGGCTGGCTCGGTAGGATCCCTCCGAGCCAGGTCATTAACACATTCTTTTGCGGCCGGATAGGATCATGTGACGATATCGGTGCACTGAGTTTATTGTAAGGTGTGATTTAACTCCTTAATAGTTGAGGAATAAAAATAATAATGGGATGTGCTTCATAATGATTACTCTCTCGAATGTCTCGAAAGTATTCGATAGTTCCACTGGCTCCATCCGCGCGGTTGAAGACGTTAGCCTGAGCGTTGAAACCGGGCAGATTTACGGCATCATCGGTTACAGCGGCGCCGGAAAAAGTACCCTGATCCGCCTGTTGAACGGTCTTGAAACCCCCACCAGCGGTTCGATCGTGGTCGACGGGCAGGATATCGCCAAAGCCAACGGCGCACAGCTGCGCGCGGCGCGTTTGCGCATCAGCATGGTTTTCCAGCACTTTAATTTGCTGTGGTCGCGAACGGTAAGTGAAAATATCGCCTTTTCGATGCAAATCGCCGGGGTCAAAAAAGCGCAAATCAAGGCTCGAGTGGCGGAACTGGTCGCCCTGGTGGGGCTGCAGGGCAGAGAAAACGCCTATCCTTCCCAGCTAAGCGGCGGACAAAAGCAGCGGGTGGGGATCGCCCGCGCATTGGCGAACAATCCTGTGGTGCTGCTGTGCGACGAAGCGACGTCCGCGCTCGATCCGCAAACCACCGACGCTATTCTTGATTTGCTGCTGGATATCAACCGCAAGCTGAATCTGACCATCGTGCTGATCACCCATGAGATGCACGTGGTACGCAAAATTTGTCAGCGCGTGGCGGTGATGGAAAACGGCCGCATCGTGGAGGAGGGCGCGGTGCTGGATGTCTTTACCCATCCTCAGCAGGCGATTACCCAGCAGTTTGTCAGGCAGGTGACGCAGTATGAAGAGACGCAGGAGAGCTTTAATCCGCTGCTGGTGGAGTCGCTGTCCGGCGCGGTGGTCAAACTGACCTTTGTCGGCGTACAAACCCAGCAGCCGGTGATTTCGGAATTGATCCAGCGTTACGGGCTGACCGTCAATATTTTGCACGGAAAAATAACCCAGACGTTAAATGGCGCATTTGGCGAACTCTATGTTCAGGTTGCAGGGAATCAACAGCAGCTGGAAAAAATGCTGGAATTGGTACAGGAAAAGAACATTACGGCCGAGGTGATTAAACATGCTTGAGAGACTGTTCCCTCACCTGCAGGTCGACCGCCTGCTTGCTGCGACCTATGAAACGATTTACATGACGGCCATCGCCGGGCTGGCGACCTTTGTGCTGGGGGTGATACTGGGCGTGCTGCTATTTCTCACCTCCCGCGGGCAACTGCTGCAAAATCGTCTGGTGTATTCGCTGGTTTCGGTGGTGGTCAACGTATTCCGTTCCATCCCGTTTATTATTTTGATTGTGCTGCTGATCCCCTTTACCCGGGTTATCGTCGGCACCATTTTAGGCGCTAACGCGGCCCTGCCGGCATTGATTATCGGCGCGGCGCCGTTTTACGCCCGCCTGGTGGAAATCGGCCTGCGCGAAGTGGATAAAGGGGTAATTGAAGCGGCCCGCTCGATGGGGGCCAGAATCAGTACCATCATTTTCAGGGTGCTATTGCCCGAGTCTTCACCGGCGCTGGTTTCCGGTATTACGGTCACGCTAATCGCGCTGGTGAGTTATACCGCTATGGCGGGTGTTATTGGGGCCGGAGGGCTGGGAAATCTGGCTTATCTGGAGGGTTTTCAACGCAATCACGGCGATGTGACGCTGGTGGCGACGATAATGATCCTGTTGCTGGTTTTCATTATCCAGTTTATCGGCGATACCGTAACGGCAATTCTTGATAAACGTTAATACCATAAAGGAATGATGATGATGAAGACGCGTAAAATTTTAATGCTGGCTTATGCCTCTCTGACCGCACTGAGTCTGACCGCGTTTTCAGCGGTCGCGGACACTAAACTGGTGGTGGGAGCGTCGAACGTTCCGCACGCCGAAATTCTTGAACAGGCGAAACCGATTCTGGCGAAAGAGGGCGTCGACCTCCAGATCCAGCGCTTTCAGGACTATATTCTGCCCAATACGGCGCTAGCCAGCCGTGATATCGACGCCAACTATTTCCAGCATGTTCCCTATCTGGAGAGCGTACTGAAAGATCACGCCGGCGATAAGAGCTACGATTTCGTCAATGCGGGAGCGATCCATATCGAACCGATCGGTATTTATTCCAAAAAGCACAAGAGCCTGCAGGATCTGCCGGAAAACGGCAAGATCATTCTCGGCGACGCGGTGGCTGAAGAAGGGCGTATCCTGTCCATCTTCGAAAAGGCGGGGGTGATTAAACTGAAACCGGAGGTCAAGCGCGTTGACGCCCGTATCAGCGATATCGTCGAGAACCCGAAAAAGCTGCAATTTCTGCCGAGCGTAGAGCGCGGCCTGTTGCCGCAGGTTTATGCCAATAACGAAGGGGATGCGGTGGTTATCAACGCCAACTACGCCATCGATGCGGGTCTGAATCCGACCAAAGATCCCATCGCGGTAGAGAGCGGTGAAGATAACCCGTATGCCAATATCATCACCGTTCATCGCGGCGACGAAAACAAACCGGAGATTAAAGCGCTGGTCAAGGTTCTGCACTCCAAGGAGATCCAGGACTTTATCAACCAGAAATATGCCGGCGCGGTTATTCCGGTAAATCAATAATCCCTTCTTTGCTCCCTCCCCTGAGAAGGGGAGGGTTGTGCCGCAGTACCATCCGCACATTCATTGATCTGATCAACGGCGAACGTGGCCGCGTGGTTAAAGAAACAGAACTCGCATTCATCGCAGCGGGCGTGCGCGGCGGCGGCTGATGGCGGGATATCGCGGGAACGCGATAGCCGTTGGATGGCACTGCGCAAAATCGTCAACATGGTCCTGGATCCTCGCTGAAGCCTGTCGGGACGGTCGCCGGTCATCAATAAATGAGAGCTGTTCTCATACGACTAATGTTAGCCGATATTTTGTCAAGCGCGGAATGGCGAATGTCAACGTGCGTCAACGGGCGCAGCGCGACAATCAGGCGCGGAAGCGGCCGCCAAAATCGGTTACCATAGCGCAGGCGCCTGTCGGGATGGGCGTCTTTCCTTTGTCGCGGATGGATTATGCAGCCTTTAAATTCGGGATATACCCGGTTAAAACAGCGGCAGCGCGTGCGGGATCGCCAGCGGTTAATCCTGCTGTTCCTGCTGACGCTGTCGACGCTGACCCTCGGCCTGTGCGCCGGCGAACGCTGGATTTGGCCGTTACACTGGCTGGATGAAAGCCAGCGCATCTTCGTCTGGCAGCTGCGTTTACCCAGAACCCTGGCGGTGATGCTGGTGGGGGCGAGTCTGGCGATGTGCGGCGCGGTGATGCAGGCTATTTTTGACAACCCGCTGGCCGAACCGGGGCTGCTGGGCGTCGCCAACGGCGCGGGGGTGGCGCTGGTGCTCAGCGTACTGCTGGGACAGGGCATGCTGCCGGTATGGGCGCTAAGCCTGAGCGCCATCGCCGGCGCGCTATTGATTACCTTTCTGCTGCTGCGCTTCGCCCGCCGGCACGTATCCAACGCCCGCCTGCTGCTGATTGGCGTGGCGCTGGGCATTATCTGCAGCGCGGTCATGACCTGGGCGGTCTATTTCAGCACCAGTCTGGATTTGCGTCAGCTGATGTACTGGATGATGGGCGGATTCAGCGGCATCGACTGGCGGCACGGCTGGCTGATGCTGGCCCTGTTGCCGCTGATCCTGTGGCTGAGCCGCCGGGGAGAGGTGCTGAACGGGCTGGCGCTGGGGGAGATAGCGGCGCGCCAACTGGGCGTGTCGGTCTACCGCTGGCGCAATCTGCTGGTGTGGGTGGTCGGCGCGCTGGTCGGGCTAAGCGTGGCGCTGGCGGGGGTGATCGGCTTTATCGGTTTGATTATTCCCCATATGCTGCGCCTGTGCGGGTTAACCGATCAGCGCTATCTATTAACCGGCTGCGCGCTGGCCGGCGGCTCGATTCTGATGCTGGCGGATACGCTGGCGCGTATCGCGCTGGCTTCCGCCGAGTTGCCGATTGGCGTAGTTACCGCTACGCTGGGAGCACCGTGGTTTATCTGGCTGTTGCTGCGCAACAGACTTTAGCGCTTCGCCACGCGGACAAAAATAAGTGATGACCTCCCATCTCGCAGGATAAAAAGGAACAAGACGATGAGTAATGAAATCTATGCTATTCCGCTGAAAACCATTACCGGGCAAGAGACGACGCTTGAGCCCTATCAGGGTAAGGTGGCGTTAATCGTCAACGTTGCCTCAAAGTGCGGGTTGACCAAACAGTACGACGCGCTGGAAAAAGTCTACCAAACCTATCGCGATAAGGGATTCGTGGTGCTGGGATTCCCGTCGAACGAATTCGCCGGGCAGGAGCCGGGCAGCGAGGAAGAGATTCAGGAATTTTGCCGCACGAACTTTGGCGTACAGTTCCCGCTGTTCAGCAAGATCGAAGTCAACGGCGCCGGCCGTCATCCGCTGTACCAGCTTTTGATCCGCGAGCAGCCGGAAGCCGAGGGTTCGCTGCTGAGCCCTTTTTACGCTCGCCTGGTCAATAAAGGCCGCAAACCGGCAAATCCGGAAGATATCTTATGGAATTTTGAAAAATTCCTGGTTGCCCGCGATGGCCGCGCGATCGCGCGTTTCTCCCCCGATATCGCCCCCGACGACGCGGTGATTATCAAGGCCATCGAAGCGGCGCTGGCGAAATAGTTGGCGCCGCACTCCGCACCCTTGCTGCAACTGCGGCAGGCGGGGGTTTTTCCCCGCCTGTCTCCGGTTGACGCCGCCTGCGGTTCCGGCCGGTTGCTGCACGTTATCGGCCCCAACGGCGCGGGGAAAAGCACCCTACTGGCCAGGATAGCGGGCATGCTTGCCGGCGAGGGGACGGTCTGTCTCTCCGGCCGGCCGCTGGAGGCGTGGTCCGCCCGGGATCTGGCGCTGCACCGGGCTTACCTTGCCCAGCAGCAGCCCCCGGTATCGATGATGCCGGTGTTCCAATACTTACGCCTGCACCAGCCGTCGCCGGCCGACGAGACGATTATCGAACGGGCCGTCGATTTTCTGGCCGACCGGCTGATGCTGGCCGACAAACTGACCCGCCCGCTGACCCGGCTTTCCGGCGGGGAGTGGCAGCGCGTCCGGCTGGCCGCCACGCTATTGCAGATCTGGCCGCAGGCCAATCCCCACGGCCGCCTGCTGCTGCTGGATGAACCCGCCAACAGCCTGGATGTGGCGCAGCAGGTCGCGCTGGACGATCTGCTGCGGCTGCTGTGCCGGTCGGGACTGACGGTGATTGTCTGCGCCCACGATCTGAACCACAGTCTGCACCATGCCGACGATATCTGGCTGATGTCCGGCGGGAAGCTGGTCGCCGCGGGAGAGACCGCGCAGGTTATGCAGCCGCAGACGCTGTCGTCCGTGTTCGGCGTCGATTTCCAGCGCTGCCTGGTTGACGGCCGCCACTGGCTGATACCCCGTCGCGCCTGACGTTCGGCGGCGGGAAACATCGCCTTTACTTGCCAGTTACGCCCTTTCAACGCTAAATTACATGCATATCATTCAGATAGTTATTCTCCGCCGGTTTTCTGCATCAATCCGCGGATTTTCAGGTAAAAAAGCATGATACGTCTAAAGCAGCTATTGATGTTGGCAAGCCTGATACTGGCGGGGTGCAGCAGTCATCGCAATCCGCCGCCGGATGCGCGCCTGAGCGATTCGATAATGGTGGTGGCGCAGTTGAACGATCAGCTGAATCAATGGTATCGCACGCCTTACCGCTATGGCGGTCTGAATCGTAACGGTATCGATTGTTCCGGCTTTGTCTACCTCACCTTCCGCGATCGCTTCGGCATCCGCCTGCCGCGCAGCACCGATGCGCAAACGGAAATAGGGGAACCCGTGGATCGCGACAGCCTGATGCCGGGCGATCTGCTGTTTTTCAAAACCGGCAGCGGCGGCAACGGGCTGCACGTGGGCATCTACGATAAAGACGACCAGTTTATCCACGCCTCCACCAGTCAGGGAGTCATCCGCTCATCGCTGGATAACGTCTATTGGAAGCGGGCATACTGGCAGGCCCGCCGTATCTGATTCGCCCTTGAGGGCGTCTATGGAGTCTTATGTCTTCTCTGCGTCTATTGCTCTCCGACTCTTTCGACCCGTGGTTTAATCTGGCGGTTGAGGAGTGCATCTTTCGGCAGATGCCGACCACGCAGCGGGTGCTGTTTTTATGGCGCAATGCGGAAACCGTGGTTATTGGCCGGGCGCAGAATCCGTGGAAAGAGTGTAATACGCGCCGCATGGCGCAGGACGGCATCAAACTGGCGCGGCGCAGCAGCGGGGGCGGGGCGGTATTTCACGATTTGGGCAATACCTGTTTCACCTTTATGGCGGGCAAGCCGGCATACGATAAAAGCGTTTCAACTCAAATCATCCTCAACGCTCTGGCGGCGCAGGGGATTAACGCCAGCGCCTCCGGCCGTAACGATCTGGTTATCGATACCGACGGCGGCCCGCGGAAAATATCGGGTTCCGCACACCGGGAAACCAAAGATCGCGGTTTTCATCATGGCACCCTGCTGTTGAACGCCGACCTGAGCCGTTTAGCGGATTATCTTAATCCCGATGTGAAAAAATTACAGGCGAAGGGAATTACCTCGGTGCGTTCGCGGGTCGCCAATCTGATTGAGCTATTACCGTCGATCGATCATCAGCAAATATGCCGGTCGGTGATAGCGTCCTTTTTTGATTATTACGCCGAACGCTGCGAGCCGGAAATTATTTCCCCCGCCGCCTTTCCGGATCTGCCGGGATTCAGCGAGCAGTTTGCCTGCCAGAGCAGCTGGCAGTGGAATTTCGGACAGGCGCCGGATTTTACCCATTTGCTGGATAAGCGCTTTGACTGGGGAGGCGTTGAATTACATTTTGACGTAGAGCGCGGCGTAATCGTCCGCAGCCAGATTTTTACCGACAGTTTACATCCGGCTCCGCTGGAAGCCCTGGCGGTGGCCCTGCGCGGCACGGCGTACCGGCCGGAAAATATGGCGGGTATTTGTCAGCAATTAAGCGTGGAATTTCCGCAACAGCACCACGAATTACAGCAAATGGCCGCGTGGCTGGCGGAAAGTATTGAGTAATATAAAATTAGTTTTATTTACATAAGCATACCGTTTTTTTAGAAAAACATTAAGGGGGTTTATATTATTTTTTACTTTAATGAAATTGTCTTTCTTGGTTTCGAAATTGTTTTTTAGTTATATATATTTTTCTTATCTTCAGAATCTTTATTTTTTAGCATTAATACAACACATAGTCGTATCATCAATACACTAATGGTGGCACAAGCGAGAGATTTGTATTTGCAGTGTTTCAAATTTTGTATGCTCGTAATAATGCTGTATAGTGTCGTTTATATTTCATGAATCTTGCATTCCTGATGTATTAACACAACGAGTTAGAACTTTTTGCTTTAAAAAATTGTGTAATATATAAAAAGAATGACAAGTGACATTAGTATAATTGAGATAATTAAATGTGCTTTTGCGTTAAATAAACAATGAATTGCAATAATAAGAGATACAGATATAGAAATATGAGCTATATACAGGAAAGTCCTTACCATCCTAATTATTATCTCTCTAGCAATGCTGGATAACTCCAGTGATTATACATTGGTTTAGGATTAGTGGACATTGACAATACATGGCGTATTTATATAATGTCGACACATCATATATTAACTGGTTGAAAATATGGCAATACATGGAAAGTTTGAAGTCAATAATGCTGATTTCTCCCCGCTAACCATGAATGGAGTAGGAACATTCATGGCGTTTTCTGGTAATGACAAGTACAGGAATAAGGGGGGATGTGTTCTCGTTCCAAATAATGGTCCTATTCCTGCAGGTAGGTACTGGATAGTTGATAGACCTACCGGTGGATTAAAATCAATTGCAAAATCTCTTGCAAAGGATCTCTGGAATTCAGTGGCTAAACAAAACCCATCAAACCATTTTGAATGGTTTGCACTATACCGTGATGATGGTCAAATTGATGACTACACATGGATAGAAGGGGTAAGTCGTGGAAATTTTAGACTTCATCCTATTGGTGGGGCTGGTTTATCATTAGGATGCATCACGTTACAAAGAAAAACAGATTTTTCCATGTTACGTAACATTTTATTGAATACACAAAAAATACCTGTAAATAATAGTGCTAAATTAATGGCATATGGATCTATTGAGGTAATTACTCATGGCAAAAACTGTGATGTATAAAATATATAAAACGATATTATTCATAGTGCTGTTTGTTGTCATTGCTAGGATGATTCCATATCCATCGCCACTATCATTTGAGCATCAACGGATGTTGATTAAGTTTTCAGAAAAGGTAGGATCGGATGATCCTGAGTTTGTTTACGTGTTATTATCTTCCGGCTTCAATCTAATCATTACAATAATCATTTATGTTGCAGTGATGAAGATAGCCAAACTATACCCTAAATAATTCGAGTTGCAGGAAGGCGGCGACGCAGCGAATCCCCAGGAGCTTATACCAGTAAGTGACTGGGGTGAGCGAGGAAAGCCAACGCGCATGCAGCTTGAAGTATGACGGGTATATGCCCTAAATAATTCGAGTTGCAGTATGACTACTCAGATTGAACTTTCGGAACCTCCGTCCGCAGATCGGCGCATCGTGCATAAAATCCCACCTACCAGCATTGATTCAGTTGTTCCGGTTTTGCCGGTTGTAGCGGATTAGGTACCGGAAGACGTTGCTTTCCCTTACGCCTGAAGTTCAGTTTCAACAGACAGTAAATCCAGTGCAGTCTCTTATGGGACGCATTCAGTAGTAGACGGCGTTTTTGTTTTTCAGTTTCCTCTGAGTGAAAAACATACAGCCCTGGTCTATAAAGTGGGGTAGTTAATTTTATAGGCTTTAGCTGCTGTATGCTTATCCGGCTGGAAGTGGACTATGTTAATGAGTATGTTTTCTGGCCTATTTATAGCCTGGAAGGGCGATTATTGGCCGTTGAAATGATCAGCCGGTTTAATAGCCGGTCCGGAAATCTGAGTATCCCGCCTGATATTCTTTTCAATATGCTGAATAAATCGCAAAAGCATGATTTTATTAAAGAACAGCTGGTTTTTATAAAAAATAATGCCGACTGGTTTATTGATAAGCGTATTCTGCTGGCGCTGAAAGTTGACGCTGAGACGGTGGATTTTCTGTTAACGTCAAAAACGGTGCGTAATGATATTAACGACCTGCCGTTCATTCAGTTGGAAATTAATGAGCTCTTTCCTGATTTGGCGCAGGGAAAAGAAAATGCCCGTCTTTTGAGATTGAGCAAATCATTTAATCTGTGGCTGGATAACTTTGGTTCGGGAAAAAACAACCTGAAACCGTTGCATGACGGCCTGCTTAATACGCTGAAAATGGATCAGCATCTGGTGGAGCATCTATTATCCCGAGCGGCGAACACGTTGATTATGGAGCCGTTATTACGGATCATTAAAAACTATTATCCGGGCGTGAGGGTTATTGTCAAAGGCATCGACACCCCGGATTGTCTGGCTAAAGTCAGGAATCTGAATATTGATGCGCTACAGGGCAATCTTTGGCCGGCGGTTCACTTCGATGAGCTGAAAACGCAGGTTGATTTTTCTCGATAAGCCTTGTTTTTACCCCCTGGTTATTCGGCGCTGCGGAATATCCCCACACTTGGCCGGGTGTTAATTCCGTAATGGCCGCTCTACACTTTCCCTTACAGGGGAGAAAACATGCCGCAGAAACTATCGTTCGTTAATCACTATTTCCATCAGCTGCCGGGGTTCTACACCGAGCTGCAGCCGACGCCGCTGCAGGGCGCGCGTCTGCTCTATTACAGCGGCGGACTGGCGGATGAGCTGGGGCTATCCGCACAATGGTTTACCCGCCGGCATGACGCGGTGTGGCGCGGCGAAGCGCTGTTGCCGGGCATGAAGCCGCTGGCCCAGGCGTACAGCGGCCATCAGTTCGGCATGTGGGCGGGGCAACTGGGCGACGGGCGCGGCATTCTGCTGGGCGAACAGCAGTTGGCGGACGGCCGCAGTATGGACTGGCATCTTAAAGGCGCCGGGCTGACGCCCTATTCCCGCATGGGGGACGGGCGCGCGGTGCTGCGCTCGGTTATCCGCGAGTTTCTGGCGTCCGAAGCCCTGCATCATCTGGGCATCCCGACGACGCGGGCGCTGACCATTGTCACCAGCGAGCAGGCGATAGCGCGCGAACGGGAAGAGCCGGGGGCGATGCTGCTGCGCGTAGCGGAAAGCCACGTGCGTTTCGGCCACTTCGAACATTTCTATTATCGCCGCGAAGGCGATAAGGTCCGCCAGTTGGCGGATTTCGTCATCGCCCGCCACTGGCCGCAGTGGCGGGATGAGCCGCTGCGCTATGCCTTATGGTTCGGCGATGTGGTGGAGCGCACGGCGCGGCTGATTGCCCACTGGCAGAGCGTCGGCTTTGCCCACGGCGTGTTGAATACCGACAATATGTCCATCCTCGGTTTAACCATTGATTACGGGCCGTTCGGCTTTCTGGATGATTACCAGCCGGACTATATCTGCAACCACTCCGACCATCAGGGGCGTTACGCCTTTGATAATCAACCGGCGGTCGGGCTGTGGAATCTGCATCGTCTGGCGCAGTCGCTGTCGGGGCTGATGGACACCGACGAGCTGGAAACGGCGCTGGCGCGTTACGAGCCGGCGCTGATGCAAAAATATGGCGAGCTGATGCGCGCCAAGCTGGGGCTGTTTACCGCGGATGCGGAAGACAACGCGATTCTGGTGGAGTTATTGCGCCTGATGCGGCAGGAGCGGCGCGACTATACCCGCACCTTCCGTCTGCTGGCCGACGGCGAACAAAGCGACGCGCTTTCGCCGCTGCGCGATGAGTTTATCGATCGTCCGGCGTTCGATAGCTGGTTTGCGGCTTACCGCAAACGCCTGGCGCGGGAACCGCAGCATGACGCCGCGCGCCGGCAGCGGATGAAGGCCGCCAATCCCAAATATATTCTGCGCAACTATCTGGCGCAGCAGGCCATCGAACGGGCGGAAAAAGAGGATATCAGCGTGCTGGCCCGCCTGCATCAGGCGCTTTGCCGGCCCTATGAGGAGCAGCCGGAGATGGACGATCTGGCGGCGTCGCCGCCGGAGTGGGGCAAGCATCTCGAGATATCCTGCTCCAGCTGACAGCCGGCCCGCTCCCTGACCGGCCGGCATTGGGCTACCGGCGCAGATGCACCTGCGGAATCGGGTAGTCGGGGTGCAGGCCGACGTTGAGATCGGCCTGATACCAGCGGGTCAGTATCTCCGTTTGCAGCACCTGATGCGGCGAGCCTTGCGCCACCAGTTTCCCCTGGTGCAGCAGCAGGATCCGGTCGGCGTACAGCGCGGCCAGATTCAGATCGTGCAGCACGCAGCAAACGGCCAGCGGCTGCTGCCGGGTCAGCTGTTTTAACAGGCGTAGCAGATGTTGCTGATGGTAGAGATCCAGCGCCGAGGTGGGTTCGTCAAGAAACAGCCAGCCCGGCGTCGGCTGCGGGTGCCACAGCTGTGCCAGCACGCGTGCCAGCTGTACGCGCTGCTGTTCGCCGCCGGAGAGGTGACTGTAATCGCGATTCGCCAGATCCAAACAGCCGGTCTGCTCCATCACCCGGCGGATAACGTCGTCATTCCGCCGGTCGCGTCCGTAAGGGGAGCGGCCCATGGCGACCACGTCGCGTACGCTGAAGGAGAAAGCCAGCCCACTGTGCTGACGCATCACCGCGCGGGTTTTCGCCAGCGCCTCCGGCACCCAATGGGAAAGCGGCTTACCGGCCAACAGACACTCCCCCTGATGCGGCGTCAAATAGCCGGTCAACAGGCGCAGCAGCGTGGACTTGCCCGCGCCGTTGGGACCGATAATCGCCACGATTTCGCCGCAGTTCACCTCCAGCGAAACCTCCTCGGTGAGGTAGCGTCCGCCGATATGGTAACTCAGATTATGGGCCACCAAGGCGTTATCCGGCCCGGCGTTATTCATTTCCGCGTCCTTTATGCTGCACGATCAGCCATAAAAAATAGGGGCCGCCGATCAGGCTGGTTAATAGCCCGACGGGCATCTCCGCCGGAGACAGCAACGTACGCGCCAGGGTGTCCGCCACCAGCAGCAGGCAGGCGCCCCCCAGTACCGAACCGGGAATAAGCCAGCGGTGGTCGGCGCCCAGATGCATGCGGATCAGATGAGGAACCACCAGCCCGATAAAGCCGATCACCCCGCTGACGGCAACCGCCACGCCCACCAGCAGCGAGCTTAGCAGCAACAGCGTATATTTGGTGCGCTTCACGTTAACGCCCAGATAGTGCGCCTCTTCGTCCCCCAGCTGTAACAGGTTTAAGCGGCGGGTCTGATACAGAGTGATCGCCATGGCGGGCAGCGCCAGCGTGGCCGCCACCAGTAGCATCGGCCACTGCGCCTGTCCCAGACTGCCCATGCCCCACAGAGAAAACTGACGCAGCTGCTGGTCGTTGCTGATATAGGTCAGCACGCCAACCGCCGCGCCGCACAGGGCGTTAAGGGCGATGCCGGCCAGCAAGAGCCGCGTCAGTCCGCCCTGTTCGCCGCGGCTAAGGATAAAAATGATCGCGGTAATCGCCAGACTGCCGACGAAGGCCGCCAGCATCGGGCTGTAAAGCGACATCAAGGGCGGCAGGCCGAGCGGCAGAACAATGGTCAGCGCCACGCACAGCGCCGCGCCGCTGCTGATCCCCAGCAGGCCGGGGTCGGCCAGCGGATTGCGAAACAGCCCCTGCATGATGCCCCCTGAACAGGCCAGCGCGCTGCCGACCAGAACGGCCAGCAGCACGCGGGGCAGGCGGATATGCAGCCAGATATGCCATAGCGGATCGTCCAGGGACGTCTGCCACAGCGTGTGAAACGATAGGTTGAGCGCGCCCAGGTTAGCCGCGCATATCATCAGCGCCAGCAGCAGCAACAGCAGCCCCGCCAGCCAATAACCGGGATGTAGCCGTGGCGTCATTTTATCTGTTCTGCGGCCTGGCGCAGCGTGGCCATCAGCGCCGGCGTCTCCAGCGTAAAGCCGAGTATCGCCATGTCGTCAACCACCAGCAGGCGGTTGTTTTTCCCCGCCGGCGTCAATGCCAGGCCCGGCAATTTCCAGATTTGCGCTTCGCCGCCCAGGCTCTTCAGCCCCTGGGTGGATATCACAATCAGGTCGGGAGCGCTGGCTATCACCCCTTCCTGCGATAACGGCTGATAGCGTTGGCTGCCCTGCATGGCATTGTGTAACCCGACGCTGCGGAAAATGGTATCGGCGGGGGTATTCTGTCCGGCCGCCATGGCCGTCATCCCGCCGTGGCTGAGGATAAAAAGCGCCTTGACCGGCAGCGGGGTGTCGGCGACCTTGTCCAACTGCCGGCGGTAAGCGTCAGTCAGCGCCTTGCCTTGCGCCTCTTTATCTAACGCCTGGGCAATGACGTTAATCTTTTGCGGCACGGTTTCCAGCGCCGGTTTGGCCGGCACATTGATCACCCGGGTGCCGCTTTCCGCCACCTGCTGCAACACCAGCGAGGGCTGCGACAGTTCGCTGGCAATCACCAGCGAGGGCTTCATCGCCAGAATGCCCTCGGTATTCAACTGGCGCATATAGCCCACGTCGGGAAGTCTTGTGGCGGCATCAGGATGCAGACTGGTGCTGTCTCTGGCGACCAGATCTTTTTCCGCGCCCAGCGCGTAGATGATTTCGGTAACGTCGCCGCCGACGGAGACAATGCGTTCCGCGGCCGAAACGCTGAGCGGCAGGAGCGTCAACAACGGCAATAGCCAGTTTTTCATGCGGCAAGATCCTTACGTGGTTTCAGCGCGGCTACCTGTTCGCGCCACTGCTGCTGTTCGGCGGTGCCTTCGGTGCGCTGGCCGAATAATTGCGCGATTTGCGTACCGTCCGCGGCATACAGTTCCAGACTGGTCACGATACCGTCGGCGGTCGGTTTGCGCGTGACCCAGCTCTCGGCGATGGCGTTCTCAATCAGATGCAGCGTGAAATCCTGATTAAAGATATTAATCCATTCGGCATGCTGCTCCACCCGTTCCACGCGTTCGATTTTACCGGTAAAAATCTGTACGCAGCCGCGGTTGCCAACAAATACCATAATTTCATTCTGCGCGTCTTTGGCGGCGAACAGGATCTGCGATAACGCGTGGTTATCGACCTGATAAGCCAGGTCGTCGCTGACGGCGCGGAACGCCTGCTGGCGGGTGAGATTGTAGCGCTTCAGCAGAATAAAGAACTGGTGAACGTCGGTCATCGCCCGCCAGTCGGCTTCGAATGCCGGGTTATGCTGCGCCGCCGGGGCGTCGGCCGCGTCGGCGACCGGCGGGCGGATAAGCAGCGCGGGGTTTTCGCCGCCGGCGAACGTCTCGATAAACTGCCGCCAGGCCTGGCTATCGGTGTCGTCGGTGGGGTAAACTTTCAGAATGGCGTCGCCCTGATGGTCGAAAAACTGAATGCTTTCACGCTCTCCGCGCGGCGTGGTTTCCCGCAGGAAGAAAGCGGAAGCCCAGGAGTGCAGAAATAGGCGTAAATCCAGCTCGCGCGGATTCAGGATCAGGCCGGCGTGGCCGTCCAGATGCTGATTGCGGTAATAACCGACGTGCTCGTGAACGGCGTACTCATTGCGCGTAATCGACTTGGTCTTGCCAACCTGCTCCAGCGCGCCGAGCCAGCTTTTGGCGTCCCCTTGCAGGCGCTGCGCGTCATGCCCGACGCGTGCGTGCGTCAATTCCGCTTCGCTGATGCCGAGCAGGCCGGCCAGATCGCGGGCGTATTTACGCGGATGCGCCGTTTTAGCCTCGAGGTATTGTTGGTAAAGTGAAGTCTGCATCATCGCTTCCTTATTCTTTGTCATAGTCACAGCATAGCCAGAAATTAATGAGAATCATTTTCATGTAACAAAAAAGTTACATCAAGTGAAATTTTCTTAATCCGTATGAAATGAAACCGCGGCCGTGGGATGGGGGAAAGGCAGGCTGACGGCGACGCGTTGTCCGGGCGTAAGCGCCGGGCGCGTCAGAGGACGAAGAGGATGGCCGCTTATAAAGCTAAACCGGACGGCCTTGCACGGGCCGTCCGGTTAGGGTTTCATCGACCGGATGGCGGATTAATTCAGTTGATAAATACCTGACTGCCAGGGCTGGAGTTCAAGTTTGCCGGCATTGGGCGGCACCTGTTCTTTTATGCCGCTTTCCAGCAGGGTTTTCTTGATTGAGAACGACTCAGGCAGCGCATAGCTGACGGGCTGTTCCCTGAAATTCACCACGATAAGATATTTCTCGCCGTCCAGAATACGGGTATAGGCATAGACGTCGTTATCATCGGGATCGAGATCCTGATAAGCGCCGTAGATTAATGCCGGGGTGGCGTGTCTGAGCGCAATCAATTGACGATAGAAGCTGTAAACGGAATGCGGATCTTTGCTCTGATCCGCGGCGTTGATTTCCTTATAGTTCGGGTTGACTTGGAACCACGGCGTGCCGGTGGTAAAGCCGGCATTGGCGGCGTCGCTCCACTGGAATGGCGTGCGGCTGTTGGCCCGGTTGGTTTTCTTGACGTTTTCCAGAAACTCTTGCGGCGACACTTTCCCGCTGGCGACCACCTCCTGCCAGTAGCCTTTAACGCCAAGATCGTTGAAATCTTCGATCGTTTGGAAAGGGTAGTTGGTCATCGCCAGTTCGTCCCCCTGATAAATAAAGGGCGTGGCCCGCTGGGTTAACGCCATCGTGGCCAGTGCCTTGGCGGAAAGTACGCGCCACTGCGGACGATCGTCCCCGAAGTGCGACACCAGGCGGGGATTATCGTGATTGTTCAGGAAAAAGGTATTCCAGCCATATTCCCCGGTCATGTTATTCAGACGGTTATTGATCTGACGGAATTGCGATAATCGCCAGGTTTTCTTGCGCCATCTCTCCTCTGACGAGCGGTCAACGCGGATCAGATCGAATAAAAAGGCCATATCCAATTCTTTGCGGCGTTGATCAATATATAGCGGAGCCTGCTCTATCGGCACCCCGAAGGTTTCTCCCACCGAGACGACGCCGTATTTGGCGAATACCTGCTGGTACATTTCCCGTAGATAGCGGTGCAGATTAGGCCCCTGGGTATAGGCCGCGGCGAAATTTTTCTGCTGATCAGGGGTTAAATCCGGGAAATCGGGAATTTTAGACAGCGTGGCAACCGTATCAATGCGCAGGCAGGTTACCCCCTTGTCGATCCAGAAGCGCATAATGTCATAGGCTTGTTGCCGTACCCGGGGATTATCCCAATTAAGGTCGGGCTGGGTGACGCCGAAATAATGCAGATAGTACTGACCGGTGGCGTCGTCTTTCCGCCAGGCGGAACCGCCAAAAAACGAAGGATAGTTATTGGGCGGGTTTCCCTCTTTGCCGTCACGCCAGAAGTAGTAGTCGCGATAAGGATTATCCCTGGATTTTTTACTTTCCACGAACCATTGATTCTGGTCGCTGCTATGGTTAACCACCACGTCGATCATCATATGCATGTCGCGTTTTTTCATTTCGGCTATCAGCAGCTCGAAATCTTCCATCGTGCCGTATTCGCGCATTATTTTGCGGTAGTCGCGGATATCGTAACCATTATCCACATTCGGCGAGTCATAGTGCGGATTAATCCAGATGCCGTTAACGCCGAGCTCTTTTAAATAATCCAGTTTTTCGATAATCCCTTTTAAGTCGCCAATGCCGTCGCCATTGCTGTCTTTAAATGAACGCGGATAAACCTGATAAAATACCGCCTCTTTCCACCACGCAGGATGGACCGACGTGCCATCGTTAATTGCCACAACGGATGAACTATCTATACTGTTATCCTGAGAAAATGCGCTGCATAAACCGGAGAAAGTCAAACTTGCCAGTAATATGGCGCTGAGTGTTAAACGTTTTTTTAGCATTATCATATAATAAATTTAATTACTTATAACTGGTTGTTTTTATGATGCTTAAATTATTAAGCGCCATGCCGTTTCACATAGGATATCAGGTACGGAGATAAAGTTAATTGCTATAAAAACTCTATAACGCAACCGCAATAAATCATATGTCTTGACTTTGAATTGCGCACTTTACCGGGTAATTAATGATGGTCAACTTATAGTTTAGTTCGGTAATCAGCGTATGCGGGAAAGGGTATGCCGGAGAATAGCGGAAAATAAAAAATTAGCGGGATGATAATATTAAATTTATTGTTAATCCAAGGTGATAAAAAGCGCTCAAATAATAATTTGAGCTTTAGGTGACGGCGTCACATTTAGTACATGCGACGACTCATGCCAAGAATATCAATGACTTTGGCGGAAATTTCCTCGACCGAATAATTGGTGGTATTGATGTATTTAATCTGGTGTTTGCGAAACAGCGCCTCGACCTCGTTCAACTCCATACGGCATTGGCGCAGGGAAGCATAGCGGCTGTTGCCCATCCGTTCTTCACGAATGGCCGCCAGCCGTTCGGCGTCGATGGTCAGCCCGAACAGCTTGTGCTGGAAAGGTTTTAACGCCTCAGGCAGCCGCAGGTTATCCATATCGTCGGCAATAAAAGGATAATTGGCGGCGCGAATACCGAACTGCATCGCCAGATAGAGGCTGGTGGGCGTTTTGCCGCAGCGCGATACGCCAAGCAGGATGACCTGAGCCTGATCGAGATTGCGCAGTGAAATACCGTCGTCATGAGCCAGCGTATAATCTATTGCGGCAATGCGCGCGTCATATTTACCCAGATTGTTGGCCGTCAGCCCATGGGTGCGGTTGGCGATCGGGGTGGGCGGAATATTGAGTTCTTCCTGTAAGGGGGCCACCAGCGCCTGCACGATATCCTGGCAGAACCCTTCGCTGCCGGTAATAATATTGCGCACCGTCGGGGTGACGATAGAATAAAAAACCAGCGGCCGCACGCCGCTCTGGTGATACAGGGTATTGATCTGCTCGCAAACGGCTTTGGCCCGCGCTTCACTCTCGACGAAAGGCAAGGTATAGCTGACGGTGTTCACCGGGAATTGCGACAGCACCGCATGGCCGAGCACTTCGGCGGTAATCGCCGTACCGTCCGAGACATAAAATACGCTTCTTTCCACCGGAACTCCTTATATGATTTTTGCCGCACGGCTCGTCAAAAAATATATTTTATAAATACTTTTATTAAAACGCTATTTCATTATATCAATGATAAAGATAATGAACTTTTACCCTATTGGATTTTTAGCTCATTAATCAATTCTGAGCCACGAAATGGTTTTTTTTACCCTGGTTGATCGATTCACCTGTCAATACTTTATAAATCGCTATGCTACGCTGATTACGTTGAGACCGATTCTTGACTGAATATTTCCATACCCTAAATTGTATGCAGAAAGGATTTTTCCGATGTCCAATAACGGCCCTGATTTGCGTAATGTCCTCTGGTATAACCAGCTTGGTATGCACGACGTTGAGCGGGTGGGGGGCAAAAATGCCTCTCTGGGTGAGATGATCACCAACCTTTCCGAACTTGGCGTTGCCGTTCCCAATGGTTTTGCGACAACGGCACAGGCGTTTAACGATTTTCTTAACCAAAGCGGTATCAACCAGCGTATCTATGAATTGCTGGATGATACCGACATTGACGATGTGAACCAACTGGCGAAGGCGGGTACGCAAATCCGCCAGTGGATTATCGATACGCCATTCCAGCCCGCGCTGGAGCAGGCGATCCGCACCGCGTACCAGCAGCTGGCCGAAGGGGAAAAAGATGCGTCCTTTGCCGTGCGCTCTTCCGCCACCGCGGAAGATATGCCGGATGCGTCCTTTGCCGGACAGCAGGAAACCTTCCTCAACGTTCAGGGCATCGAGGCGGTGATGACCGCGGTGAAGCACGTCTTTGCCTCTCTGTTTAACGATCGCGCCATTTCCTATCGCGTCCATCAGGGATACGACCACCGCGGCGTCGCGCTGTCGGCGGGGGTTCAGCGCATGGTGCGCTCCGATCTGGCCTCCGCCGGGGTGATGTTCACCATTGATACGGAATCCGGCTTTGATCAGGTGGTGTTTATTACCTCCGCCTATGGCCTGGGCGAGATGGTGGTGCAGGGGGCGGTGAACCCGGATGAGTTTTATGTGCATAAACCCACCCTGCGCGACAACCGGCCGGCCATTGTGCGCCGTAATATGGGGTCGAAGAAAATCCGCATGGTGTATGCCGACAGCCAGGAGCACGGCAAGCAGGTGCAGATCGAGGATGTGCCCGAGCAGCAGCGCGCCCGCTTCAGCCTGAGCGATGATGAAGTCCAGGCGTTGGCGCGCCAGGCGCTGCTGATTGAGCAACACTACGGCCGGCCGATGGATATCGAATGGGCGAAGGACGGTCACAGCGGCAAGCTGTATATCGTTCAGGCGCGTCCGGAAACCGTGCGTTCCAACGGTCAGGTGATGGAGCGCTATCATCTGCCGGCAGGGGGCGAGGTGCTGGTGGAGGGCCGGGCCATTGGTCATCGCATCGGCGCCGGCGAGGTGAAAGTCATTCAGAGTATCAGCGAAATGCACCTCATCAATGCCGGCGACGTGCTGGTTACCGACATGACCGACCCCGACTGGGAACCGATCATGAAGAAAGCGGCCGCCATCGTGACCAACCGCGGCGGGCGTACCTGCCATGCGGCGATTATTGCCCGCGAGCTGGGGATCCCGGCGGTGGTGGGCTGCGGGGACGCCACCGAACGGCTGAAAAACGCCCAGAAGGTGACCGTCTCCTGCGCGGAGGGCGATACCGGCTATGTTTATCGCGACCTGCTGGATTTCACGGTGAAAAGCTCGCAGATTGATGCGATGCCGGACCTGCCGCTGAAAATCATGATGAACGTCGGTAATCCCGATCGCGCGTTCGATTTCGCCTGTTTGCCGAACGAGGGCGTCGGGCTGGCCCGCCTGGAATTTATCATCAACCGGATGATTGGCGTGCATCCGCGCGCGCTGCTGGAGTTTGACCAGCAGACCCCGGAGCTGCAACGTGAAATCAAAGCGCTGATGAACGGCTATGACGATCCGGTGGAATTCTATATCGGCCGGCTGACGGAAGGCATTGCGACCCTGGGCGCGGCGTTCTCGCCGAAACGGGTGATCGTACGGCTGTCCGATTTTAAATCCAACGAGTACGCCAACCTGGTGGGCGGCGCGCACTACGAACCGGAAGAGGAAAATCCGATGCTGGGCTTCCGCGGGGCGGGGCGTTATGTTTCCCCGGATTTCAAAGCGTGCTTTGCGCTGGAATGCGCGGCGGTGAAGCGCGTCCGCAACGATATGGGGCTGAAGAACGTGGAGATTATGATCCCGTTCGTGCGCACCGTGGCGCAGGCGGAAGCGGTAATCGACGAACTGGCGCGCCAGGGGCTGCGGCGCGGCGAAGACGGACTGAAAATCATCATGATGTGCGAGATCCCCTCCAACTCGCTGTTGGCGGAGCAGTTTCTGGAGCACTTTGACGGCTTCTCCATCGGTTCCAACGACATGACCCAGCTGGCGCTGGGGCTGGATCGGGATTCCGGCGTGGTCTCCGAGCTGTTCGACGAACGCAACGACGCCGTCAAGGCATTGCTGTCAATGGCGATCAAGGCGGCGAAGAAACAGGGTAAATACGTGGGTATCTGCGGTCAGGGTCCTTCGGACCATGAAGATTTCGCCCTCTGGCTGATGGAGCAGGGCATCGACAGCCTGTCCCTTAACCCGGATACCGTGGTGCAGACCTGGCTGAATCTGGCCGAACACCAGTAACCCGGTAACATAAAACGCCCGGTAACCAAGCGTTACCGGGCGTTTTTTTAGCGGGCGATAAGAAAAGATTTGAACTGCGGCGTCATTACGGCGCTGAAGCCTTGATCGGTTTTGGTGATCAAGTAAACCGCCAGTCCCTGCCGCTCCGCCAGCTTTAACGCCTTTTCCGTGCCCAGCACCATTAACCCGGTGTCCCAGCCGTCGGCCTCCAGCGCCGTTGGCGCGATAACGGTAACCGAAACCAGCTGATGGGTGATGGGTTTGCCGCTCGCCGGATCGATGACGTGGGAATAGCGCTTGCCGTCCTGCTCAAAATAATTGCGGTAGCTGCCGGAGGTGCTGATGGCGTATCCCTGTAAATCCACCGCCGCCTGAATGGCGTTTTCCCGATCGGTCGGTTTCTGGATCGCCACGCGCCAGGGTACGCCTTCGGCATTGACCCCCCGGCTGGATATCGCGCCGCCCACGGAAACCAGATAGTTGCTGATGCCTTTGCGCAGCATCAACTGCGCCAGAACGTCGGCGCCGTAGCCTTCCCCCAGCGTCGACAGATCGACATAGAGGTCGGGGAGATCTTTTTGCAGCCATTCGCCGCGTTGATCGCTGAGCAGCCGAAGATGGCTTAGCCCGACGTTCTGCCGGGCCCGATCGATCTGCTGCTGGCTGGGGATGTGCGTCGGCTGTTTTTGCGGACCGAATCCCCACAGATTGACCAGCGGCCCGACGGTAATATCCATGGCGCCGTCGGTTGCTCTGCCGATACGCTGCGCCGCCAGAATAATGTCCGCCATGCCTTTGCTGACGGGTTGGGGCTCGCCGCCGCGATATTGATTGAATCGCGATAGCGTCGAGTCGTTGCGGTAGGTGGAAATCTCGTCATTGGCCTGCTCAAGCAAACCATCGATCTCCTGCTGCAGCCGTTCCTTGCTTTCCGCCACTTCGCCGCTGATTTTGACGCTATAGAAGGTGCCCATGGTTTTTCCCTCAATGGTCAGCAGCGGACGAGGGGCGGCGGCATGGGGGGCGCTATCGCAGGCCGCAAGCAGGCAGAGCAAACAACCAAGTAGTAATCCCCTGGCGAGAGTAGTCATGAAAAAAAACTCCTAGAAATAAAGCAAGGTGCTAACAAATAAAGCAAAGTGCGAGAAATGCAAATAGGAGATTAACAAAAACCTGGCCGACCGCAATTTATGGCGAGAAAAGCGATGGCGCGGCCTGAAGGGGAGATAAAAAAAAAGCCCACCTCAGGGGATGGGCAAAGACTACACACAGCAATTCGTTACTAACTCTGACGAGGAGGAAACCTCATTGGCAAACAGTAGGTTAAAGCTAGCTTTCAAATCTATGCTAGAGATTATGCTTAGCCGAGTCATTAAGAATCATCCTAATGGTTAATTGTTTTTTAAGAGTAGAGAAACGGTGTGGGGGGTTGCTGCCATAAAATTGCGGCGATAAATTATGATAAGCAAAATTTTTAGGAATAATCCCGAAAAAAATAGGCTAAATCATTAGTTTTGTTTATTTATTATAGGGCGGCGGCCGCGGAAGAACTCTTCCGTGGCCGCCGCTATTGCATGATGCCGCTTACTCTTTGCCGGTGTCCTGCTCAAGGGGAACAATTTTCCCCGGTTCGGGAATTTCCCTCATCCAGGCGAAAATCAGCCGGTAGGATACGGCAAGCACCACCGGTCCGATAAACAACCCGATCATGCCGAAGGCCAGCAATCCGCCGATTACGCCGCACAGAATTAACAGCAGCGGCAGGTCGGCTCCCAGGCGAATCAGCACCGGGCGGATAAAGTTATCAATGGTGCCGACCACGCAGCTCAGGACCAGCAGTACCGTTCCCCAGGTGGTGTCTCCGCTCCAGTAGAGCCAGATAATGGCCGGGATCAGTACCGGGAGCGGGCCCAACTGCACCAGGCAGAACAGAAACATCAGCACCGTCAGCAAGGTGGTGTACGGAATGCCGGAGATAAACAGCCCAAGGCCGCCCAGCAGCGACTGAACGATGGCGGTCACCACCACGCCCAGCGCCACGGCGCGAATGGACTGCGCCGCCAGGATCACCGCGGTATCGCCACGCTCCTGCCCGAGGCGGATAGCGAAATGGCGCACCGCTTTGGCGACGGCTTCCCCTTTATAGTAAAGCAGCGCGCTGAATAACAGCATCAGGGCGCAGTGCACCAGGAAGCGGCCGACGTGCGCGGCCTGCGCCACCAGCCAGGTGGCGGTTTTGCCCGCATAGGGCTGAATTTTGGAAAACAGGCCGCTGCCGCTGCTTTGCAGCAAGGTTTGCCAACCGCTGAAGAGCTTGTCTCCCACCAGCGGAATGGAGGTCAGCCACTCCAACTGCGGCAGTGAGAAGTTTTCCTGGCTGGCTCCCCAGCGCATCAGCGCCGAACTGTTGTCGATAGCGCTACTGACCAGTACGGCAATCGGCAATACGAACAGCAGAATCAGCAGCAACGTCATGGCAAGAACGGCCAGGGAACGTCGCCCCCATAGCAGATGTTGCAGTTTAATCATTAGCGGCCAGGTCGCGATGACCACCATAGAGGCCCAGGCAAAGCCCAGAATAAAGGGTTGCACCACCCAAAAGCAGGCGATGATCATAATGGCAATAAACAGCAGGCTAAATAATATTCTGGCCAGGTCGAAACGCTGTTGTTGAGATTTTCTTATCAATGAATAGTACCTCGGTAAATAGACATAATGTCTGAAAGCAAGGCCGCTTTGGCAAGGCGATGAAAGCGGCAATGATTTATCATGAGATATTTCCGTCGTTTTTAACAGTCCGTTGAACAGATTGTTGGTCAACGGGTGTAAACCCGCTACGCCATGTGTTTTTTATCGATTCAGCGGCGCGGCCGCGTGAAATATGATAAAACGTGGTAAGTCTGATGGTCGGATAAACGGACGGTTGGATTACAGGGATAGTTGGCGCAAATCGTTTCATCACAGACACCTAACGTCATATTGGCAAACATTTCTTGTACGGACAGGGTCAAAAAATAATGATCCCACAGATCTCTCAGTCACCCGGGCTGGTTCAGCCGGTGCTTAACTTTTTGGAAGCATTGAAACACAGTGGATTTACCGGCGATACGGCGACAAACTACGCCGATCGCCTGACGATGGCGACAGATAATAGTATCTATCAGCTGTTGCCGGATGCGGTGGTGTTTCCCCGCTCCACCGCCGACGTGGCGATTCTGGCGCGTCTGGCCGGGGAGGAACGCTTTCTCAGCCTGGCGTTCACGCCGCGCGGCGGCGGCACCGGAACCAACGGCCAGGCCCTGAATAAGGGCATCGTGGTGGATATGTCGCGCTATATGAACCGCATCCTGGAGATCAATCCGGAACAGGGGTGGGTCAGGGTCGAGGCCGGCGTGATCAAGGACCAGCTTAACCAGTATCTTAAACCGTTCGGCTACTTTTTCGCCCCGGAATTATCCACCAGCAACCGCGCCACGCTGGGCGGCATGATCAACACCGATGCCTCGGGACAAGGGTCGCTGGTGTACGGTAAAACCTCCGATCATGTGCTGGGCCTGCGCGCGCTGCTGCTCGGCGGTGAAATGCTGGATACGCAGGCTATGCCCGTGGCGCTGGCGGAGCAGCTGGCGCGGGAATCCTCGGCGGTCGGGCGGATTTATCATACGGTGCTGCACCGTTGCCGCGAGCAGCGCCAGCTGATTGTCGAAAAATTCCCCAAATTGAACCGCTTTCTTACCGGGTACGATTTGCGCCATGTTTTCAGCGATGATCTGCAAACCTTTGACCTGACGCGCATTCTTACCGGGGCCGAAGGAACGCTGGCGTTTATTACCGAAGCCAAGCTCGATATTACGCCGCTGCCGAAAGTGCGGCGGCTGGTGAACGTCAAATACGACTCTTTCAACTCGGCCCTGCGCAATGCGCCCTTTATGGTGGAAGCGCAGGCGCTGTCGGTGGAAACCGTGGACTCCAGCGTATTGAATCTGGCGCGCGAGGATATTGTCTGGCACTCCGTCAGCGAACTGATTACCGATGTGCCTGACCAGGAGATGCTGGGGCTGAATATCGTGGAGTTCGCCGGCGATGACGAAGCCTTGATCAACGAGCGGGTGCGCCAGCTGTGCCAACGGCTGGATGAGCTGCTGGCAAGCGGGGAGGCCGGGGTTATCGGCTATCAGACCTGTAACGATCTGGCGGACATTGAACGCATTTATGGCATGCGCAAAAAAGCGGTCGGTTTGCTGGGAAACAGTAAAGGGCAGGCGAAACCGATCCCGTTTGCCGAGGATACCTGCGTGCCGCCGCAGCATCTGGCGAATTATATCGCCGAATTTCGCGAACTGCTGGACAGCCACAATCTGACCTACGGCATGTTCGGCCACGTGGATGCGGGGGTGCTGCACGTGCGCCCGGCGCTGGATATGTGCGATCCGCAGCAGGAAATGCTGATGAAGCAGCTTTCCGATAAAATTGTGGCATTAACCGCGAAATACGGCGGTCTGCTATGGGGAGAGCACGGCAAAGGGTTCCGAGCCGAGTACAGCCCGGCGTTTTTCGGCCCCGAGCTGTATGCCGAGCTGCGGCGCATCAAAGCCGCGTTCGATCCCGATAACCGGCTCAATCCCGGTAAAATCTGCGCCCCGCTGGACCTGGATGCGCCGATGATGAAAGTGGACGCCGTCAAACGCGGCACCCACGATCGCACCATCCCGCTGGCGGTGCGTAGCTCTTTTCGCGGCGCGCTGGACTGTAACGGCAATGGCTTATGCTTCAATTTTGATGCCCGCAGCCCGATGTGCCCTTCGATGAAAATCACCGGCAACCGCATTCATTCGCCGAAAGGCCGGGCGACGCTGGTGCGCGAATGGCTGCGTTTGCTGGCGGAGCAGGGGGTAGATCCGCTGGAGCTGGAGCAACGGCTGCCGCAGCAGAAACTCAGCCTGAATACCCTGATTCAGAAAACCCGCAATAGCTGGTATGCCCGGCAGGGCGAGTATGATTTTTCCCATGAAGTGAAAGAGGCGATGTCGGGGTGCCTGGCCTGTAAAGCCTGCTCGACGCAGTGTCCGATCAAGATTGACGTACCCGGTTTTCGCTCCCGTTTCCTGCAGCTGTATCACACCCGCTATTTACGTCCGGCTCGGGATTATCTGGTGGCCGGGGTGGAAAGCTATGCGCCGCTGATGGCGCGCAGCCCCAGGACCTTCAACTTCTTTTTGAAAATGCCGTGGGTGAATGCGCTGAGCCGTCGGCAGATCGGCATGGTCGATCTGCCGTTGCTCTCTTCTCCCTCGCTGCGCCAGCAGTTCGCCGATCACCGCGCCGGTAAAACCACGCTGGAACAGCTGGAAAAATTGTCCGCGCAGGAGCGCCGGCAATATGTATTAATCGTCCAGGATCCCTTTACCAGCTATTATGATGCGCAGGTGGTGGCCGATTTTGTGCATCTGGTGGAAAAATTGCGCCTGAAACCGGTGCTGCTGCCGTTTTCTCCGAACGGCAAGGCGCAACATATTAAAGGCTTTTTGCAGCGCTTTGCCAAAACCGCGGCGAAAACCGCCGATTTCCTTAATCGCGTCGCCAGACTGGAGATACCGATGGTCGGCGTCGATCCGGCGCTGGTGTTGTGCTATCGCGACGAATACCGGGAGATCCTGGGGGATAAACGGGGCGACTTTAAGGTGCAGCTGGTGCACGAGTGGCTGATGACCTCGCTGGCGGGAAAAACCGCGCAGGCCGTCGCCGGCGAATGCTGGTATCTGTTCGGACACTGCACGGAAACCACCGCGTTGCCCGCCAGTACCCAACAGTGGGTGGATATTTTCTCCCGCTTCGGCGCCCGGCTGGAAAACGTCAGCGTCGGTTGTTGCGGCATGGCGGGAACCTACGGCCATGAAAGCAGCAATCTGGCGAACTCGCAGGGTATTTATGCGCTCTCCTGGCAACAGGCCCTGCAGAAGTTGCCGCAACGGCGCTGTCTGACCACCGGCTACTCCTGCCGCAGTCAGGTGAAACGGATGGAGGGGAGCGGGCTGCGTCATCCTCTACAGGCCTTGCTGGAGATTATCTGAATGCTATGGAAAAGACAGGTTACCCTCGAACAGCTTAATCAGCAGAGTCGGGGGTGTATGATTGGCTTCCTGGGGATCCGCTACACCCGGATAACGGACGATTGCCTGGAAGGGATGATGCCGGTGGAGGACCGTACCCGCCAGCCGTTCGGCCTGCTGCACGGCGGGGCGTCGGTGGTGCTGGCCGAGTCCCTCGGTTCGGTGGCCGGCTATCTGTGCACCGAAGGGGATCAACAGGTGGTGGGTATGGAGGTCAACGCCAATCATCTGCGCGCGGTGGTTGACGGCGAGGTGCGCGGCGTGTGCCGCGCTCTGCACGCCGGACGGCGCAATCAGGTATGGCAGATAGATATTTTCGATAGCCGGGATCGCCTGTGCTGCACCTCGCGCCTGACGACCGCGATAATTACGCCGTAGCCCTGACCGACAACCGCGCCGGCCGCATTTTGCCGTCCGCTGCGGTTGGTTGTCAGGTCGCGGCGCGCGCTATGGCCTATCAGGGCAAAAAGGGAACCCGCTTGACGAAATCGCTCTGGAAAGCGGTGGCTTTATCCCACGAGCCCTGCATGCTCAACTGGTGGCAGATGGTCTTTAGCGTATTGCGGGCGAAGTAGTAGCTCTGGACCCGGAACAGGTGACAGCGCTCCTCATTATTTATTTCTTTAATCAGCCGGTTATGCAATTTTACCAGGGCGTGTAGATAGCTGGCGTCGTCGCCGTTTCTCAGACACAGATCGACCATATCCATGCAGGCGTTATGATAGCGTCTCAAATGATCGATATGGCTTCCCGGCCGATTCAGGCGCGCCTCCGCCATATAGAAATCCACGGTGGCGTCGCGGATTTGGAATTTATATTCGTCAATCTGATGTTGCAGCCAGGCATTCACGGAAAGCATGGGATCTCAACCCTGAATATCAAATGATAATCATTATCATATTTATAAAAATAGTCGGGATCAATGGCTAAACGGACGGCTGATGAAATTAAATCATCATTTACTTTCCCTGTTTTATAAATAGGTATCCTCGATGAATGTTATACTAATGATAATAAATTGATAATTTTTCCCTGGGCGCGGCCGGCAAGGTGCATAATTTAGTCTTTATTTATCAATGGATTAACCTGAAATTTACCGGGCGATTTTCGCCGTGCAGGGCGATGCGCGCGGGCGGCGGCGGCCGCGTAAAAGCAAATGTTACGAATAGCCCTGCGAAACAAGAGGTTGAAGCTATATCCATTATCACTAACATTAGGGGAAACCAGCCTGAAACTGGTACCACACGTAATGAGGTATGCCTTATGCAAACGGAAAATGTAGGAACGTTTTCACTGGATGAAAATATCTGGCAGGGACTGACGCTGACGGACAGCGCGGCACGACAGATAACCAATTTAACGCGGCAGGATGGCGCGCTAATAGGTTTACGGCTTGGCGTCAAACAATCCGGCTGCGCCGGGTTTGGCTATGTACTGGATCTGGTGCGCGAGCCCGAACCGGATGACCTGGTATTCGAACGCGACGGCGCAAGACTTTACGTACCGCTAAAGGCGATGCCTTTTATTGATGGCACCGAGCTCGATTTTGTCCGTGAAGGGCTGAATCAGGTGTTCAAGTTTAATAATCCCAAAGCTCAGCATGCCTGCGGATGTGGCGAGAGCTTCGGCATTTAAGTGATGAAAATTATGGCACGTAGCACAGTAGATGTACCTGATGATGTCCAGATCTGGATGGGGGACGGCCGTTACAAAGAGGGCTTCTTCACCGAACTGGCGACGGATGAACTGGCACGCGGGATTAACGAAGACGTGGTCCGGGCGATTTCAGCCAAACGCAATGAACCGGAGTGGATGCTGGAGTTCCGCCTCAACGCCTTTCGGGCGTGGCAGGAAATGGAAGAGCCGCACTGGCTGAAAGCGCATTATGCCAAGCTCGACTATCAGGACTATAGCTATTATTCGGCGCCGTCCTGCGGTCACTGCGACGACACCTGCGACTCCCAGCCGGGCGCCACCCAGCAGTCCGGCATTGCCGAGGTCAATAATTACCTGACCAGCGAGGTTGAAAACGCCTTTAACCAGCTGGGCGTCCCGGTTCGCGAAGGCAAGTCGGTCGCGGTGGACGCCATTTTCGACTCCGTTTCCGTGGCGACGACCTACCGTCATGAACTGGCCGAGCAGGGCATCATTTTCTGTTCGTTCAGCGAGGCGATTCAGGAACACCCGGATCTGGTTCGCCAGTACCTCGGTACGGTGGTGCCTTCGAACGACAACTTCTTCGCCGCCTTGAACGCCGCGGTCGCCTCCGACGGCACCTTCGTCTATATCCCGAAAGGCGTGCGCTGTCCGATGGAGCTGTCCACCTATTTCCGCATTAACGCCGCTAAAACCGGGCAGTTTGAGCGCACCATCCTGATCGCCGACGACGACAGCTACGTCAGCTATATCGAGGGGTGCTCGGCGCCGGTGCGCGACAGCTATCAGCTGCATGCGGCGGTCGTCGAGGTGATCGTCAATAAAAACGCCGAAGTGAAATATTCCACCGTGCAAAACTGGTTTGCCGGTCAGGACGCCGAAGGCGGGATTCTGAACTTTGTCACCAAGCGGGCGCTGTGCGCCGGCGAGTATGCGAAAATGTCATGGACGCAATCGGAAACCGGTTCGGCCATTACCTGGAAATACCCCAGCGTGATTTTGCGCGGCGACAATTCGGTGGGCGAGTTTTTCTCCGTGGCGCTCACCAACGGTCGCCAGCAGGCGGATACCGGCACCAAGATGATTCATATCGGTAAAAACACCCGCTCGACCATTATCTCCAAAGGGATTTCCGCCGGACACAGCGAAAATACCTATCGCGGGCTGGTGAAAATCATGCCGAGCGCCACTAACGCGCGTAATTTTACCCAGTGCGACTCGATGCTGATCGGCAGCGACTGCGGCGCGCATACCTTCCCGTACGTGGAAGTGCGCAACAACACCGCGCAGTTGGAGCACGAGGCGACCACCTCGAAGATTGGCGACGATCAGCTGTTTTACTGCCTGCAGCGCGGCATCAGCGAAGATGACGCCATCTCGATGATCGTCAACGGCTTCTGCAAGGACGTTTTCTCTGAGCTGCCGCTGGAGTTTGCGGTCGAGGCGCAAAAGTTACTGGCGATTAGTCTGGAACATAGCGTGGGTTAATTCGTCGGTTGCCGATGTTTCTTATCATCGGTCACAAAAATGATGAGCGTCACCAGATGTAAGACGCCGGAAGGATAGAGCATGTTAAGTATTGAAAATCTGAAAGTCAGCGTAGAAGGCAAAGAAATCATTCAGGGGCTGAATCTCCAGGTCAAGCCGGGTGAGGTTCATGCCATTATGGGGCCGAACGGCTCCGGGAAAAGCACCCTCTCCGCGACGCTGGCCGGGCGCGAAGAGTATGAAGTGACCGACGGCACGGTGAGTTTTAAAGGCAAGGACCTGCTGGAGCTGGATCCGGAGGACCGGGCCGGCGAAGGCATCTTTATGGCGTTTCAGTATCCGGTGGAAATTCCCGGCGTCAGCAACCAGTTCTTCCTGCAAACCGCGGTCAACGCCGTGCGCAAATACCGCCAGTTGGAGCCTCTGGACCGGTTTGACTTCGCCGACTTTATCGAAGACAAAATCAAGCTGTTGAATATGCCGGAGGATTTGCTGACCCGTTCGGTGAACGTCGGTTTCTCCGGCGGCGAGAAGAAGCGTAACGACATTCTGCAAATGGCGGCGCTTGAGCCGGAGTTGTGCATTCTGGATGAAACCGATTCCGGCCTGGATATCGATGCGCTGAAAATTGTCGCCAACGGCGTGAATTCGCTGCGCGACCAGCAGCGCGCATTTATTATCGTCACGCACTACCAGCGCATTCTGGATTATATCCGGCCGGATTACGTTCACGTTCTGTATCAGGGGCGCATCGTTAAATCCGGGGATTTCTCGCTGGTGAAACAGTTGGAGGAGCAAGGCTATGGCTGGCTTACCGACCAACAATAAAACCAATACGCAGCGCAAACAGGAACAGGCCTTGCAGCAGTGGCATAACCTGTTTGAAACCTATAGCGCCCGGCGCTCGGCGGAGGCGCATCGGCACTGGCAGGAAGTGCAGCGCCTGGGGTTGCCGCAGCGTAAGCACGAGCACTGGAAATATACCCCGCTCGACGGGCTGCTGGCGCACGAGTTTGTGATCCCCGAGGCGTCGCGAGTCGACAGGGCGGCGCTGGATGCGCTGGCGCTGCCGGTTGACTGCTGGCGTCTGGTGTTTATTGACGGCGTATTCAACGAGCAGCTCAGCGATACCCAGTGGGGGCCTTACCAGGTTGATATCAACGCATCGCGCGCTCAGGGCGAACTGCCTGCCGCCATCCAGCCCGAGGTGTTTCTGCACCTGACGGAAAGCCTGGCCGCCGCCAGCACGCTGATCCGCCTGCCCGCCGGGCAGCAGGCGGAGAAACCGCTCTATTTGCTGCATATCAGCAGCGGCCGGGAGCAGGACTCCGCGCTGAACACCGTACACCACCGCCATCACCTGAACGTGGAGCGCGGCGCCGGCGCGCAGATTATCGAACACTACGTCAGCCTGGATGAGCAGGCGCACTTTACCGGCGCGCGCCTGACGATCAACGCCGGGGAAAACAGCCGGGTCGGCCATATCAAGCTGGCGTTTGAGGCGGCGGCCGGCTATCACTTTTCCCATAACGATCTGGCGCTGGCGCGTGACGCCCAGGTGCGCAGCCACAGCTTCCTGCTGGGCGCGGGGCTGACTCGTCACCACACCAGCGCGCAGTTGAACGGCGAAGGCGCCAATCTGGCGATTAACAGCCTTATCATGCCCGTCGGCAGCGAGGTTTGCGATACCCGCACCTATCTGGAGCATAACGACGGCTACGGCGAGAGCCGCCAGTTGCATAAAACCATTGTCAACGACCGCGCCAAGGCGGTGTTTAACGGTATGATCAAGGTCGCTCCCCGCGCGCTGAAAACCGACGGTCAGATGACCAACAATAACCTGCTGCTGGGGCGGTTAGCCGAAGTGGATACCAAGCCGCAGTTGGAAATCTATGCCGACGACGTGAAATGCAGCCACGGCGCCACCATCGGCCGCATGGACGAGGAGCAGCTGTTTTACCTGCGTTCACGCGGCATAACCCGACAGGACGCGCACCAGATGATCATCTTCGCTTTTGCCGCCGAACTGACGGAAGCCATTGCCGATGAGTCATTAAGGGATGTGATATTAAAACGTATTGCGCTGCGCCTGCCGAACGCACAGGCGGATTTATTGAAGGCTGAGCTATGACTTATCCAATCGAACGGGTCCGGGCCGATTTCCCGCTGCTGGCGACGGAAGTGAACGGACACCCCCTGGCTTATCTGGACAGCGCCGCCAGCGCACAAAAACCGCAGGCGGTGATTGACCGTGAAGCGGCGTTTTACCAGCATGAATACGCCGCCGTACATCGCGGCATTCATACCCTGAGCGCGCGGGCCACCAGCGCCATGGAGGGCGTGCGCGAACAGGTCGCCGCCTTTATCAATGCCGCATCGGCGGAAGAGATCGTCTTTGTGCGCGGCACCACGGAAGCCATTAACCTGGTGGCCAACAGCTACGGACATACCTTCCTCCAGCCCGGCGACAACCTGATCATTACCGAGATGGAGCATCACGCGAATATCGTTCCCTGGCAGATGCTGGCGCAGGCCAGGGGAATTGAAATCCGCGTAGTGCCGTTGGCGGCGGACGGAACGCTGGATCTTACCCGGCTTCCCGCCTTGCTGGACGAACGCACCCGGCTGGTGGCGGTGACGCATATTTCAAACGTGCTGGGCACCCTGAATCCGGTGAAAGAGATTATCGCGCAGGCAAAAGCCGCCGGGGCGGTGGTTCTGGTGGACGGCGCGCAGTCGATTATGCACCAGCCCGTCGACATGCGGGATCTGGATTGTGATTTCTTCGTCTTTTCCGGGCATAAAATCTACGGCCCGTCGGGGATCGGCGTGCTGTATGGCAAAAGCGCGCTGCTGCAGGCGATGCCGCCGTGGGAAGGCGGCGGGGCGATGATCCGCGAAGTCAGCCTGAGCGCCGGCACCACCTATGCCGATGCGCCATGGCGTTTTGAGGCCGGTTCGCCGAATACCGCCGGCATCATGGGGCTGGGCGCGGCGCTAAGCTATGTTACGGCGCTGGGACGCGAGGCGATCCAGCGCTATGAGTCCGCGCTGATGAGCTATGCGCTGGAGGCGCTGGCCCAGGTTCCTGATTTGACGCTGTACGGCCCGGCGGAGAGAAAGGGCGTTATCGCCTTTAACCTCGGGCAGCACCATGCCTATGATGTCGGCAGTTTCCTCGACCAGTATGGAATTGCGATTCGCACCGGTCACCACTGCGCGATGCCGCTGATGGAGCACTATGCCGTCTCCAGTATGTGCCGCGCCTCGCTGGCCGTTTATACTACCCGCGAAGAAGTAGACCGGCTGGTTGCCGGGTTGCAACGTATCCATCGATTACTGGGCAACTAAGCGCCGCTTTGCTGCCTGGGGAGGAAAAAATGGCAAGTCTGCCGGATCCGCAGAAATTGGCGCGTAATTTTTCGCGCTGTCATAACTGGGAAGAAAAATATCTTTATATTATTGAACTGGGCGCGCGGCTGGAGCCGCTGCCCGAGGCATGGCGCCGGCCGGAAAACCTGATTGCCGGTTGCCAGAGTCAGGTGTGGATAGTGATGCAGCCTGACGATCGGGGGCGGGTGACCCTGCATGGCGACAGCGACGCGGCCATCGTCAAAGGGCTGATCGCCGTGGTGTTCAGCCTGTATCAGGGGCTGAGCGCGCAGGAAATCGTTGCGCTGGACGTGCGTCCCTTCTTTCAGGAGCTGGCGCTGACCCAGCATCTGACGCCATCCCGCTCCCAGGGGTTGGAAGCCATGCTGCGGGCCATTCGCGCGCGCGCGGCGGGGTTGTCCTAAGCGTCCGCCCTTTATTTCTTATTTCCGCGAAAAAAACGCCCGGCCGTCAATGCGGGCGATTTTTTAATTGTGAAATATTATCCTGCTGATATTTCAGAATTAGTCCCGTAGATTTATCCCCCGCCAAAATTTATTCTGAAACGGATATTTGTAAAGAATTGAATATCAATCCCTTGATTTTCAAATAAAAGATAATTTTGTTACCACAATGCTAATATTGCATAAGCATGATACCGGTTGCTGAATAAAGAACCGGACATCGTTTATAAACCTGCATAAATCAGTGACGTAGGGAAATTTGTATGAAACGCGCGTTAACTTTACTTGGTCTGGTATTCGCCACGTATCTGGCAGGCAGCGGCGCGGCCGGCGCCACGGAATATCCGTTGCCGCCGCCGGGCAGCCGCCTTATCGGCGAGAACATCGCCTATACCGTCCCCGATGATGGCCGTCCGCTGGAAGCTATCGCCGCTGATTTCAAGATTGGCCTATTAGGGATGCTGGAAGCGAATCCCGGAACCGACCCCTATCTGCCGCAGGCCGGTTCGACCTTAACCATCCCCACGCAGATGCTGCTGCCGGATACGCCGCGTGAGGGCATAGTGGTCAACCTTGCGGAACTGCGGCTTTACTATTATCCGAAAGGCAAGAATACCGTCATCGTCTATCCCATCGGCATTGGTCAACTGGGACGCAAAACCCCGCTGATGGTCACCTCGATTTCGGAAAAGCGGGCTAATCCGACCTGGACGCCAACGGCGAATATCCGCAAGCATTATCTGGAAGAGCAGGGCATCACGCTGCCGGTGGTGGTGCCCGCCGGGCCGGATAACCCGATGGGGCTGTTCGCGTTACGCCTGGCGGCGCATGGCGGCGTGTACCTGATTCATGGCACCAATGCGAATTTTGGTATCGGCATGCGCGTCAGTTCCGGCTGCATCCGCTTGCGGCCCGAGGATATCGAAGCGTTGTTTAACGCCGTTCCGGTCGGTACGCGGGTGCAAATCGTCAATGATGCGATTAAAACATCGGTCGAGCCGGACGGAAAACGTTACGTAGAGGTTCATCAACCCTTGTCCAAAACCGATCAGGATGACCCGCAGACCATGCCGATCGGCATCAATAAAAAGACCAAGAAATTTATTGATGACGACGATACCGACGCCAAAACCGTTGCGGACGCCATCGTACGGCGTTCCGGTATGCCGGTGCTGGTCAATGTCGGTCAGGATATCAATACCTATCAGGAGCCTATTCAGTCGGCCGCTGAGGACGCAGAGACGCCGTCAGGCGCGCCGATCACCTCTGTCAGCGCCTCCCGGTAAGGTAACGCGCATAACCCGGCTGCGGACGTTCTGGAGCCGGGTTTGAAAGGGGCGCCCCGGCAAGCGAAAGCCGGTGAAGCGAAAAATGCAGACAAAAAAATGGCGCACACTGTGCGCCATTTTTACTACTTAACCAGTTCGATTACTTTTTGTAAGTGCGAACTTGGTTGTCCAGACGCTGGTTAGCACGAGCTGCGTCGTCTTTAGCAGCCTGTACGTCAGAGCGGATTGCGTTCACGTCGTTGCTCAGTTGGTCAACTTTAGCGTTCAGAGTCTGAACGTCAGAAGACAGCTGGTCAATTTTAGCGTTGCTGGAGCAACCAGCCAGCAGAGTAGAACCCAGAATTACCGCGCCCAGTACCAGTTTAGTACGATTCATTATTAATACCCTCTAGATTGAGTTAATCTCCATGTAGCGTTACAAGTATTACACAAACTTTTTTCTAATGAGAATAAATTTTTGATGAGAACATGCTTAATTTTGATCGTTCGCTCAAAGAAGCAGCGGGTTTTGCGGGGCAATGAAAAAAGTAAAGAAAACAGCGTCATTTCCATCGGAATAGTCCGAGCTTTGCGCTATTAAAGTTGTCTGTTAAATAAAAGGTATTAATTTAGCGCGCGGCGGATAAGCATGATAACCGCAGAATATAAAAAAGCGCCGTGAAAGGCGCTTTTTTAATATGTGAAAGCGTAACGGATTTACAGACGGTGCACCGACGCGGTATTGGTGGTGCCGCTTGGCACCAGCGCGCCGGAAACCATCACCACCACATCGCCGGCCTGCGCGTGGCCGCTGTTCAGCGCCGCTTCCTTACCTATACGGTAGAAATCATCGGTGGAGGCGATTTCTTTTACCAGCAGCGTATCCACGCCTTTGCTCAGCAGCAGCTGACGGGCGGTGATTTCATTGGTCGTCAGCGCCAGGATGCGGGCGTTGGGGAAGTATTTACGGATCGACTTGGCCGACTTGCCGCCGCTGGTCGCCACGACGATAAGCGGCGCATCCAGTTTCTCAGCCGTTTCAACCGCGCCGCGGCATACGGCTTCGGTGATACGCAGTTTGCCCACCGTCTTGATGGTATCCAGACGGGCTTTCATCACGGTGTCGGTACGACGGCAAATGGTCGCCATAATAGTAACGGACTCGAGCGGGTATTTCCCTTTGGCGCTTTCGCCGGACAGCATCACCGCATCGGTGCCGTCAATGATGGCGTTGGCGACGTCACCGGCTTCCGCGCGGGTAGGACGCGGGTTTTTAATCATCGAATCCAGCATCTGCGTCGCCGTGATAACGACTTTACGGGCCTGGTTACATTTCTCAATCATCATCTTTTGGGCGAAAATCACTTCTTCAACCGGAATTTCGACCCCGAGATCGCCGCGGGCAACCATAATGCCGTCGGACGCATCGAGAATTTCGTCAAAGTTGTTCAGACCTTCCTGGTTTTCGATCTTGGAAATGATCTGGATGTGTTCGCCGCCGTGCTGTTGCAGGTGCGCGCGAATTTCTTCAACATCGGAGCGTTTGCGGATAAAGGAAGCGGCAACGAAGTCGACGCCTTGTTCGCAGCCGAAAATCAGGTCGCGTTTGTCTTTTTCCGCCAGAGCCGGCAGCTGGATAGAGACGCCCGGCAGGTTAACGCCTTTGTTTTCGCCCAGATCGCCATTGTTGAGGACTTTACAAACGACTTCATTGCCGTTGATGGCGGTCACTTCCATGCCGATCAGGCCGTCATCCACCAGAACGGTGTTGCCGACGCTCAGATCTTCAGGGAAGCCGGTATAGGTCACCGCAACGCGCTGGCTATTGCCGATCACGCTCGCGTCGGTGGTGAAGGTGAACGTCTGGCCCGCGGTCAGTGAAACGTCGGCGCCGTTTTCCAGCTTCATGGTGCGGATTTCCGGTCCTTTGGTGTCGAGCAGAATAGCGGCCTGCTTACCGGTTTTTGCCAGCACGGCGCGCAGGTTTTTGATGCGCTGACCGTGTTCAGCGTAATCCCCGTGCGAGAAGTTCAGGCGCATAACATTCATGCCGGCGTTCAGCAGGTTGCTCAGCATTTCTTCTGATTCTGTTTTGGGCCCGATGGTGCAAACAATTTTTGTCTTTTTCATACGATAGCTTCTACAAGTTGTGATGGATAAAAAACGAGTGAACCGGCAGTGGTGATGCAGCGACTCCCGGAAAGAATGCGTTTGGCGACGGCCAGGAAGAAATAAGTATAGTTGATGAAGCGCGTAACCGATTACCGCGTTTGAGCAACGGGATAAGGGTAAACAATGCCTTTGATAACGATTTTAATGATAGTGGCACGTCGATTAGCTGAAACCATTCACTTGAAACAACGTTCCGTATTATAGTTATTAGTCAATGAGAAACAAGGTGGTAGAGGGCCTCAAGTCGCATATTTTAACCCGTTTACGCAAAAAAACGGTCGATTTGTGGTTTTTGCCAAGCTTTGTTGCGCAACTGCCCGTGTTCGGCCCCGTGCAATCGATAAGCGGAGGCGTCATCGCGTTGTACAATAATGTGTTCTCGATCACTTTTTTCCGCAAAAAAGAAAAGGATATGTAAACAGAATGTTTTCTTCCGATCGATATCACGTTTCTGTTCAGCCGGAGTTGAGAAGATTAGAAATAGTGGTAGCTTGTCCACCATTAAGGATTGTTACTGCGCAAGCAGGCAAGACCAGATATCCGCTTTCCCCGCGGGTGTCTGGTTTTTTTGTTTTCAGGGTATGAATAATGAAAATTGCCAAGATACTCAACAATAACGTCGTAACGGTTATCGACGAAAACAATAATGAGTCGGTTGTGATGGGCCGTGGGCTGGGTTTCAAGAAGCATACCGGCGATCGCCTTGATGAGTCTCTGGTCGAAAGAGTGTTCGTCATGAAAAGCGGGGAGTTGACGTCACGCCTGGAAGCGCTGCTTTCGGAGATCCCGCTGGAGGTGATCACCACCGCGGATAAAATTATTTCGCTGGCGAAAGAACGCCTGCCGGGAAAGTTGCAAAACAGCATCTATATCTCTTTGACCGATCACTGCCACTTTGCGATTGAACGGCACAAGCAAGGGGTCAATATCCGTAACGTGCTGCTATGGGAGATAAAGCGCCTCTATCCGAAAGAGTTCATGGTCGGCGTGGAGGCGCTGGACATTATCGAACGGCGCCTGTCGGTGCGGTTACCGGAAGATGAAGCCGGCTTTATTGCCTTGCATCTGGTGAATGCGCAGTTGGATAGCGAAATGCCGGAAGTGATTCATATCACCAAAATCATGCAGGAAATCCTGAATATCGTTAAATACCAGCTCAACCTGGATTATGATGAACAATCATTAAGCTATCATCGCTTCGTTACCCATCTCAAGTTTTTTGCCCAACGGCTGATTGGAAAAAATACGGTATCCAGCGATGACGAATCATTGCATGACGTCGTGAAGGAAAAATATCGCCTTGCCTATGGCTGCGCCGAAAAAATATCGACTTATATCGACCAGCAGTATCGGTACAGTTTGACTAAAGAGGAGTTGATGTTTCTGACAATTCATATTGAACGGGTAAGAACGGAGCTGTTGGGAAAAACCTAGATCGTAATATAAATAACAAGAAAATTTGCTGTTTATCACATAATGGTAATAAACGAAAATAAATTACTTGCATAGGAATTATGTTGGATAATAGAATTCAGGTATCGGTAGTTTTTAGAAAATCAGGATTGTAACTGTACGACTGAAATCCAGTAATACAGGCAAAACCTAAACCGTTTTTTCCTTGAGCCATTATGGTCAGGAGAGAATAACGGTTTAGGTTTTTTTTCGTCCGGAATAGTGATAAAAGTTAAAAATTTATTATTTATCATGTGGTTATTTAGTTTTAAGGATAGGCAATGAAATACAAGACATTAGCCAGTGAGATACTTGACGGGGTTGGCGGTAGTAGTAATGTTAATAGCGTATTACATTGCGCAACGCGACTGCGTTTTAAATTAAAGGATAGAAGCAGGGCGGATATTAATGCGCTTAAGGATAATCCCGGCATTATTATGGTTGTCGAAAGCGGCGGTCAGTTTCAGGTGGTCGTCGGTAACCATGTCAGTGAGGTTTATCAGGACCTGCTTGATGTGTCTGGTATAAGCGAAGACGCTAATTCAGAAGGTCAGGAAGGCAGTAATAATAATGAAAATATTCTTTCACGGCTTATTGATATTATTGCCGGTATTTTTACCCCGCTGATGGGGATTATGGCGGCCTCTGGTATTCTGAAGGGATTTTTAGCCCTGAGTCTGGCCTGCGGCTGGCTGGTGGAAAGTAGCGGAACCTATAAACTTTTATTTTCCGCCAGCGATTCATTATTCTATTTCTTCCCGATTATTCTCGGTTATACCGCCGGGAAAAAATTTGGCGGCAATCCTTTTGTGACCATGGCGATTGGCGGCGCGCTGGTGCATCCGACAATGTTGGCCGAGTTTAATGCCATGGCTGCGGCGGACTACCAGCCGCTGCATTTCCTCGGTATTCCCATCACCTTTATCAACTACGCGTCGTCGGTTATCCCGATTATCTTCGCCGCCTGGGTGTCCTGCCGGCTGGAAAAACCGCTGAACGCCTTTTTGCACGCCAATATCCGCAACTTTTTCACCCCGGCGCTATGCCTGATCATCACCGTGCCGCTGACGTTTTTAGCCATCGGACCGGTGACCACCTGGCTGAGCTTCCAGTTGGCGCACGGCTATCAGATCATTTATGGCTCCAGCTCGACCATCGCCGGCGGCTTTATGGGCGGCCTGTGGCAGGTGTTCGTGATGTTCGGCCTGCACTGGGGATTTGTGCCGCTGATGATCAACAACTTCAGCGCCCTGGGGCATGACACCCTGATCGCGGTGCTGACTCCGGCGGTGATGGCGCAGGCGGGCGCGGCGCTGGGCGTGTCCCTGCGCACCCGGGACGCGAAGCTGAAAGGCATCGCCGGCTCGGCGTTCCCGGCGGGGATTTTCGGTATCACCGAACCGGCCATCTATGGCGTCAACCTGCCCCTGCGCCGTCCGTTTATCTTCGGCTGCGTCGGCGGGGCGCTTGGCGGCGCCGTCGCCGGCTATTTCGGCACCACGCAGTACTCTTTCGGACTGCCCAGTATCTTCGCCTTTACGCAAATTATTCCTTCTACCGGGATGGATATGACCGTCTGGGGGGGCATTATCGGCACGGTAGTCGCTTTTGGGTTCGCTGCGCTGGCCAGCTATCTGTTTGGCATCAAAAAAGAACTCGTGCCTGAAGCCCCGGCGGTCGAGGCCGCGGCGGCACGCACGGCGTCAGCGCGCCGGCAGGCGGTGGGCAGTCCTATCAGCGGTGAGATCCTGCCATTGGAACAGGTTAACGATCAGACCTTTGCCAGCGGGCTGATGGGCAAAGGCATTGCCATCAAGCCGCAGGTCGGGCGGGTGGTTTCACCGGTCAACGGCACCGTCGCCTCGCTGTTTAAAACCAACCATGCGATAGGCCTGGAGTCTGATGACGGCGCCGAAGTGTTGATTCACATCGGGATCGATACGGTAAAACTGAACGGCCAGTATTTTACTCCCCACGTTAAAACCGGCGATACGGTCAGGCAGGGCGATTTGCTGGTGGAGTTTGATTATCAGGCCATTGAGGCGGCGGGGTATGACACCACCACGCCCGTCATTATTACCAACAGCGACGACTACGTTGATGTGCTGCCTGTGGCGGAAAATTCCGTACAGGAACAGGCGCCCTTATTAACGTTGATACGCTGACATAGCAACATTTCACACCCGAATTGGGAAGGAGATTAAAAATGAGCCACCGTTTTCCTGACGATTTTTTGTGGGGCGGCGCGATTGCGGCAAATCAGGTTGAAGGCGCTTATTTGACCGACGGCAAGGGGCTATCGACATCGGATTTGCAGCCCCATGGCATTTTTGGCGAGACAGTGGAAAGAACCGCCGGCGATAGCGGAATAAAGGACGTGGCAATCGATTTTTATCATCGCTACCCCGAAGATATCGCGCTGTTTGCCGAAATGGGCTTTAAGACTTTACGCACATCGATCGCCTGGACGCGTATTTTCCCACAGGGCGATGAAGCAACGCCGAACGAAGCCGGACTGGCATTTTACGATCGCCTGTTTGATGAAATGGCAAAATACGATATTAAGCCATTAGTGACGTTGTCACACTATGAAATGCCCTACGGATTGGTGCGCAACTACGGCGGCTGGGGCAGCCGCGACACCATAACCTTCTTTGAACGCTATGCGCGCACGGTATTTGAACGCTATCGGCATAAGGTAAAACACTGGCTGACGTTTAATGAAATCAACTGCGCGCTGCACGCGCCCTTTACCGGCGTCGGCCTGCCGTCGAATAGCAGCAAGCAGGCGATCTATCAGGCGATCCATCATCAGTTGGTGGCCAGCGCCAAAGCGGTGAAAGCCTGCCATGAGATCATTCCCGACGCCAAAATCGGCAATATGCTGCTGGGTTCAATGTTTTACCCATTAACCTGCAAACCTGCCGACGTTCTTAAAACCATGCAGCAAAACCGTGACTGGCTGTTTTTCGGCGATGTTCAGGTCAGAGGATACTACCCGGCCTATATGACGCGTTTCTTTAAAGAGCACGGCATTGATATCACCATCACCGGAGATGACCGGCAGGCGCTGCAGGAAACCATCGATTTCATTTCCTTTAGCTACTACATGACCGGCTGCGTCACCGCCGATGAAGAGCTGAATCGTCAAGCGCGCGGCAACATTTTGCAAATGGTGCCGAACCCGCATCTGGAAAGTTCCGAGTGGGGCTGGCAAATCGATCCTGAGGGTCTGCGTTATCTGCTGAACGAACTATACGACCGCTATCAGAAGCCGCTGTTTATCGTGGAGAACGGACTGGGAGCCAAGGATAAGGTGGAGGCGGACGGCAGCATTAACGACGACTACCGCATCAAGTACCTGAACGATCATCTGTATCAGGTGGGGGAAGCGCTGGCGGACGGCGTCGAGGTGCTGGGGTATACCTGCTGGGGACCCATCGACCTGGTGAGCGCCTCGAAGGCCGAGATGTCCAAGCGCTACGGTTTCATCCATGTCGATCGCGACGACCAGGGCAACGGCACTTTGGAACGCCGGCGCAAGAAGAGCTTTTACTGGTATCGGGACGTTATCAGCAGCAATGGGGATGCGCTGAAATAGCTGCGGCGTTTCCGTTTTCGCCGACGCGGCCTGCAGCGCGTCGGCTATCGATTTATCTCTGTTGGGCGGATATTGGCATGAATAGACGAGAATTACTGATAAAAGCCGCTGCGGTCGCTTCTTGTATCAAAGTCTTGCCGATTCAGGGGGCGCAGGCGAAAACCGACTCGCCGAGTAGGGCGAACATCGCTGACGCCGCGATGACGCCGGCTCAGCGTTATCTGCAACTGGCTGAATCCCTAAGGCCGGCGTTGCCGGAGGTGCCTTATCCGCCGCTGTCGGTGGTAGAGCCGAAAGCGGATAAAAGTCACATGCTGGGGTATGTCATGCAGAAAACCGCCAGCATCGATGCGTTGGCGCGGCGCGCTTTTAAAACGGGAGACAGCGTGATTGTCGATTTCGGCGATCATTACACGGGATTCTTAACGTTCGTTTTAGGTTGGAAGGACGTTTCCTGTGATTCTCCGGCACGTTTACGCCTGACCTTCGGCGAAGTGGTCACTGATGTTGCGGAACCCCTTTATCCTTATAACGGTTGGATTAGCGCGGCCTGGCTGCCGGAAGAGATCGTTAATGTCGATTTTCTGCCCGCGCCGGTAAGGATTGCCCGCCGGCAATCTTTTCGCTATGTGAAAATTGACGTGATTGCCACCTCGTCCAACTTTAGCGTCACATTTGATGATATCCAGGTTCAGGCGGTGTCATCGGCCGGCGAGGATAAGCACCTTCCGGCGCAGTATGACGGCGCATTGTGGCGGGATATCGATAAAGCCAGTATCAGGACGCTGCATGAATGTATGCAGACGGTTTTCGAAGATGGTCCGAAACGGGATCGCCGCCTATGGCTGGGCGATCTGCGCCTGCAGGCATTGGCTAACTATGTCAGTTTCAACAATACGGATTTGGTGCGCCGCTGTCTTTATCTGTTTGCCGGCCTGCAACGCGATGACGGTTATGTCACGGCATGTGTTTATGAAAAGCCCACGCCCAGAATAGGCGAAGTGGTATTGCTTGATTATGCCGCGCTGTTTGGCTGCGTTTTGCTGGATTATTTCCGTGCCAGTCAGGATAAAGCCACCGCCGTTGAACTGTGGCCGATAGCGAAAAAGCAAATCGATTTGCTGTTGCAACATGTTAATCAGCAAGGCGTTTTTATTGCGCCGGACAAAGATTATGTTTTTATCGACTGGAATAGCGGAGAGGATCAGGCCGCCGCAACACAAGGAATGGATAAACAGGCTGCCATGCAGGGGTTGCTGATTTATAGTTGTCGGCGTTTGGTGGAGCTGGCAGCGGCGATTCTCCCGACGGAAAATATGGACGGAGTAATTGAAAAAATAACAAAAATGACTGTTGCCGCCAAAAACGTATTTTATGATCCGACATTACAGCTATTTATTAGCGGGAAAAATCGACAAGTATCCTGGGCTTCCCAAATATGGATGGCATTGGCTAATGTATTGCCACAGCATGAAAGCGCCGTTTCCTTACGGAAAGTAATGGCGATGCCTGAGGCAATTCGGCCGCTGACTCCTTATTTATATCATCATATGGTTGATGCGCTGGTGCAAAGTGGGTTAACGGCACAGGCTAAAGAATTGGTCGAAAACTATTGGGGAGGAATGATAAAAGCGGGGACGGATACCTTCTGGGAAGCCTTTGATCCAAAGGATCCTCAAGCTTCGCCATATGGCAGTAAACAAATTAACAGTTATTGTCACGCGTGGAGTTGTACGCCATGTTATTTTATCCGAGATAAATTTAGGAAATAGAAAAACAGATATTACACAGGTACGGCTACCGCACGGCGGCTTTTTATTATAAATCGTTCATGGATGCTATTGATGGCATCACGGGTTATTTTTTTTATTTTAACTCTGTATTTTATTTGGAAAATATTATGCGTAAAAAACACTACCCTCTGAAACTTATTGTATTATTAATATCTTCAGCGATTTTATCTAATAGTGCGATAGCGGTAACGTTAACGATAGAAGAACGATTGGCCTTATTGGAAAAACAATTAGCAGAGAATAATCAAGAATTACAATCGACAAAAAAAGAACTACGAGAGTATAAAGCGCTAGCCGAACGCCGGCAGACGGCGGTCGCCGCCGGTAGTATTGAAAAACCGACGGGTCAGGAACGTATTGTCACCGAAGTAGTCCAGACACAGCCGGCGGGAACACCGCAGTCGGCGGCCGTGACGGAACAAAAATCGCTGACGCTGCATGAACTCAGCAAATTCATCAAAGATGATATTGGCTTCAACTATCGGGGATATTTCCGTTCAGGATGGGCGACCGGTACGCGCGGCGCGCCGAAGTCTTACGCGATCGGTTCGGTGGGGCGTTTCGGTAACGAAAACGGCGCCTGGTTCGATCTGGAATTGTCGCAGAAAGTCTATGATCAGAATGGAAAAACGGCTAAAGCCGTGGTTATGCTGGATGGTAATGTCGGTTTGCAATACAACGGCGGATGGTTTGACAAGGATTCGGAAAATGTACTGGCATTTTCAGATATTTATTTGACCACTAAGGGCTTTCTGCCATTCGCGCCGGAAGCGGATTTCTGGGTGGGCAAACACAATATGCCGGTCTATGAAATCCAGATGCTGGACTGGAAGAGTCACCGCACCAACGCGGGGGCCGGCGTCGGTATCGAAAATTGGCAGGTTGGGCCGGGTAAGGTGAATGTAGCGCTGACGCGTCAGGATCTTAACGCCCATGCGGTGGATTACGCGACGTCAGGTAATTCGCAGCAGGTCAATACCAACTCTATTGACTTGCGCTATAAAGAGCTTCCACTGTGGGATAAAGCTACGCTGGAGGTATTTGGCAGATATGCGATGGCTAACCATAACGACACCACGCGTAGCAAGGAAAATGACGGCAGCTATTACAGCGTGAAAGATTCCTGGCATGCCGGCGTTATTTTAAGGCAGAACTTCACTGACGGAGGGTTTAATGAGTTAACCCTGCAAGGGGCGGATAATTCCATCGCCAGCGGTTTTGCACTTATTTCCGACGCCAACCCGTCCTATGGTTATAATGACGACTATTATGGCGAGCACAGCTATGGAAAAGCGTTTCGCTTAATCTCTCAGGGTGAAAATTATTTACATCCTAAAGTTATCATGGCTAACGCTTTAGTCTATTCTCGCGGCAGTGATATATATAGTTATGATACCGGATCGCATACCTATTTTGAAAGTTTTCGCGCGGTTCTTCGTCCTGCATATATATGGGAAAACAATAATCAAACCGGTATTGAATTGGGATGGTTTGATCAGAAGAATAAACAGGGCGGTGCGGAATATCATGAATCTGGTTATAAAACCACGTTATTTCATACCATCAAAGTGGACACCAGTATGCTGAATTCTCGTCCTGAAATTCGTTTCTATGGCACTTATTTGAAGGCGTTGGATAATGAAATTAGTCAATTCCAGTTTGCAGATAGTAAGAGCGATCAATTTACCTTAGGCGTACAGGCGGAAGTCTGGTGGTAATAAGCGGCTGTTTAAATAACCGCCATTGGTGAGGTGATTGTCGGCGTCATTGGTGCAATATCTCATCAGCATATTTGAGAACATCCAGACATTGAATAAAGAGAGGGATATCTGGATGTCAATATAGAGAAGGGTTAATAATGAATAAACACAGTTTAATGAAGGTGAGACTTCGCGGCGTTGTTAGTCTATTTTTGTTCATGCTTCTGGGAGCGCCTGCGCTTGTTATCGCGCAGCCTCTCTTTGATGTCGTCGAACGCAAACAGGTACGGGTCATCATCAGCAGCGACGCCAAAAACGAGGCCGACGACGACTTCGCCGTGGCCCACGCGCTGCTGACGCCCACCTTTATCGTGAAAGGCGTGATCGCCGCGCACTACGCCAATACCGCCCCTTTGATGCGGCGCGACGCCGCCGGCAGCATGCAGGAGAGCTATCAGGAGCTGCAGCGGCTGACGCGGGTGATGGGCAAAACGGAGGTTCCCCTTTATCGCGGGGCGACGGCGGCGCTGAAAAAAGACGGCGTCAGCCCGGCGCTGAGCGAGGGGGCGCAGACGCTGATCCGCGAAGCGCTGCGTGCAGACGACAAGCCGCTGTTCGTACTGGTGCTGGGTCCGATCACCGACGTGGCGGCCGCGTTGCGGGCCGAACCGCGCATTGCTTCCAGGATGACGGTGGTATGGATCGGCGGCATGCCTTACCCGCAAGGCGGCTGGGAATACAATATGTTCAACGACCCTGTCGCCGCGAATGAGGTCTTTACGTCGCAGGTGGCGCTGTGGCAAGTGCCGCACAATGTCTATATGTCGGTCCGCGTCTCGCTGGCGGAGCTGGCCGCGCGCGTCAAACCGCAAGGTGAAACAGGGGAATATCTGTGGCGGCAGTTGGTTGATTTCAACAAGATGATTTCTGACGTTATCAAAGACATGCCCTGGCCGAAAAGCGAGGTATGGGTACTGGGGGACAACCCGGCCGTCTCTCTGCTGCTCGACGAGCATGAATACAACTATTCCCTGCGCGATGCGCCACGGCTCAACGACGATCTCACCTACGCGCCGCAGCCCGGCGCGCGCCAGATTCGCGTATATAACGCCGTTGACGCCCGTTTCACGCTGGAGGATTTCTACGCCAAGCTGGCGCTAACCTATGGGGATAAAAAATGAGCAACTCTACCCGCGCAGCGCTGAAGTACGCTCTGCTTGCCGGCGCGCTGCTCCCGTTGCCGGGCAATGCGGAGAATCAGGCCGTCGGCGATCAATTACTTTACGGGGTGGCCTATTACGACGAGTACATGCCCTACGATCGCCTGGACGCCGATATCAAGATGATGAAAGAGGCGGGCATTAACGTGGTGCGCATCGCCGAATCGACCTGGAGTTCGCTGGAAGTCGAAGAGGGCGTATTCAATTTCAGCCATATCGACCGTGTGTTGAACGCCATGGGGAAAGCGGGAATAAAAGTGATCGTCGGGACGCCGACCTATGCGGTGCCGAGTTGGCTGGTAAAAAAATACCCGGATATTCTGGCGGTAACCCCCCAGGGACAATATAAGTTCGGTCCGCGGCAGAATATGGATATCACCAACCCGGACTTTCGCCGTCACGCGGAAAACGTCATTCGAAAACTGATGCAGCATGTAAAAGATCACCCGGCGGTGATCGGCTATCAGGTCGACAATGAAACCAAGCATTATGATAGCAGCGGTCCCAATGTACAGGCGATGTTCGTCAAACATCTGCAACGGAAATTCCCGGATATCGCGGCGTTTAATCGTGATTTCGGCATGGATTACTGGAGCCACCGCATTAATAAATGGGACGATCTGTTATCGGTCGATGGAACCGTGAATGCCAGCATCGGCTCCGAGTTTTCGCTGTTCCAGCGCCAACTGGTGACGGATTACCTTAACTGGCAGATTAGCCTGGTGAAGGAGTACGCTCGCCCCGGGCAGTTTGTTACGCAGAATTTCGATCTGGACTGGCGCGGCTATTCCTATGGCATTCAGCCGCGGGTCGATCAGTTCAGCGCCGCGAAAAATCTGGATGTCGCGGGCGTGGATATCTATCACCCCACGCAGGATAAGCTTACCGGGGAGGAGATTGCCTTCGGCGGCGACCTGACTCGTTCAATGAAGCAGGGGAAAAACTACTACGTTATCGAAACGCAGGCGCAGGGATTTCCTGAATGGACGCCTTACCCCGGTCAGCTGCGCCTGCAGGCTTTCAGCCATATCGCCTCCGGCGCCAACATGGTGGCTTACTGGCACTGGAGCACCACGGCGAACTCGATAGAAACCTACTGGCGCGGGCTGCTGAATCAGGATTTTCAACCGAATGAAACCTATCGGGAGGCCAAAACCATCGGCGCGGATTTTGCCCGGCTGAGCCCGCAGCTGGTTAATCTGCAAAAAGATAACAAGGTGGCGCTGTATTTCAGCAATCAGGCGCTAACGGCGTTTAACTGGTTTAAATTCGGCTGGACGTCCACCATAGAATATAACGATGTGCTGCGGCCTTTTTATAATGCGCTGTACCGCATGAACGTGGGAACGGATTTCGTTGATTCGTCAACCGACGATCTCAGCCGCTATTCCATGCTGGTGGTTCCGGCGCTCTATTCGGCTTCGGACGCGGAACTGCGGCGTCTGAACGAGTATGTCAAACAGGGCGGTCATATCGTTTACACCTTCAAGAGCGGTTTTTCCGACCAGCATGTGAAAGTTCGCGCCACGCAACAGCCCGGTATTATCGCGCCGGCGGCGGGAATCGAATACAGCCAGGTGACTATCCCGGAAAATGTGGGGCTAAAGGACAACCCTTATCAGGTGACTGCGGAAGAGAATCAGGCGCGCTGGTGGATGGAGCTGATCAAACCGACAACGGCGAAAGTGCTGGCCAGCTACGATCATCCGGTATGGGGCCAATATGCCGCGGTAACCCGGAATCAGTACGGCAAGGGCGAGGCGACCTATATCGGGTTTATGCCCTCGGACGCGGTGATAGCAAAAATCATGGCGGACGCGGTGAAAAACGCCGGATTATGGGGACAAGATCAGCAGCTGACCTTCCCGCAGATCGTCCGGCACAGCACCAATCAGCAGGGAAAAGCGCTGCATTTTCTGTTTAACTACTCGGCCGCCGCCGCCCAGGTGACGTATCACTGGGAGGAGGGGAAAGAGCTGCTGAGCGATAAGCCGGTGAAGAAAAACCAATCGCTCACCCTGCCGGCCTGGGGAGTGAGTATTATCGAAGAAAATACCGTCCGGCGGTGATATTTTCACCTGGCGAACAGGCATGCCGTCGGCGTGCCTGTTTGCATCCGCTGGGGCTGGCGGGACTATGGCGGGACTACGGCAACGATTATTTTGCCATATCAGACCGCCTGAGCTGTAGCACCACGGAAAAACGTTCTTCCGGATGCACCGTCACCGAAATGACGAATGCCCGTCCGGTAACATCCAGATAATGCCGCACGATCTTCAGCGCGGCGGCGCCGGTTTTCAGCCGCAGCGCTTTCGCCATCGCGCCATTCGTCACGGTGCAGGCGCGGATCTCCTGCCGGACGCCCGCCACGCGTCGCCCAAAACGGTTCTCGATCAGCGAGCAGACCAGCGTGCCCGGCTGCCGGTGCACGTCCGCCACGATTTCCGCATAGTCCGGCTCGATATAGATATCGGTCCAGCCGATCGGCAGGCGCCCGCCTTCCTGCAGCCTCATGCCCGAAATGCGCAGCCACAGCCTGTCCGGGGAACAGGAAAGCTCTTTGGCCAGCTCGCCCGTCACTTGAATGGGGCCGATGCTCTGGACTGCGCGAATATGTTCCTTACCGAATTGGATCAGCTCATCAAGCGACGCCAGCGTCGGTTGAAAATCGTTGCGTACCTGAGTGGCGGTAACCCGTGTGCCGACATTTTTCCGGCGCGTAACCAGGCCGAGCTGTTGCAGCTCATTAAGGGCGGCACGCACGGTGTGGCGGCTGGTGCCATAGAGTTCGCACAGCTGGAGCTCGGTAGGCAACAGCGAACCCAGCGGAAAACCTCCCTGCGTAATACCTTCCATTAACTGGCGCGCCAGTTGGGTGTAGTTGAGTTTGCCCATTTTTATAACCGTTAAGCCATTTAAAATAATTATAAAACTAAGTGAATACGCGGTGCGTCACAGAATGTGAAAACGACTACTGTCCCGTAACAAAGAAACACATTATTTTCAAAATGTACGAACATATCGATACAAACAAGTTCGGACATATCGAGTGAGGGCTGCCGATGGTTCCCCATCTCAGGGTCCTCTGGTTACTTCTTTTTTTCTAAATCATGGGGGATACAAAACGCAATGAATACTTCCCATGTCACATCAGGCACAGCTAAACGGATACCTTGGTATCGCCGTCTGGGAACCCAGGTTTTCATCTCACTCATTCTGGGGATTGTCGTCGGCTTTATTTTTCCGTCATTCGCCACGCAATTCAAGCTGCTGGGCGATATGTTCCTCAATCTGATCAAGGCCGGCGTCGCGCCGCTGGTCTTCCTGACCATCGTTCACGGCATCGCCTCCGCGGGCGACGCCCGCAGCGCCGGGCGGGTAGGCTGGCGCGCTTTCGTCTACTTCGAAGTGGTGTCGACCTTCGCCCTGCTCCTGGGGCTGATCGCGGGTAATGTCATCAAGATCGGCAGCGGCATGTCGCCGCCGGAAAACGGCGCTCCCGCGCTGGATATCCAGGCGGCGACCACGCCCGGTTTCGGCGAATTTTTGCTGCATATCGTACCTGACAATTTCATCGGCGCCTTTGCCAAAGGGGAACTGTTACAGGTGGTGGTGCTGGCGGTAATGGTGGGTATCGGCATCCTCGCCATCCCGCTCGATCGGCGTAAGCGGGTCAACGACAGCCTGGATATGATCTCCGAAGTGCTGTTCGCGTTTATCAATCTGGTGATGAAGCTCGCGCCGCTGGGCACCTTCGGCGCGGTGGCCTACTCGGTGGGGAGCAACGGCTCCTCCGTACTGCTGGCCCTGGCGGAACTGGTGCTGGTGTTTTACGCGGTGATTGCGCTTTTCGTTATCCTCGGTATGGGGCTAATCGCCCGGCTGGCGGGATTTAGCATCTGGCGCTTCCTGCGCTATATCAAGGATGAGCTGATCATCGTCCTCGGCACCGCCTCCTCCGAAAGCGTTTTGCCGCGCATGCTGATCAAGCTCGAACGCCTGGGCTGCGCCAAGCAGACCGTGGGGCTGGTGCTGCCGACGGGCTACGCCTTTAACCTTGACGGCACATCCATCTTTATGTCCATGGGCGTGATGTTTATCTCCCATGCCTACGGCATTCCGCTGTCGCTGGAAACTCAGATCGGCATCCTGCTGCTGATGCTGCTGACCTCCAAAGGGGCCGCGACGGTTTCCGGCGGCTCGTTCGTGGTATTTGCCGCCACCGTGACATCGACCGGCATCCTGCCCGTTGAGGGGCTGGCGCTGATTTTCGGCGTCTACCGCTTTATGTCGATGGCGATCGCCACCTGCAACACCGTCGGCAACGGCGTGGCGACCGTGGTGGTCGCCAAATGGTCCGACACTTTCGACGCCAGGCAGGCCGAACGGCATCTCTACCCGGAGCTTTACCCGGACACGGCGCAGGAAGACGAAGCGTTGGATAATGGCGAAATGCTGCCCGAACATCAGGAGCCGGAGCAGTCATCGCCGCGGCCCTGAACGGCGCCGGCCGTATTCCCGGATAATGATGGAATATGGCCGCTGCGGCATAGTGATAGGCTAGATAACATGATGACAACGATAATCACATATTTCGCATATCGTTTGCAGGCAGCATAATCAGTATAAAAAGGCTTGTCGCCGCAGATAATTGAAAAACAACCGGCAGGCTCCAGCGCTCAGCCAGAAGACCGGCAATCGGGGGGGAAATCAACTGTCCGGCCGATATGAGGAAAAAAGTGATGCCGAATCCCACGGACGGCGAGTTTTGAAAGCAGGCGACGCTCCAGATCCCGTAAAGCGCGGTTATAAGAATGAAGGTTGCTCCGAAAGCCGTCGCCGAAAGCAATGTCGCGGCCGTGTTGGTTCCCCAGGCGAAGGCGGGCAGCGCAATGGCGGCAGCGATAGCGATCGTTGACCATTTTAATGTTTTTTTGAGTCCGTAACGGGTGACAAGATCGCCTGCGGCTCCGCCCATGATGCCCGCGATGCCGATGACGATCCAAAATAGCACGCCGTTGAGCGATGCTGTCCGCCCGCCGGCCGTAATAAGGTCGACCGAGAAAATCCAATAGACTGAGGTTGCAATGCCGAAAAGTAGGGCGCTTATAAATAGACGTCTAACCGATGGCTCCGTCAGTTTTTCTTTTACCAAATCAGCAATGGCCGTCCGATTAGACGCAGCCGCGTCCTTTGGCGTACCAGCCAACTCTTTTTTTGCCGCCGGCATGACAAAGAAACTCCATAAGGTGGCGGCGAAAGCGATGGCAGCGAAAAGAAGCCAGGCAGATTGCCAGCCTGTTCCGACAGTCAGCGCCAAGGGGCCCGATATCATAATGCCGAAACTTGTCCCGGAGTTGATTAAGGCATAGACGCGATTTTGGAACCTGGCCTGGCATAATTGTTTGATGGCGTCCGCCAGCGGAGGATAAGCGAGCCCTGGGCTACAGCCGGCAAGCATGACGCCGAGAGCAAGAACGGCGGATGAATTCGCCAAGGCGACAATTGTCATGCCGCTTGCCGCCGCCAATCCACCCAGAACGACCGGCAGTCGAACCCCCGCATAGCGCGAAAGCATCGGACTAAACAGCGTAGCCAAAAGATAACCGATGTATGAGCAACTGCCGATTGTACCGATAGCGACTTGTGAAAGGCCGAACTCCGATTTGATCGCCGGAACGAATAACCCGTAGCTATATCGTGCAAATCCGTAGGTCGAAGCAACGATCAGGAGTCCCGCGCCCACCAATTGAAATACTGGCGTATTTTGAGTGGTTTTGGAGCTATCCATTAAAGACGAACCGATAGCTGATAGACCACAGTCCGATCGCCACTGATGAATTCATATCATCCCCCGGCAAGATACTGGTTCACAAGATATTGCGCAGTCAGTTCAGCGGCCCGAAGAGGCCATTCGTCCATCAGGCTTTGAGCTTGAATAATCGCGCTGTCGAAAAGGCAATAGATCCCATTGGCTAATGCGTTGAAATGTTCTTGAGACAATAGCGGACGGTACACTCCCAACGCTTCTTCAGAAATTAAAACCCGTAACCGGTTTTTGTGTTCACGAACGCGTTCACGAATCGGACTGCGTTCGTCAGCGAACTCGCCGGCCGTATTGTTGAATCCACATCCACGGAAACCTTCCGTATTGATTTGGCTGCGCCACATGCTGAAAAGGGCGGATACTCGCCGTTGAGGCGTATCTGCGTCCATCAAACGCCGGCGTAATTCCGTGAGCCATAAGCTTTCACGCTCATTGAGCCAGGCTAAAATTAATAGTTCTTTGGAAGGAAAATGCTCATAAAAACTGGCCTTGGCGACGTTTGATTGCGCGATTATTTTATTGATGCCAACGGCGCGACATCCGTATTGGAAGAATAATTGCGATGCTGTGGCAAGAATGCGCTCTCGCGGTCCAGGGACATTTGAACGAATAGCCATAACGATATTCTCAAAACAGACAGACTTGTCTGATTGTGCATTTGAACATCGGCTATGTCAACGCCGCCGTCCCTATAGAAATAGCGGACTTACTGACGTCTCGCATTCACGATCATTTTGCCGGAACGCGACTACGGTCGGTGATGAATGCCAACAGCGATACCTTGATCGGGGGTCGATATAACACTTGAAAAGGCAAGGATGCCTATTTGCTCTCGACGCGGCCGAGTGGGTGGGGGGCCTGGTTCAACTCCGCGCAAGCGGCACGCCAGGCGGGATCTGCGGGATAGAGTGCCGTGCGCAAGTAAGCCCAGGTGAGCCGCCGAACCATAGCCACACGATCAGGATTCTCATCCGTTGTTTCCGTCACCAGATACCCGGAAATTCCCCCAAGCATATGCTCTGCTTCGTACAAGGTGAGTAGCCAATCGGCTCCAGGACTCAGGGTGTACGCATCGGTGAACCAATCTGGACCGCGAACCGTCAGCGGTGACCGATCGCGATCGCCGGCCACCACCAGCGTGGGCGTCGTCATCTCATCATAGTTGATATTTAGATACGGAAAATGCTCGGCGGCGAACGGGCTGAGATCGGCGCCGCCGCGCCCACCTGCGGCAAGCAGCACGCCGGCTTTGATCCGAGCGTCGGACAGCGCCTCATACTGCTTTCCGTCAGGATGCATCACCCTTGCCCCCAGCAGAACCCCCACGGTATGGGCGCCGAATGAATGGCCGACTGCGGCGATCCGCTCTCGGCCTAGGCGGCCTTCAAGCCCTGGAACCGCGCCCTCTATGACGTCGAGCTGGTCGAGAATGCGCTTCATATCCGCAATGCGAATTCGCCAGATCAACGGCCAGCGGGGGTCATCCGGCTTGAAGCCCAATCGCTTTGAGTCGGGAAAAGTGGGTTGAATGACGACGAAGCCGTGAGCCGCCCAGTAGTCCGCCAGGGGGGCATAGCCGTCCATTGAACTACCGAAGCCGTGCGCAAAGAGGATGATCGGAAGCTCGCGTCCGGTAACCGGGGCGGAAACCCGCAACTGCAATCGCTCACCGCGATCGGGCGCGGCCAGTACGACGGGGCAGACGGAAACAACGGCAGCAGGCGTATCAATAACACCGCCTGTGGTCGCAAAAGTCGCTTCGTTCGATTGCGCTGTGACCATACATCCTCCCTGGTTACTATTGAATACCTACATGATGATATGAGATTGAAGAAATGAGAAGTAGGCAGTTTCGCCGCACTAGCTAACATTGAGGTAACTATGAAAAAAGGGCAGAAGACGACGAAGAGTTCCGTCCCCATGATGTGCCAGAACGAAGAGTCGGAAGTGATGCGTCAGTTCCTGTCGAAGGTCGGGGATAAATGGAGCATTCTGCTGGTGGTGATGCTGGCCAGAACCCCAGACAATCGCGCGCGATTTTCCGAGTTGCAAAGGATGGTGGAAGGCATTTCCCAGCGGATGCTGACAACGACGCTTCGCAACCTGGAACGTGACGGCTTTCTGTCGCGGGAAGTATTTCCGCAGGTGCCGCCGCGAGTGGAATATGAACTTACCGAGCTTGGCCTCAGCCTGCTGGAACCGATGCAGCACCTGGTGCAGTGGATTGGCAGCAACTGGGATGCCATCAAAACAGCCAGACAGCGCTTTGATACGCGGCAGCATTAGCCAAAAGCGCCGCGATCGTCGATGCTGATTACTGGTCAGCGCGGGCTGGTGTCAGCGTACTTCCTTTCCGCAAGATCTGTAGCCACATCAATCTACTGGGACAAGTTCTAAGCTTTTCCAATATGCGCATTTCCTCTCACTCCGCCCATTTGTTAATAGTGTGTGTCTTTTAGTTTAATGATTTAGGGAGACTGCATGGAAATATACTGGTACCTCACGGCGCCAGACGGCCCGCAGCCGTGGACCTCATCGGGCAGTCGTCAGGTCAACTACGCCTACTTTCAGCAGATCGCCCGCGCCGTCGATCATCTGGGTTTTACCGGCGCGTTGCTTGCCACCGGCGCACACGATCCCTGGATTCTGGGCGCTGCGCTGATCCCCTACACCGAACGGATGAAGTTTCTAATCGCCATTCAGCCAGGTTTAATTTCACCGACGCTGCTGGCCAAGATGGCCGTTACTTTCAACCAGTTTTCCAAAGGCCGAGTGCTGCTGAATGTGGTGAGCGGGGATAAAAATACGCTCGGCGCCTACGGCCTGCACCTCGACCACGACGAACGCTACGACCTGAGCGACGAATTTCTTCAGGTGCTGCGTCCGCTGCTGGACGAAGAAACCGTCACCTTCGAGGGGCGGCATTTGCATATCGATAACGCCCGGCTGGCCTTGACCAATGGCGGCTACGCGCCGCCGCCGCTGTGGTTCGGCGGCTCGTCTGAAGCGGCGCAGGAAGTCGCCGCGAAGCACATCGATACCTATCTATCGTGGGGCGAAACGCCGCCGCAGGCGGCAGAGAAAATCGCCCAGGTAAAGGCGCGCGCTGAAAAGCACGGACGCCGCTTGCGATTTGGCATTCGCCTTTACGTCATCGTGCGCGAAACCGATGAACTCGCCTGGCAGGCCGTCGACGCGCTCTATGCCACCATGGACGACAAGGCTATCGAGGCGCGGCAACGGCTCGCCGGCGGCTCCGACTCCGTCGGCCAGTCGCGCATGAGCGCGCTGCACAACGACCGAAAACCCGCCGATCCGCGCGAGCTGGAGATTTATAGCGGCCTGTGGGCCGGCATCGGCCTGGTGCGGCCGGGGCCGGGCACCGCCATCGTCGGCAGTCCGGAAACCGTCGAACGCACGCTGCGCGCCTATCAGGACGCGGGCGTCGAGGTGTTTATTCTCTCGGGTTTTCCCCTGCTGGAAGAAGCCTATCGTTTCAGCGAACTGGTGTTGCCGCGCCTGGCGCTCGCCCCGGCGTCGGATAACGCCGATAACGCCTTCACCTGGAGCAACCTGTGGGATCGTCCGATCGACGCAGAGGGCAAGGCGCAATGAAAATACGTCTTGGCAGCCATCCCAATAACTTATCGCTATTTATCCTGCGTCACCGCGGCGCGATCGAACCACTGGCGGCGGCACGCGGCTGGCAGGTGGAGTGGCTGGATTATCAGCAGGGGGCGCGCAGCGGCGAGTGGCTGGCCGAAAACCGCGTCGATGTGGTCGGCACCGGTTCGACCCCGCCCATCACCGCGCAGACGGCGGGTCTGGCGGTGGCCTATCTCGCCAGTTCGCCGCCGCGCGACGCCAGTTGCGCATTACTGGCGCGCGCGGGGCAGGATCTCACCTCGCTGCGGGGGAAGCGACTGGCGGGGATGGTGGGCTCTTTTACCGATCACTTCCTTGCCCGCCTGCTGCAAAAGCAGGGCCTGCTGCGCGATGACGTTCAATTGCTGGACATTCAGGGCCAGTCGGCGCTGGATGCGCTGCTCGGCGGTGAAATCGACGGCTGGCTGGCGATTGACCCCTGGCTCACCCGCGCCCGCGCCGCGCCCGGTATCGTGACGCTGGCGTCGGTGGGTGACGAGATCGTCAATCGCTCGGTGTTCTGGACACGTCAGGCGTGGCTGAATCGCCATCCCGCCGCCGCCGCATGGGTGGTGCAAATACTGGGGGAAAACGATCGCTGGATTGTGCAGAATACTGACATCGCCGCGCGCCTGCTGGCCCGGCATCTCAATCCCGCCATTCGGACAACGGAGTGGCGACAGAGTCTGGCGGCGCGTCCGTGGGGGATTACTCCCGCTGACGACGCGCTAATCGCCGAACAGCAGCGGCAGGCGGACGACCTTTTTGCGGTGGGATTCATTCCTTCCGCCTTAACGCTTTTACATCGGAGAACAGCATGACATCCCGGATGACTCGCATCGCGCTTGGCGCGCTGCTGCTTTGCGCCGGCGCGGCCCACGCCGCCGAAACCATCACGTTGCGCATCGGCTTCCTGCACGGCCCCACCGATCTGGCGCTGGCAAAAGAGAAAGGCACGCTGGAAAAAGCGTTGGCGGCCCATCAGGTCAAGGTGGTGTGGGCGGGGCCTTTCTCCGCCGCCGCGCCCGCCTATGAGGCGTTGAATGCCGGTTCGATCGACCTCACCACCGGCAGTTCCACGGCGTTTGTCACCGCCATTGCCGCCGGTTCGCCGCTGCGCTTCTTCGCGTATCAGGCGATGCCCGCCGACGGCGAAGGCATTGTGGTGCGAAATGCCAGCGATATCCGTTCGCTTAACGACCTGCGCGGTAAAAAAGTGGCGGTGAATAAAGGCGGCACCGGCGAATATCTGCTATCTCGGGCGCTAAGCAGCGCCGGCATTGCGGAAAACGAGGTGCAAAAATCCTATCTTAGCCCGTCGGATACGGGCAGCGCCTTTGTCGGCGGCCACGTTGACGCCTGGGCGGTCTGGGATCCCTTCCTGTCGCTGGCGCAGCAGAGCTACGACGCGCGGTTGTTGAGCAACGGTAGGGAAGTGGGCTCGGAAAACGCCGCCGGCTACTTTGTCAGCGAGGCATTTTATCGCGCCCATCCGCAAGTACTGGCGTGGATCTATGAGGTGTTGCAGCAGGAGAACGCCTGGGCCAAGGCCCATCCGCTGGAGGCGGGCAAAATCTGGGCGGCGCAATTGGGACAGTTGGGGAATGGGCTGGCGGAACAGCTCGGCCGCGTCAACACGGTGCCGGTTACGCCGGTGGATGACGACGCCATCGCCCACATCGAGCATATCGCCGACTGGTATCTGCAACAGGGTCTTATCGCCAAGCGCCCGGATATTCGTCAGCACGTCGTCACCCTCGCGCCCTGAGGACTTACGGAGGCCCGCTCGCTGATAAAAGCGACGCGGGCCGTCGCCGAGCGTCGCTAAAAAGTTACTTTCCCGGCGATACGTCGCATCGCCGACGCTATCACCGCTCACATCCCGGCTAAAGCCGGGGAAAATCTGCTGTGAGCATCTCAATTTACCCATTCTATACATATTTTTAGCATAAAGAATTCGTTCTGGTTTCCATTCAGATGCCCTACGTTGTCCTGCGAAGGTAGGATGCAGATACCGAATCCGTGAATCGGCGCCGCGTTTGCCATATCCAATGCGCGCTTTATGCGCTCATCGTTCAACCCTCAGTTCCAGAGCCTGAGCCCGGCGAATTAGATTTATCGATAATCCGCCGGCGCTTGCCGTCTCTGCTTTTTTTAGCCAGGGAGTCCATCATGCGTTTGAAACCTGTTTTGCTGTTCCTCACGTTTGCCTGTGTCGGCGCTGGTCAGGCGCAGGCGCTTGACGATGTCACCGTTGCGTTAGCCATTCCTCCAGCGGTGCATGATGGCGCGCCCTATGCGGCGGCGGAAGAGTTGGGCCTGTTCAGGGAACAGGATTTGTCCGTGAAGCTGATTGTCTTTCAGGGCGCGGGGGCGCTGCTGCCGCAGGTCGCCAGTAAACGCGTCACCTTCGGTTATCCGGTATCGGAACCCGTGATTTCGAGCTATTTCAGCGGCAAAGATCCTTTGCCGGTGCGCTACTTTTATAATGGCGTGCCAAGCCAAACGATGGAATATACGGTTCTGGAGACGTCGCCTGTCAAAACGCTGGCCGACCTGAAAGATAAAACCATCGGCGTCGGGGCGTTGACCTGGGGAACCTTGCCCAATAGTCGCGCCGCGCTGCGGGTGGCGGGACTGGAGCCGGGAAAAAATGTTGAATTCGTGGCGGTCGGCGCGCTTGGCTCGGGTTTTCAGGCGTTGCGCGGTAAACAGGTGGACGCGCTCAATTTCAATAGCAGTTGGGGCGACATCCTTGAGTTCACGGGAACCCGTATCCGCCGGATAGCCTATCCCGCGGTGTTTCAGGAAACGCCGGGTAATGGCTTCATCGCCCATAACGATACGTTCAGAGACAACCCCGATCTGATACGTCGTTTCGGCCGGGCCTATACGCAGGCGCAATTCGTTTGCGAAATCAACCCGACGTTCTGCGTACAGGCGTTTTGGCGCCGCAACCCGGAAAGCCGACCCGCCGATGCCGAAGGAAAAGGTCTGGATGAGGCGGTAACGCTGCTGTCCAGACGTCTGCAACGCACGTTATACCGTGAGGACGGCAGCCGGCGTCAACCCGGTGAGTATGACCTCGGCGCCATTCGGCGCGCGATTGCGGCCATGGCGCAGGCGGGCGAGTTTCCACGTGCGGATGTGCCGGTGGAAAAGATATTTTCCAATGCGTTTGTCACGGCCTTCGATGATTTTGACAAGCATGCCCTGCGCCAACGGGCCGAGGCGGCGAAATGAGCGTTGTATGGGATATCGACATGATTGACGGGCCGATCGACCAGGTCAGAAAGATGCGTATCAGCGGGCTGGCGCCTGGGATCGCCCGGTTGTCGGCATCGCTGGCGCATCCGGACGGTAGCCTCTGGCGCAGCGAGGCGACGTTCAGTATCGCCGGGGACGGCCCCCATCCCGTGGCGATAGTCCTCAGCGGTTCCGGCGGCGGCGCGCCCGAACAGCGGGCCGCTCTGCTGGCGGCGCAAGAGGCCCGGGCATGAGCGCCGCATTGGAACTACGCCGGGTCGGCCTGACCTATGCGACCCGCAGAGGAGAGATTGACGCGCTGGACGGCATCGATCTGCGCGTGGCGCAGGGCGAATTCGTGGCGCTGCTGGGGCCGTCGGGATGCGGCAAGTCCACCGTGCTCAAACTGGCCGCCGGGCTGCTGTCGGCCACCAAAGGCGAGGTGTCGCTCTCGGGACAGGCGGTGACGGGGCCGGGCAGACACGCGGGCGTCGTGTTTCAGAAACCCAATCTTCTGCCCTGGAAAAGCGTGCTCGACAATGTACTGCTGCCTGCGCGCACCTTAGGTTTACCCGTCGCTCCGGCCCGTAAGCGCGCCCAGGATCTGCTTGAACTGGTGGGTCTGGCGGATTTTGCCGACGATTATCCTTTTGAACTATCGGGCGGTATGCAGCAGCGCGTAGGCATTGCGCGCATGCTGTTGCACGATCCGGAACTGTTGTTGATGGATGAGCCGTTTGCCGCGCTGGATGCGCTGTCGCGCGAAGCCCTGACGCTGGAACTACAGCGTATCTGGGGACAGCAGCAAAAATCGGTGCTGTTCATTACCCACAGTATCCAGGAAGCCGTATTCCTCGCCGACAGGGTGCTGGTGATGTCGCCGCGGCCGGGGAAGATAGTCGAAGATCTGGCGATTGGGTTACCGCGTCCGCGTAGCCTGGATACGCTGGCCGACGCCGAATTTACGGCATTATGTCAGCACCTACGGAGGCATTTCACCCATGCATAGGCTTCTGCCGTTATTGTATCCCCTGACCAGCCTGGCGTTGCTGGTGCTGATCTGGGATTTGGCCGTTCGTTTCTTCTCCATCCCGGATTATCTGCTGCCGCCGCCTGCCGCGGTATACCGGGCGTTGGCCGATGGTTTTAGCGATCGCAGCCTGTGGCCGCATATTGCGACGACGCTGGGCGAAACGCTAACCGGTTATGCGACTGGCAGCCTGCTGGCGGTGTTACTGGGCGTGGCGCTGGCCGAATCCCAAACCTTTGAACGGTTTGTCTACCCGCTGTTAATCGCTCTGCAAGCTACGCCAAAGGTTGCGCTGGGGCCGATTATCCTGGTCTGGTTCGGCTACGGAGCGGCGTCGAAGATCGTACTGGTTACGTTAGTGTGCTTTTTCCCGCTATTCGTCAATACCGTCAATGGCATCCGCCGTGCGGATACCGACCTGCTGGATGCCTGCCGCGCCTTCTCCGCATCGCGTTTATATCTGCTTTTTCACGTGAAACTTCCGTCGGCCGCCGGCGAGGTGTTTTCGGGGTTGCAGATTGGCGTGGCGCTGGCTCTGATTGGCGCGGTGGTCGCCGAGTTTCTGTCGGCCCAGCGCGGGCTGGGCTATCTGATCGCCTCCAGTTCCGTCAGCATGAATCTGTCCACCATGTTCGCGGGCGTTATCCTGTTGGCGCTGATCGGATTATGCGGCGCGCAGACCGTGCGCTGGCTGCAACGGCGGGTAATATTCTGGCAGCCGGACGCGGTACGGCGGCGCAGGCGCTGATTGATCGTCGCCTGCCAGATAGAGGGCCATAACGATTCTCTGGTCGAAGCTGCCCGTAGGGTAGCCGGCACGCTATGGTCCGCGGCCAGCGGTCATTAGTCTATTTTGGGATCTCGGCTGCGCTGCGGTTCGGCATCCCGCAGGGAACGCAGGACAGGGCGCGAGATAGGTAGAACGGTGCTTTGTGGGGTTCGTACCGCGCTTTTTTTTCCGTTAAGGCATTTGTAGGGCTGTGTGTTTAATTCGCAAAATCTGTACAACGAGCCGTGTTTCCAGCACGCGGTAAAAAATGACGTAATGTTTGTGAACGACTAATTCCCGCACATAATCCGGCAGACCGGGACGCGCTGGGTGGCCGAGCCAGGGATTATGTGCAAGCGGTAAAGTTTTACTGCGCAACGAGTTGCCGAATTCTGCAGCCCGGATCGGGTTATCTTGTGCGATATAATCGACAATGTTCTGTAAATCGGCTTCAGCTACAGGACGCCACACGATGGTGTAAATCTTTTCTGTCATCGATTAATCAGCCTGGTCTTTTTTATGCCGGGCTATCCGGGCTTCCATGCGGGCCATTACTTGCTCATGCGGAATGTCCGACCGAGGGTCATCGATGGCGTCTTGAATTTCTGACGCTAACCATCCTGCGTACGCTGCGGCCTGATGCGCTTTGCGCATTGCTTCAGATCTCCCTCGATTTCCCGGCGTACTGTTTTTTTCCTCCGGGTTCCACTCGCTGGCATCGAAATTACCCGTGGTGATCCCAACGTTGCGAAGCGTGTTTAACGCAGAGATCGGATTACCAAACCGGCGAGGCTCGCTGTTGCGTGCCGTAACTAATACTGCGCTGGCGCCGTTGCGCGTAGCGACGTGAACGATGAACGAACCGCCTTGTCCTTTCAGAGTCACGCCGGCAATGCCGCCAGCGCTATTTGCAACCCGTAATTGTTCAATCGTCATGCTTTGCATAATCGCCTCTCATAAAAGAACAAGAAAGAATCAAAGTTATGTTTGCACGTTTTATAGGAAACGTATAGTCAATGTTTAAAGTTTGCTGTACGTATAATGTGCAGCAGAGGTAGGGTAGAAAAGGATTATTCTCCGCAAGCGCTTTTGGTAGGATTTCACTGGAACGCGAGAGGGGGCATCTCGCCTATTTTCAGAGACCTATAGACGTTGTTGTATGTCTAAGGAGGAGAAATTGGTACGACCGAGTGGACTCGAACCACCGACCCCCACCATGTCAAGGTGGTGCTCTAACCAACTGAGCTACGGTCGTACAGGAGATGGCGCATTTTAATCACTGCTAACTAAATGTCTAACCGTTTGATTAAAATGCTTTTTTCATTCCAGCCTGTGGAATGGACGCTATTATGGCCTGCTCGGGGATGGATGGCAAGACCTTTGTCCATCCATCTATATCAGATGCTGAATGTTTAGCCGCTTTCGCCGCCTTAGTCGTCAAGGCGGCGAAAGCGGGCCGAAGTCAGCGCTGCATCCCCCAGCGTTTGATGGTGATGCGTTCGATGGTGGCGAAAATCAGCGTTTCCACCAGCAGACCGATAATGATCACCGATGCCAGACCGGCGAAAACCCGATCGGTATAGAGTTCGTTACGGTTCTGGAAAATATACCAGCCCAAACCCCCCTGGCCGCTGGAGGCGCCGAACACCAGTTCGGCGGCGATCAGCGTTCGCCAGGCAAAGGCCCAGCCGATCTTCAGGCCGGAAAGAATGGACGGCAACGCCGCCGGCATCAGGATGTGCCACACGTAGCGCAGTCCGCTTAATCCGTAGTTGCGTCCGGTCATGCGCAGCGTTTCGGATACCCCGAGGAAACCGGAGTAGGTGTTGAGCGCCATCGGCCACAATACGGAATGGATCAGCACGAAAATCAGGCTGTTGGTGCCAAGTCCGAACCACAGCAGAGCCAGCGGCAGCAGCGCGATGGCCGGCAGCGGATTTAGCATCGAGGTGAGCGTGGAAAGCAGGTCGCGTCCCAGCCGGGTGGAGACGGCCAGGGCGCTGAGCGCCAGAGCCAGCAGGGTGCCGATAATATAGCCTTTGACCAGCGTGCCGAGGGAGATGGCGATTTTCGCGGGCAGTTCGCCGCTGCGCATATCGTCGACAAACGCCGCGGCCGCCTGGGTGAAGGTGGGCAGCAGCAAATCGTTATCCTGCCAGCGCGCCGCGCCTTCCCACAGCAGCGCCAGCAGGATCAGCAGCAGGGTCTTGCGCACCCCGCTCAGGTTCCACAGGCGATTGAGCAACGGCAGCGGTTGGGCGACCTTGACGTCGGTCAGCGGAGCCAGATCTTTCAGATATTCCGGTCTGACGGGTGGAAGTTGACTCATGGTAAAACCTTTTCTATCTCATTATTAAACGGGGATCAGCGGGTATGCTGTCCGGCCAGTGAACGGAGCGGGGCGCTGTCCCCAGAGATCGCGGCCGGTTCCGGCTCCACCGGCTGGCCGGCGGGAAACAGCAGATCGTGAATGCGCCGCGCCGCCGTCTGGAACTCGCTGCCGCCTTCGCTATTATGGGCGAACTGATGGCTGTTGAGTTCGGCGCGCACCCGCCCCGGATGCGGCGAAAGCAACAGAATGCGGTTGCCCACCACCAGCGCTTCCTCTATGGAATGGGTGACGAACATCAGGGTGAAACGGACTTCATCCCACAGTTCCAGCAATTCTTGCTGCATTTTCCGGCGGGTCAGCGCATCCAGCGCGGCGAACGGCTCATCCATCAGCAGTACCTTCGGTTTCATCGCCAGCGCGCGGGCGATGGCCACGCGCTGCTTCATCCCGCCGGACAGAGTGTGCGGCCAGGCATTGGCGAAATCCGCCAGGCCGACCTTCTCCAGATAATAGAGCGCCTGATCCCGCGCTTCGGCGGCGGACAGCTTGCCGGTGACCCGCAGCGGGAACTGGGTGTTTTCCAGCACGGTTTTCCACGGCGGCAGTTGATCGAACTCCTGAAACACCATCATCCGGTCCGGGCCGGGTTTGGTGATTTCCTCTCCCTCCAGCAGGATACGGCCGTCGACCGGAGGCAGGAATCCGCCCACCGCTTTCAGCAGGCTGGACTTGCCGCAGCCCGAGGGACCGAGCAGGATAAAACGCTCGGCGGGAAAGATATCGAAACTGACGTCGTGGGTAGCGCGTACCCGACGTTCGCGGGTGGCGTATTCCAGACTGACCCCCTCCACCTGCAACAGCGGTGTCGTGGGGGGCGGCGATGACTGAAAAGGCATGATTTCCCCTCTCGTTATTATTCAGTATCCAGCGTGACGGACCGGCCGGCGCCGAGGCGGCCGACGGTTATCGTCACATCTGATGTGCATATTCCGCCGGGTCGATGGCGGCGTCTATTAATGTGAAATGCCGGCTGGCGACGGCTTCGCGCAGGGCGCGGTCGAACTCGTCGATATCGTTCACCCGTATGCCCCGCGCTCCCAGCGCTTGCGCCACGCCGGCGAAATCGGCGGCGCGGTAGCCTACGCCGCGCTCCGCCAGGCCGCTTTGGGACTGCTTCAGGCGGATCAGCGATAGCGCGGCGTCGTTAAGCACCACCACCACCAGCGGCAGATCCCGTTCGCCGGCCAGCGTCAACTCCCCCAGCGTCATCAGCAGGCCGCCATCCCCGGTCACGGCGACGACCGGCCGCTGCGGATATAGCGTCTGGGCGGCGATGGCCGCCGGCAGGCTGTAACCCATGCAGCAAAATCCGTTAGACTGCAGCAGCTGGTTGGGGCGGCGGCAGCGCAGGATATGGTTGGCCAGTATCCGGTGCGCGCCAACGTCCAGCGTCACCAGCCACTCATCGGTCATCTGAGCGTCGAGTACGCCGAAAAGCGCCGCCGGGCTGATGTCCCGATGGCTGACGCCTGGGGACAGCAGCTGCGCGATACGGGCGCGGTGCCGTTGGAAATCGGTCGCCTGCTCCGGCGGACGCGGATCGGGATCGCGCTCCCACGCCTGACGCAACCCTTGCAGGTTGCCGTGCAGATTGCCGTAGTACTCGAGACCGGCGGGAAACATCCGCTGATCCAGCGGCGCCCAGTCCAGAGTGAGTACCGATTTTTCGGCCGGCCAGGCATCCAGCCAGGCGTTGCGCAGTTCAATCGGATCGAATCCTATCAGCAGCAGCACGTCGGCGGCGTTGATGGCGTCGCGCTGCACCGCGTCCACCACCGGACTCAGCCCCAGCGCCCCGAGACAATGGGGATGGTATTCGCTGACGATGCCTTTGGCTTTGTAAGTGGTCAGGAACGGCAGTCCGCTGGCGTGAATAAAATCGCTCACCGCCTGCGGGCGCGGCCCGTACAGGGTGCCCTGACCAATCAGCGCCAGAGGGCGTCTGGCCTGCCGCAGCAGGGTGAGGATATGGTCGCGATCCTCTGACGACAGATAGCCGCCGGCGTGGCGCGCCTGCGGCGCATAGGCCGCTTCGTCGCTGGTAGCGCGGCTTACATCCGCCGCCACGTCGAGAAAAACCGGCCCCGGCGGATAGCGGGTGGCGATATCCAGCGCCTTGGCCGCCTGCTGCGCCGCGCGCGCCGGATTGAGCGTATCGGCATACAGGGTGATGGGCCGCATCAGAGCCAGCTGATCGATGATCTGATGGCTGTAAATGCCGCCCACATTCCGCTCGGCGCTGCCGCCAAGCACCAATAGCGCGCTGCGATCCTGCAATGCGCCGGCGATGCCCGACGCCATATTGGCCAATCCCGGCCCCAGCGCCGGCAGCACCACGCCGGGCGTGCCGGTCAGCCGATAGACCGCGTCGGCCATAAAGGCGCAGGACGGTTCCGAGCGGGCGAGCAGATAACGGATATCCCGCTCCTCGCAGGCGCGCATCAGTTCCAGTACGTCGTTGCCCGGAATACCGAAGACGAATCTGGCGCCGAAGTTGGCCAGCGTTTCGGCGACGGCGTCCGCCACCTTGCGGATGGCGGCAGGGCCGCCGATGCCCGCCGCGTTACCGGAGGATGGCTCGGCCGCCGCGCCGGTGCCGAAATCCAGCGACATCAATCAGCTCCCTGAGGCCACATGCGGATCGTCAAAGAAGTAATCCTTCACCGATTCGGGTTTGTTTTTGATGGCCCCCACGCGGTGCAGGAACTGCCCCAGCTGCAAGGTATTCTGCGGGGTGATGCTGAATTTCGACTCGGGACTTTTGAGGATATCCAGCAACAGTTTACGGTCGATTTTGGATTTGGTGATGCGGATAAAAGCATCGGCCGCTTCTTCAGGATTCTGCTCGGCAAATTCCGCCGCTTCGGCCAGGGCATTGACGAATACGCGGTAAGTGCGAGGATTTTCCTTGCGGAATTTTTCCGTGGTGTAAAGCACTACCGGGGAAGTAGGACCGCCCTGCACGTCATAAGAGTTCAGTACGATATGGGCGTTGGGGTTGCCGGCCAACTCCTGTTCCTGGAAAGGGGCGTTGCCGAAGTGGGCGGTGATTTCGGTGCCGGCGCTGATAATGGCCGCCGTGGCGTCGGGATGCGGCAGCGCCACCTGTAGTTTATCGAGGCGGTTGAATTCTTTATCTCCCCACAGTTTCGCCGAGGCCTGCTGCAGATAGCGCGACTGAACCGATACGCCTACCGCCGGCACCGCGATGCGATCCTTGTCGGTGAAGTCGGCGATGGTTTTCACGTTGGGATTGGTGCTGATCAGGTAGTAAGGAAACTGGCCGGTCGCCAGCACGGCCCGCACGTTCTGACGGTTTTTGGTGCGGTCCCACAGGGTAAACAGCGGGCCGATGCCGGCGCCGGCGATATCCACCGAGCCGGACAGCAGCGCATCGTTGACCGCCGCGCCGCCGGAAAGCTGCAGATAATCCACTTTGACTTCCAGCCCGTCGGCCTTGGCGTGCTTCTCAATCAGCTGTTTATCCTGCGCCACGTTAAGCAGCAGATAGACGATGCCGAACTGCTGCGCGATGCGCAACTGGCCTTCCGCATATGCCTGCGTCGGCAGGGCCAGGGCCGATGCCAGCAGGCTGACGGCCGAAGTCAGGCCGATCAGTTTGCGGGAAAAACGGCCGGTCGGACTCACCGCGCGATTTATTTTTTTCATACCCAGTACCCATTGGAAAGTGTGATAGACAAATTGGCCGATCAAAAGCGTTCGACGTCGAACGGGGAAATCTGCGTAAAATCTCGGGTCCGGGATTTATCTAACAAAATAGAAACAAAATTAAAAAATTTCCGGAGCCAGACATTTTAGCCAGATCATGAACTTGGCCAGGTTGATGATTAAATAAATATTATTTATTACATTAGTTAATATATTCCTGCGTTAAAGGAATATGAGGAGAAGCATAAGTTAACCCGCCGTTTCTGATAAAGCGCATTTTGTAATAAGCTATGTGTAATCGTTATTTCATTAGGTAAAATTAATACCCTCACAGAAAAAATGGATAAGTATCGGCTAGCTAATAACACGTTTCCCGTTTAGTGGCGAGTTTTTTATTATTGGCCTGCGCGCTGCGCCATCCGGGATAAATAAAAGAATGCTTCCATTATTGATAAGTGGGTAAATTTATCTTTTATTTTAGTTGGTTAGGTTGTTTTCCCGCGTGATGGCGGTTAAGCGAGCGCCGTCTGAGACGGTTTTTTGTCTTTTGCGAATTTTAGCTTTGCTTATTCATATTAATTGTTAGGATATTTAACCCTGTTAATTATAGTGTTTTATTGCGGCGGGTTTTTATCATCTATCTCGACGATGGTCTGACGGCGGTATTTTCTTACGGCGGTAGGATTAATTATTGCCGTTATTTGTTCTCGATAAATCGGCCGGCGGCAATTATCGTCGGCGATATCCATTCATAATATATAAGCGAAGGATTGGGGCCGGCGGAGCGTTTTTGGCCCGGATCATGCGGTGAGTCAAAAAAATAAATGGCTAACGAACAAAACACACTACGGGTAAAAATCGCCCGCGGCGGGCCGGGTGTCAGGCATGCGGTCTATTCGGTGCCCCGGCGGGATAATCAAACGGTGCTGGACGTGGTTACGGAAATCCAGCAGCGGCAGGATCCCACGCTGTCCTACCGTTTTTCATGCCGGGTCGGGGTGTGCGGCTCCTGCGCCGTGATGGTCAACGGCACCCCGCGCTGGGCCTGCCGCACGCACGTCAGCCGGGTGGCCGACAAGGGCGAACTGGTGCTGGAGCCGTTGCGCAATCTGCCGCCGATCAAGGATCTGGTGGTGGATATGCGCGAGTTTTTCACCAAGTGGCAACAGGCCGGCGGCGAGTTCAGCTCCGGCCGCAGCCGCGAGCAGGATCCGGCGCGAGTCGATCCGCAGGGTGCCCGGCGGCGCCTCGCCAGCGAGGCGATTGAATGCATCAACTGCGGCATTTGCTACGCCGCCTGCGACGTGGTGGCCTGGGATAAGCGCTACCTCGGTCCGGCCGCGCTGAATCGCGCCTGGACGCTGATCAATGATGAGCGGCACGAAGCGCACGCCGAAGTGAAAGCGCGCGTCGCCGAGGCCGGCGGCGTCAGCGCCTGCCATATGCAGGGAAATTGTATGGCCTGTTGTCCGGTGGGGCTGAGTCCGACCCGCAGCATCGCCGGTCTGAAACGGATTTCGCTGTGGCAATGGTTCGGTAAGGCGTGACCTATGGAAAGTAAACTGTTCCTTATTCAGCGCCTCAGTACCTTGCTGCTTATCCCTTTCGTACTGGTGCATGTGGGCGTGATGATCTACGCGACGCACAGCGGCCTGAGCGCCGGCGCCATCCTGGGGCGCACCCAGGGCAGCGTCGGCTGGCTGCTGTTCTATTCAACTTTCGTCCTCTGCGTCGCCGTGCATGCGCCGCTGGGCGTGCGCGCGGTGCTGAACGAGTGGACCGGCATCGGTTACCGCGCCGCGGACGGCATCAGCCTGGGGCTGGCGCTTCTGCTATTGATTCTTGGCATTCGGGCGGTTATCGCCGTGGGAGGGTTATGAACGCGTTACGCCGTCAAAAAGGCTATCTGGCGTTTATCGGCCACCGGCTGTCCGGGCTGGCGCTGACGCTGTTTCTACCGCTGCATTTTCTGGCGCTCGGCCTGGCGCTGGAGGGGGAAGCCGGACTGGAGCGCGTGATCCGCTTTAGCGATCTGCCGCTGGTGAAAGCGGCGGAGTGGGGGCTGGTGGTGGCGCTCTGTCTGCATGCCAGTTTCGGGCTGCGCCTGCTGGCGCTGGAAATACTGAACTGGAGTGATATCCGCCAGGCGCGCCTGGGCTGGATTGGCTGGGGCGCCGGCTTTTCCCTTATCGTCGGCACCGTCTTTATTATGGGGGTGCTCTAGCCGTGCAGTTTGAGAATCTGAAAACCGACATTCTGATCCTGGGTTCCGGCGGCGCCGGTCTGTTTGCCGCGCTGCACGCGCGCCGGGCGGATCCCTCGCTGGAAGTGACCGTCGCCACCAAGGGACTGCTGGGGAAAAGCGGCTGTACCCGGATGGTGCAGGGCGGTTATAACGTGGCGCTGGCGGCCGGCGATTCGATCGAGCGGCACGTGATGGACACCCTTAACGGCGGCAAATGGCTGCCCCGTCAGGATCTGGTGTGGCGGCTGGTGGAGGGCGCCATAGAGCGGGTGCGCGAACTGGAAAACGAAGTCGGCTGCTTTTTTGACCGCAACCCCGACGGCACCCTGCATCAGAAAGCTTTTGCCGGTCAGACCTTCGATCGCACGGTGCACAAGTCCGATCTGACGGGTATCGAGATCATCAACCGGCTGATGGAGAAGGTGCGCGGCGCGGGCGTGCGCGAGTTGGAAGAGCACCGCGCCATCGAGCTGATCCCGGCGGCGGACGGCGACGGCATCGCCGCGGTGCTGTTTATCGATCTGCGCAGCGGCGTCTACCGGCTGGTGCGTGCCAGGGCGGTGCTGCTGGCCACCGGCGCCGGCCCCACCATGTTTCGCTACCATACCCCTTCCGGCGAGAAAACCTGCGACGGTCTGGCGATGGCGCTGCGCTACGGTCTCAAACTGCGCGATATGGAGATGGTGCAGTTTCATCCCACCGGACTGCTGGGCGGGCCGGACACGCGCATGACCGGCACGGTGCTGGAAGAGGGGCTGCGCGGCGCCGGCGGCTATCTGCTCAACGGGCTGGGCGAGCGCTTTATGCAGCGCTACGATCCGCGCGGCGAACGCGCCACGCGCGATGTGGTCAGCCGGGGGATTTATGCCGAAATGCGCGCCGGGCGCACCGGCCCGATGGGCGGCATATTTATCCAGATGAAACATCTGGGCGAGGAGAAAGTGCGCCGGCTGTTTCCCGGCATGGTGTCCCGCTGCGCCGACTGCGGCTTCGATCTGGCGGGCGGACTGGTGGAAGTGGTGCCCACCGCGCACTATCTGATGGGCGGCGTGGAGTTCGACGCGGACTGCTCCACCGCCTCTCCCGGCCTGTATGTCGCCGGGGAGGATAGCGGCGGCGTACACGGCGCCAACCGGCTGGGAGGCAACGGCGTGGCCTGTTCCACGGTATTCGGCGGCATCGCCGGCGACGCCATGGCGGCCTACCTGCGGCAGGACGCGGGCTGGCGGGAACCGGATCGCGCACGCATCGAGGCGGGCATCGCCCGCGCCGAACGCGCTTTCGCCGCGCCGCCGGGACCGCTGGCCCCGCTGCGCGAGACGCTGGCGCAGACCATGTGGGATCGCGTGGGGGTGATGCGCACCCGGCAGGGCATCGAACGGGGCGCGGCGGCGCTGGAACAGTATGGGCGCGAACTGGCGGCTATCGGCGTGCGCGACGGCGAACGCCGCTACAACCTGAGCTGGCACGACTGGCTGAATACGGACAGCCAGCTGCTGATCGCCCGGACCATCGCCACGGCGGCGCTGGCGCGCAACGACAGCCGCGGGGCGCATTTTCGCGAAGACTTTCCCGCCGCCGGCGATCTCAACGCCAGCCGCTACACGCGCATCAGCAGCGTAGACGAGGGCGCGACGCTGACGCTGGAACAGGTGCCGGTGGCGTTTGATATCGTCACGCCGGGGGAAACCCTGCTGACGGAACCGCCCGTGCGGGAGGCGATATGACGCCGTTCAATCAGGAGAGGACATTATGAGCGTTGCCATCCAGCGGGTGGAGCAGGCCGCCTACGAGATCATGAAGCTGGCGGCCATCGATATCCCGGCGGATTATCGCGACAAAATCAAGTCCATGCGGCGCGAGGAGAGCGGCGCGCTGTCGCGTTTCGTGCTGGATACGATGATCGAAAACTGGCAGGCCGCCGGCGAGGATCGCCGGCCGATGTGCGCCGACACCGGGCTGCCGCGCTATTACGTCAAGTGGGGCAATAATGCGGCGGTGGATAGCGGCTTTATCGGCGTGGAGCGCGCGCTGCGCCGCGCCACCGCCCGGGCGACCCAGGATATTCCCCTGCGCCCCAACCGGGTTCATCCTTTATGGCGCACCGAGTTCAACAATAATGTGGGCATCAATGCGCCGGAAATCGAGTGGTCGTTCGAGCCGGACGCCGACTGGGTGGATATTACCACCGTGCATAAGGGCGGGCTGTTCGGCACCGACTACCGCATGCTGTTCCCCGGAGACGGCATCGACGGCATCAAGCGTTTCGCGCTGGACACCCTGATCGCCTTCGGCAAGCGCGGGCTGGCCTGCCAGCCGGCCATCGTCGGCATCGGCATCGGCGGCTCCAAGGATACCTGCATGCAGCTAGGCAAGCAGGCCGCCTGCCTGCGGGTGGTGGGCGACCGTAACCCGGACCCGCGCATCGCCGAACTGGAGCTGGAGATTCTGGCGCTGGGTAATTCGCTTGGCATGGGCGCCATGGGGCTGGCGGGGCGCTCGATGGTGGCGGATTGCCATATTGAAGTGGGCTATACCCATACCGGCGGCATGCCGGTCAGCCTGCATACCTTTTGTCTCGCTTCACGCCGCGCCACGGCGCGGGTTCATGCCGACGGCTCGGTCAGCTATCGCACCGACCCCGTCTGGTTCACCCCTTACCTACGACGCGAGAGTGTGGAATGGCCGGAAAATCTGACGAGTTGAAAGTGGTCGAGCTGACCTTGCCGGTCTCCGCTCAGGCGCTCGCCCAACTGGAAATCGGCACCGTGGTGTATCTGCGCGGCAATGTCTACACCGCCCGGGAAGGCGTCTACCGCATGATCCTCGATGAGGGGCGGCCGCTGCCGCTGGATCTGCGCGCGCTCAGCCTGGTGAATTTCCACTGTTCGCCCGCGGCGGCGCCGGACGGCGACGGCGGCTACCAGGTGGGCGCGGTTACCGCCACCGCCAGTTTCCGCTTTGCCCGCTGGATGGAGCGCTGGCTGTCGCTTAGCGGCAGCAATATCATTCTCGGCAAAGGGGGCATGCCGCTGGAGCAGTACCGTCAGGTGCTGGTGCCGGCCGGCGCCGTCTACCTGACCACGGTGGGCTATGGCACCGGCGCGCTGCTGGGGCGCGGCATCAAGCGGGTGATTGACGTGCACTGGCTGGAAGAGCTGGGCATCGCCCAGGCGATGTGGCTGTTTGAGGTGGAGCGCTTCGGCCCGTTTATCGTCGAGAGCGATTTGCGCGGCAACTCGCTGTTCGAACAGCACAATCAGATCATCAATGCCGGCATCGACGCCCTCTACCAGGGGCTGAAGCCGCCGACGCTGCACCGCTACGGCGAAACCGACGATCGCCGGCAGGAACTGATGTGAAAAAGCGGCGCCGCAGCGGCCCGCGCCGGGATTGCCGGCGCCGATGCCGCCCCGTGCGGTTCGCCGATCGGCGCAACGGTGGAATGATAATCTAAAATAAGTATTTATATAATCAGGTTGGCTATGGCTAAATAGCACACCTTTTCATTGAGTTAACCTGTTTATGTCGAACCTATTTCATTTCTCTCTTGCTTTGGTGGTTATCCTGGCGCTGGCTCTGCTGGTGAGCTACGACCGTAAAAAAATCCGCGTCCTCCGTCTGGTTCAGCTTATCGTGCTGGAAGCGGCGCTGGCGTTCTTCCTGCTGCATGCGCAAAGCGGGCTTTTCGTGGTGCGCAAGGTGGCGGGCTTTTTTGAAGCCCTGCTTGGCTATGCGGCGCAGGGCACGGATTTTGTCTTTGGCGGAATGAGTCAGCAGGGGCTGGCGTTTGTTTTCCTCGGCGTGCTGTGCCCGATTATTTTTATTTCGGCGCTGATCGGCATCCTGCAACACTGGCGCATTCTTCCGCTGCTGATCCGGGGAGTGGGCACCGTGCTGTCGAAAATCAACGGCATGGGCAAGCTGGAGTCGTTTAATGCGGTAAGCTCGCTGGCGCTGGGGCAGTCGGAAAATTTTATCGCCTACAAAGGCATTCTGGCCGACCTCTCGCCGCGGCGTCTCTACTCCATGACCGCCACGGCGATGTCGACGGTTTCCCTGTCCATCGTCGGGGCGTACATGACGCTTATCGATGCGCAATACGTGGTGGCGGCGCTGATACTGAACATGTTCAGCACCTTTATTATCCTGTCGGTCATCAATCCTTCCGCCCCCGGCGACGAGCCGGAAGTGCGGCTGGAAAAATTACATGAGTCGCAGACCTTCTTTGAAATGCTCGGCGAGTACATTCTGGCGGGATTCCGGGTGGCGATGATTATTCTGGCGATGCTGATTGGCTTTATCGCCCTGATCGGCGCCATTAACGCCGTCTTTTCCATGTTATTCGGCATGAGCTTCCAGCAGCTGCTCGGCTATGCATTCTATCCTTTGGCCTGGCTGGTGGGGATCCCGGCGCAGGACGCGTTCAAGGCGGGCGCCATTATGGCGACCAAAGTGGTCTCAACCGAGTTCATCGCCATGATCGAGCTGAAAAAAATCGTCGCCGAGATGTCGGCGCGCGGCGTGGGGATCCTGTCCGTCTTTCTGGTGTCGTTCGCCAACTTCGCGTCCATCGGCATTATCGCCGGTTCGATTAAAGGCTTGAACGAGCAGCAGGGCAATACGGTTTCCCGCTTCGGGTTGAAGCTGCTGTATGGCTCAACGCTGGTGAGCCTGCTGTCCGCGGCGTTCGCCGGGCTGGTTCTGTGAACGGCCATAGGGGATAAAGGCGGCAACCCCTGGCTTATTGATATTTCATGGATGATATCCGCCGGTATAACCATCTCGCATCGAGATAGGTCATCCTGAAATAAGGTAAGCGGGGGTTTTATTGTGAGCAATCAAGAAGAAGATAAAGCAGAACGTCCACATGGTCACGATCGCCTGCAACAGCGGCATAACCATGGGGAAGGGCGCGCGGCGGAACATGTTCATCCGCATGAACATCATCATGGGGAAGGACATCACTCTCATGAGCATAGCCATGGTGATGTGAAGGATTATCTGAAAGCGGTGGCCGAATACCGCAAATCCTTCCCTTCCAAGGCCGATGTCATACGGCTGACGCCCGATAACGCCGTCCGTGAGCTGCTGCAACATCTGGAACTGCGCGGCGTGGAAACGGTATTTGACCGTTTCGATAGCCAGAAGCCGCAGTGCCACTACGGCATTGCCGGTTCCTGCTGCCGTAATTGCATTATGGGGCCGTGCCGTATCACCAAAAAGTCGCCGCGCGGCGTGTGCGGCGCCGATGCGGATCTTATCGTGGCGCGTAACCTGCTGCGCATGATAGCGGCCGGCGTGGCGGCGCACGGCGCCAGAGGCCGCGAGGTGATGCTGGCGCTGAAAGCGGCGGCGGAGGGAACGCTGGACAAACCGATTATCGGCAGCGAAAAAGTGAAAAAATCCGCCGCGCTGCTGGGCATTGAAACCCACGATCGGCCGCTTAACGCGATAGCGCTGGAGCTGGCTAATCTGCTGCTGGAGGATTTATCCCGCACCGTTCCCGATAAACATAAAATGCTGGCGGCGTTCGCCGCCGGCGAGCGCCAGGAGGTCTGGCGCGAACAGGGGATCCTGCCGGTCAGCGCGATGCACGAAGTCTTTGAGTCCTTTCACCGCACCACCACCGGCACGGACGGCGACTGGGAAAATGTGATGAAACAGTTTCAGCGCTGCGGGCTGGCCTTTGCCTGGAGCAGCGTACTGGGGTCATCCATTGCGATGGATAGCCTTTTCGGCCTGCCGCAGCGCGGTACGGTGAAATGCAACGTCGGGGCGCTTAAAGCCAACCATGTCAATATCGCGCTGCACGGACATTCGCCGGTGCTGGTAAGCGAAATTGTAAAACAGGGAAGAGGCGAGCATTTTATCCGGCAGGCCAGGGCGCATGGCGCCGAGGGGATCGCTTTCTATGGCATCTGCTGCTCCGGCCTTTCCGCCATGTACCGCTACGGCGAGGTTATTCCGTTATCCAATGCGGTTGGCGCGGAGCTGATATTGGGAACGGGAGCGCTCGACCTCTGGGTGGCGGATGTGCAGGACGTTTTCCCCACCATCATGGAGGTGGCGCGCTGCTATCAGACCACCGTGGTGACCACCAGCGACTCGGCGCGGCTGCCCGGGGCCGAGTTTTACGGATATGACCATGAACATGCCAACTTCCATGAAACCGAACATCTTGCGCAGAAAATTGTTACCCGGGCGATAGAAAGTTTTGCTGCACGCCGCGATGTCCCGCGCAATATCCCGCAGTATGAAGTGGAGGCGGAAATCGGCTTTTCCGTTGAAAACATCACCGCCGGTTTCGGTTCGCTTTCTCCGTTGCTTGAAGCCCTGAAAAGCGGCGAGGTCGCCGGTATCGTTAATCTGGTGGGCTGCAGCAATCCCCGCGTGATTTATGAGAAGGCGGTGTACGACGTCGCGCAGAAGCTGATTGAGAATAACGTTCTGGTGCTGACCAACGGATGCGCTTCTTTTCCGCTGCTCAAATTGGGGCTGTGTCGCGGTCAGGCGCGTGAACTGGCGGGCGAGGGGTTAAGGCGTTTCCTGGCGCCCGACCTGCCGCCCGTCTGGCACATGGGAGAATGCCTGGATAACGCCCGCGCTTCCGCGCTGTTTAAAGGGCTGGCGGATGGGGCCGGACGCGCCCTCAAGGAGATGCCTTTCGCCTTTGCCAGTCCAGAGTGGTCCAATGAAAAAGGGCTGGCCGCGGCGGCCAGTTTCCGCTTACTCGGCATTAACTCCTATCATTGCGTCAAGGCGCCGATAGAGGCGTCGGAAAAGGTGCGGCGTTATCTGACGGAGGATTGCCAGATCCGTTTTGGCTCCACGATGGTGGTTGATGTGGACCCCGGGCGGCTGGCGGCTAAAATCGTCGCGGATCTGGCGCAGCGGCGTGAAAAATGGCTGGGCGGCATTGCGCTTTCCGACGCTTCCGCTTAGCGCTGTATGTCCGTTTTGGCGACGGCCGAGGAGCAGGCATCGGCTATTTATCCGCCTCGGGAAATTCATAGGGTTCTGTCGGCGACGCTTGTTCGCCGTCCGCCCCGGCGATTTTCCCCAGCGTAGGCTCCCGGCTCAGGCGCTCGGCCAGAAAGTGGATCAGCACGCTGAGTTTGGGCGGCAAATGGCGCGTCGGGGGATACAGTATCCACAGTTCGCCGCTGTAGTGGGTGAGGAATTGCCACTCCGGCAGCACCTGAACCACGCGCCCCTGCCGCAGGGCATGTCTGGCCGTGAAATAGGGCAGACTGCCGATGCCGATATGATGCAATACCGCATCCAGCCTGACGCCGGTGTGGTTGGCGGCGTAGCGCCCCTGAACGTTGACGCTGACATTTTTGCTTCCCTGACGAAATTTCCACCGCGAGTCCCCCGGCTCTTCGCCGAGGTAGATGCAGCTATGCGTCTTCAGGTCATGGGGATGGACGGGCGTGCCATGCCCGGCGAGGTATTGCGGCGTGGCGCACAGTAGATGGTCGATATCCAGCAGGCGCCGGCCCATCAGGCCCGGCGGCGGCCGGTCGGTGATGCGGATGGCGAGATCGACCCGATCGTCTATCAGGTCGACATAGCGGTCGTCCAGCAGCAGATTTACATCGACTTTCGGGTAACGGGCGAGGAAATCCGGCAGATGCGGATGGATCACGAAGCGTCCCACCGCTTTGGGCACGCTGAGCCGCACCGTTCCCTGTGGCTGGTTGCTGAATTGCCCGGATGTCGCCATCGCCGCCTGGGCGGCGTTCACCATATCCAGACAGTGGGCGTAAACCTCTCGGCCGCTGTCGCTCAGGCGCAGCTTGCGCGTCGTCCGTTGCAACAGCCGGGTACTCAGCGCTTTTTCCAGCCGGGCGACGGCGCGGCTGGCGGCAGACGGCGTCATCGCCAGCTGGCGCGCCGCTTCCGAGAAGCTGCCGGTCTCCACCACCTTGACAAAGACGGCCATCTCGCCCATCAGGTTCAGTATTTGATTTGTGCTCATCAGGCAAAAGTTATTTGGTTTTGCAACGGATTATCGCGATTAAAGATATTACATACAATAAAAAAATTAGCGTCGCCGGGGCGACTACTTATTGTATTGGAGCGGATATGTTGCATAACTACTGGAGCGAATTTCTGGGGCTGGCGTTGATTCACCTGCTGGTTGTGATCTCGCCGGGACCGGACTTTGCGGTGACGATTCGGCAAAGCGTGCGGTTTGGCCGGCTGGCCGGCATCTGCACGGCCATGGGGATCGGGGCGGGGATGTCGGTCCATGTGTTTTATACTCTGGTCGGCATCAGCGCGTTGCTGCACGCCACGCCCTGGCTGATGTCCGCGGCAACCTTGGCGGGCGGCGCTTATATCATCTATCTCGGCGTAAACTTCGTAAAGAGCAAACCGGCAGAGATGACATCGCTGGCCACAGACGATACCGCGCCGCTGGCGCAGGGAAAACGCCAGGCCTTTGTGATGGGGTTTATGACCAATGCGACCAACCCCAAGGCGACGCTGTTTTTTCTGGCGGTGTTCACCACCGTGGTGAGCAGCGCCACGCCGCTGTCAATACAGCTCTTTTACGGCGCGTGGATGTGCGCGGTCAATGCGGCATGGTTCGTGCTGGTGAGCGTCCTTTTCTCCACTCCGGCAATTCGCCGGCGGTTTGTGAGGCAGGGGCATTGGTTCGAGCGCTTTATGGGCGTGATGTTAATCGGCTATGCCGCCCGGCTGCTGTTTGTCAGTCTCTGAGCGCGCTAGCGCCAATCCGCCCGGATAATCAACCCTGCCGCATCGGCGCAGGCTCAGGCCGTTTGCGAAAACGACGGCGCGCGATAGTAGTTTTGCCGATCCAGCGCGCGGGCGAAGTCGCTGAGCGAGGCGGTCAGGCGGGCTTCCAGCGACGCGCTTAACAGCGGGGTGTGATCGTAGTGGGTAATCTGACTGTCTTCGGCGAAGACGCCGTGCAAGATTTCCTGCGCTTTCAGCGCATTCAGCACCGGTTTCAGGGCGTAATCCAGCGCCAGCATATGGTTGGACGATCCGCCGCTGGCCAGCGGCAAAATCACTTTATTTTCAAACGCCCGCTCCGGCAGCAGGTCAAGCAGGGTTTTCAGCGCCCCGGTAAAAGAGGCTTTGTACACCGGCGTGCTGATAATCACCCCGTCGGCGGCGGCCAACTGGTCGATAAAAACCTTTAACCCGGGGCTGTCGAATTTGGCGTACAGCAGATCTTCCGGATTAAAATTAAACAGGTTCCAGGGAATAACGTTAATACCCTTTTCTTCAAGCCATCGTTGGGAAAATGTCAGCAGCGCGCTTGAGCGGGAGGGAAAACGCGGACTGCCTGCCAGGGTAATAACGTTCATTCTATCTCCTAAAAATAACATCATGCTGAAGAGCGGCCGTAAGCCGCTCTATACTCATTAACGTGGTTTACAGTTGGTTAACTAATCTATTACCTGAGTGATAACAGTAGAAATATGATTTCCAGCTGTTTATATCTGGAATCCGCAAATAGCGGTTAAGAACGTCGCCGTGCCTGAGTGTTCCCCATAAATTGGAATATGTCACATTGGTGAATATTTCGTGCGCGATAAAGTCGCCATTTCTCTGTTACGACGTAGCACGCGCCCGACGCAGGGTGGTTCAAACGCCACCACACTACGAACCCGGGCTTGTGGCTGAAATCACGCCGCTGGCGCGGTTCCTTCGGCGGTCGCCCCCTTTCCCGAACCGCCAGTGACGGAATACTCGTCTCATCCCTGAGACTCGCCCTACCGGGCCAGCGCAAGCGCTGTTCAAAAACGCTCCCGGCGTTTTTGTCCGACGCGGCACTGGCTTGAGCAGCATCCATGCTGCTCATTCGCGGGGTCGTCCACCTCAGCGTAATTTCTTACGCCGTGGGGGGCGGGAACGATGTAAATACTGAGTTTGTACTTAATATCAGCAGGTTAAATATAGAGATATAAACAAGATATTTTTATGGGGAGCTATCAGCCCGACGGCGCTTAATATCTCCCGGAGCTATGCTCAGCATATAGCGGCGCCGACGGCGACGGCGAACCGGTGCGCCAAATGGCGTCGCGGATATTGATGGCGCGCGGCAGCAGGCCTAGGGCGAAAAAGCGATCGGCGATGATTTGCTGCTCGCGAATCACGTTGGTATTCATAAGCCGCGTTTTATTGCTGCGGCGCGACAGGGCCAGTTCCAGCGTGGCGCGCGGCAGGCCCAGTTCGGCCGAAAGCAGGGCGGTGGCTTCCGCCCGCTGATTGTCGATGTAATTCCCGGTTTTCTGCAATGCCGCGAACAGTTGCTGCAGGATATCCTCGGACCGTTCGGAAAACTGGCGCTGCGCCAGATAGAACTGCTGGTTCTGCACCCGCTGGCGGCCGTCGGCCAGCACCCGCAGATCGCCGTTGCGCTCGGCGTCGCTCAGCAGCGGGTCCCACATCAGCCAGGCGTCCACCGCCTGATAGTCGCTGGGCGCCAACGGGTATTTCGGCGGCGCGTAGATAATACGCACGTCCTGCAAGGTGAGCGCGTGTTCGTCGAGCAGTTGCAGCAACAGATAATGCACGTTGGAGCCTTTGTTGACGGCGATGCGTTTGCCGCGCAGCTCCGCGACGCTGGCGATGGGACTATCTTTGGTCACCAGCAGCGCCACGCTCTGCGGCGCCGGCGGCTCGTAGGCGACGTACACCAGCGGGCAGCCCTGGGACTGGGCGAAAATGGGGGGCACTTCGCCGGTGGTGCCGAAATCGATCTCGTCGCTGTGCAGCGCATGCAGCAGCTGCGGCCCCGCCGGGAATTCGCTCCACGACACGTTGATGCCCTGACCGGCGAACAGCGACTCCAGGCTTTGCCGCGCCTTCAGCACCCCCAGATTGCCGAACTTCTGATAGCCGATGCGCAGCTCGCGGTCGGGGGATGGCCCGGCGGCGGCGCAGCGCCGCGGCCAGTTCAGGCTCGACGCCGAACTCCGGCGCGGCTTGACCAGCCCCTGATGCGCCAGATGGGTGCGCAGGGTATTGCGGCTGATCCCCAGCATGGCCGCGGTCTGTAGCTGATTGCCGTTGCAGATGTCGAAAGCGTTGCGCACCAGCGATTGGGTAACCCGCTGGTAAATCTGCCCGACGTCGCTCTGCAGGTGGCGGCGGATAAAGCGGTCCAGCTCTTGCGTCTCCGTCGCGCCGGGTATTTCCGCGCTGCTGGTCAGGCGCAGCTGCTGGGGCGTGATCACCGATTCTTTGCTCAGCAGCACCGCGTTGTGCAGGGTATTTTCCAACTCGCGGATATTTCCCGGCCACGGGTAATCCATCAGCAGCTGATGCGCCTCCGCGGAGAGCTGGAGCTGCGGCCGCCCCAGGCGATGGGCGTACAGCGTGAGAAAATGCTCCGCCAGCAGCGGGATGTCCTCCTGGCGCTGACGCAGCGGCGGCAGGGTGACGGCCGCGACGTTAAGGCGATAGTAGAGATCTTCGCGGAAGCGTTTTTCGCGGATGGCGTGCGCCAAATCCACATGGGTGGCGGCAATCACCCGCACGTCGACCTTGATGGGCCGCCGCGAGCCGACGCGGGTGATCTCCCTCTCCTGCAACACCCGCAGCAGTTTAACCTGGAGCGACAGGCTAAGTTCGCCGATTTCATCCAGCAGCAGGGTGCCGCCTTCGGCCGCTTCAAACCATCCCTGGTGGGTTTCGGTCGCGCCGGTGAACGCGCCCTTCTGATGGCCGAACAGTTCCGCTTCCGCCAGGCTTTCATTCAGCGCGCCGCAGTTGACGGCCAGGAAAGGCCGCTGACGGCGCGGGCTGCTATGGTGCAGATAGCGGGCAACCACCTCTTTCCCGGTGCCGGTTTCACCAATGATCAGTACGGTGGCATCGGTGGGCGCCAGTTGATCCAGTACGTTCTGAAAGGCGATCGAGGCGGGATCGATCAGTACCGGCTTGTCCGAGGAAAAGGGGCGTGGGTTATGCATAAGTAGCTCCATGGTTGCAGCGGTGTGAAAATCCTATCCGAGTCGCTGGCAAAGGGCGAGAGCCTGGGGGGCGTAAAATGCTGCTTTTGCAGCAGCCGGGGTGGGGGATCTGTTGCAAATGCAGCAGGGGGTGGTCGAAGCCTGTTTTTTTAATCTATTGATTTTAATTGTTTTTATTTGATTTTAATCTTGGCATGCATCGTGCTGGCATCCTTTATAACGAAAGCCCGTTTTTCTATCTACAAATAAGACATATTGTTATATGGGAAATGCATAATGAGCCAACCGCTGAAACAAAATATCAACGTTTTTTGGTTTTTGCCCACTCACGGCGACGGCCGCTATCTGGGAACCACGGAAGGCGGCCGCGCGGTGGATCTGCCCTATCTGCAACAGGTGGCGCTGGCCGCCGACAACCTCGGCTATTACGGCGTGCTGATCCCGACGGGTAAAAGCTGCGAGGATTCGTGGCTTATCGCCTCGGCGCTGGCGCCCATTACCCGCCGCCTGCGTTATCTGGTGGCGGTGCGTCCGGGATTGCAGCCGCCGTCGCTGGCGGCGCGCATGGCCGCCACGCTGGATCGCTTATCCGCAGGCCGTCTGCTGATTAACGTGGTGACCGGCGGCGATCCGGTGGAAAACCGCGGCGACGGCATTTTTCTCAGCCACGCCGAGCGCTATGAGGTGACGCAGGAGTTCCTCACCGTCTATTCACGCTTGCTCAAAGGGGAGAAGGTCGACTTCACCGGCAAACATATCCGCGTCGAGGGGGCGGAGATTCTGTTTCCGCCGGTGCAGGAGAACGGCCCGCCGCTCTATTTCGGCGGATCTTCCCCGGAAGCGATCGACGTCGCCGCCAATCAGATCGACAGCTACCTCACCTGGGGAGAGCCGGTCGAGCAGGTGGCGGAGAAACTGGCGCTGGTGCGCGAGCGGGCGGCCGCAGCGGGACGGACGCTAAGCTACGGCATCCGTCTGCATGTGATCGTGCGCGAAACCGAGGAGGAAGCCTGGGCGGCGGCGGACCGGCTGATCGCCCATCTTGACGAGGAGACCATCGCCAGCGCGCAGAAAATATTCGCCCGCATGGACTCCACCGGACAGCAGCGCATGAGCGCCCTGCACGGCGGCTCGCGCGACAGCCTGCGTATCGGCCCCAATCTCTGGGCCGGTGTGGGGCTGGTACGCGGCGGCGCCGGCACCGCGCTGGTGGGCAATCCGCAGCAGGTTGCCGAGCGCATCCGCGAATATCAGGCGCTGGGAATTGAGAACTTTATTTTTTCCGGCTACCCGCACCTGGAGGAGGCGCACCGCTTCGCCGAGCTGGTGATGCCGCTGTTGCCGCTCTCCGAGGCGGCGGAGCGTCAGGCGCGTCAGGTGAATACCGGGCCGTTCGGCGAAACCATCGGCGGCGATAAACGGCCGGCTAATAAACAGGCCAGCGCCAGCTGAGCGCCGGCGTCATGGAGAGGGAGCAGCGCATGACTGAACGACGGATAGTGATTGTCGGCGGCGGCTATACCGGTACGGCGGTGGCGATTCATCTGGCGCGCGCCGCCCGGCCGGGGCTGGAGATAACCCTGGTGGAGCCGCGTGAGCAGGTGGGACAGGGCGTGGCCTATTCCACCGCCGACGGGGCGCACCGCCTGAACGTGCCGGTGGAAAGAATGTGGCTGTCGCGCGCGGAGCATGACAGTTTCGAGCGCTGGTTCGAGGAGAACGACGGCCTGCGCGACGACCCCGACGCCCTCTGGCGGGACGGCAAAATCTACCCGCGGCGCGGCGTGTTCGGCCGCTATATGGCGGAAAAATTCGCCCAGGCGGCGGGCGGAAATTTGCGTCATCTGCAAGACCGCGCCGTTGACTGGCGGGACGGATTTATCGTCACGGAACGGGGCGCCAGGCTGAGGGCCGACGGCGTGGCGCTGGCCGTCAGCCATCCGCAGCCGTCGCTGCCGCGCCCGTTGGCGCAGACGCTGGCGCATCATCCCGGCCTGATCGCCGACCCCTGGCGCCACGACGCGCTGGATGCGGTGGAGGAGAACGATCGGGTGGCGATTATCGGCAGCGGTTTAACCATGGCCGACGTGGTGGCGTCGTTGCAACGGCGGGGGCACCGCGGCGCCATCGTGGCGTTTTCCCGCCGCGGCCTGCTGTCCCGACCCAACGTCAGCGGCGACTTTCCCGACTGGACGCTGGAGATATCGCCGGCGCAGGCCGCCACGCCGCGCAGCCTGCTGCGGCATATCCGCCAGGAAATCCAGCGCGCCGCCCTCCAGCGGCAGCCGTGGCAAAAGGTGCTGGATGAGATTCGCGTCAACGGGCAGCAGCTATGGCAGCAGTGGCCGCTGGCCGAGCAGCAGCGTTTTCTGCGCCATCTGCGCGCCTACTGGGATGTGCACCGTTACCGCATCGCCCCGCAGGTCAGCGCGCTATTGGCGCAACAGCGCGCGCAGGGCAGCCTGCGGGTGCTGGCCGCGCGGCTGCAACGGGCGTCGATCGGCGACGACGATGCCATCGCGCTGCAGCTGCGAAAACGCGGCGGCGGCGCGGAAACCCTGCATGTCGACCGGCTGGTCGTCACCACCGGTCCGGCCCACGGCGCGCTGCTGGAGAGCAATCCGCTGTTTCATGCCCTGGCGCAGCGCGGGGAGCTGCGCGCCGACCCGCTCGGACTGGGACTGCTGGTCGATGAACACAGTCAGGCGATTGACCGGCACGGCCGGGCGAATCCGCGCCTGCTGGTGGCCGGTCCCGCGGCGCGCGGGCGTTTTGGCGAACTGATCGGTTTGCCGCAGGTCGCCGACCATGCCGAGGCCATCGCCCATCAGCTGCTGGCCGCCGTCACCTCCGGCGACGCGCAGCGATGTCCCGCGCCATCCTGAATCTTCTCTTCTGAGTTAACCCGATAACAATAACCCGGCCAAGACAGGGCACGGTCCGGGATCGCTATGGAGAAAACTATGTCATCGCAACGTGAAATCCGGCTTAACGCCTTTGATATGAACTGCGTCGGTCATCAGTCGCCCGGCCTGTGGGCGCACCCGCGCGACCGTTCCTGGCAGTACAAGGATCTGGAGTACTGGACCGATCTGGCGCGCCTGCTGGAGCGGGGCAAGTTCGACGGCCTGTTTATCGCCGACGTGCTGGGGATTTACGATGTGCTGAACGGCAACGGCGACGCGGCCATCCGCCAGGCGACGCAGGTGCCGGTCAACGATCCGCTGGCGCTGATCACCCCGATGGCGCTGGTCACCGAGCATCTGGGCTTCGGGCTGACCGCCTCGCTCTCCTTCGAGCATCCTTATCCCTTTGCCCGCCGGCTCTCCACCCTTGACCACCTCACCAAAGGGCGGGTCGGCTGGAATATCGTCACCTCCTATCTGGAAAGCGGCGCGCGCAATATCGGCCAGCAGAGCCAGACCGATCACGATGCGCGCTACGACTACGCCGACGAGTATCTGGAGGTGGTGTACAAACTGCTGGAGGGCAGTTGGGAAGAGGGGGCTGTTCTGCGCGATCGTGAGCGGCGCATTTTCAGCGATCCGAGCAAAATCCATCCCATCAACCATCAGGGCAACTTCTTTCAGGTGCCCGGCATTCATCTGTGCGAACCCTCGCCGCAGCGTACGCCGGTGCTGTATCAGGCCGGCGCCTCCAGTCGGGGCAAACAGTTCGCCGCGCAGCACGCCGAGTGCGTGTTCGTCGCCTCGCCCTCCAAGGTGCTGCTGAAAAAAACGGTGGCGGATATTCGCCGCCGCGCCGTCGAAGCCGGGCGTGACCCTTACGACATCAAAATTTTTAATTTGCAAACCGTTATCGTCGGCGAGACGGACAAGGAAGCGCAGGACAAATGGCGGGAATATAAGTCCTGGGTGAGCTATGAAGGCGCGCTGGCGCTGCTTTCCGGCTGGACGGGCATCGATTTCGGACAATACCGGCCGGATCAGGTGCTCAAGCATCTGCACACCAACGCCATCCAGTCGGCGGTGGAAACCTTCTCCACCGCCGATCCCAACCGCCAGTGGACGGTGCAGGGGCTGGCGGAGTGGGTGGGGATTGGCGGCTTTGGTCCGCTGCTGGTCGGCGGCGCGGCGACGGTGGCCGACGAGCTGCAGTCCTGGGTGGAAGAGACCGACGTCGACGGCTTCAATCTGGCGTATGCGGTCACCCATGAAACCTTCAGCGACGTGGTGGAGCTATTAGTCCCCGAGCTGCAGCGCCGCGGCGCGTTCAAACGCGACTACGCGCCCGGCACCCTGCGGGAAAAGCTATTCGGGCAGGGGGCGCGTCTCAGCGCGCCGCATCCGGGCGCCGCCTACCGGCGCGGGGCGGCGCTCAACCCGGCGACGCAGCAACCGGTGGGAGAGCGGCTGCCATGATCGATATTTCACAGCTGCATAAACATTATCGCGGGCGCCACGGCGAACCCGTCGAGGTGCTGAAAGGGGTGTCGTTGCAGGTGCCGGCCGGGTCGATTACCGCGGTGGTCGGCCCCAGCGGCGCCGGGAAATCGACGCTGGCCAAATGCATCAGCCTGCTGGAGCGGCCGAGCAGCGGCAGCATTCAGGTGAACGGACAGGATTTATCGCGCCTGTCCGGCGAGGCGCTGCGCCGCGAACGGCGGGCCATCGGCACGGTATTTCAGTCTTCGGCGCTGCTGCAGCGCAAAACCGCGTGGCAAAACGTCGCGCTGCCGCTGGAGTATCTGGGGGTGATCCCCGCCGAAATCGAACGGCGCGTGGGCCATCTGCTGGAGAGCGTCGGGCTGAGCGATAAGGCGGCGAGCTACCCGGCGCAGCTTTCCGGCGGCCAGCGCCAGCGCGTCGGCATCGCACGGGCGCTGGCGCTCAACCCGTCGGTGCTGCTGGCCGACGAGGCCACTTCCGGGCTCGATCCGGCGTCGACGCGCGCCATTCTGACGCTGCTCAAGCGGCTGCGCGACGAATTCGGCCTGTCTATTATCCTGATTACCCATGAGATGGAGGCGGTGCGCAACGCCGCCGATGCGGTGGCGGAACTGCGCGACGGCGTGATCGTGCAGCAGGGGGCGGTGCGGGATTTACTGGCCGCGCCGGATTCGCTGCTCGGACGGCAGCTGTTCCCGCTGGAGGCCGTCGACGCCCAGGGGGATCTGCTGCTGCACGTCACCTATTCCGCCCGGCAGCCGGTGGCCGCCGACTGGATCAGCCACATCAGCCAACTGCGGCAGCTGCGCATCGACCTGCTCGGCGGTCATATCGAGCGCGTCGGCGGTCAACTGGCGGGACGGCTGCAGCTGGCGGTGCGCTTTCAGGGCGGCGCGGTGCCGCCCGAGGTGCTGGTGGAACAGCTGCGCGACTATGGGGTTATCGCCCAGGTGGTGGACGCGTCCCCGGCATGGCGGGAGGCGGTATGACGCAGGCGGCAAGCAACGTGATAAGCCAGGATACCCCCTGGGATCAGATTCATCGCCTGCTGCTGCCGGCCTACGGCGAAACCTGGCTGATGGTCGGCATCGTGATGCTGTTTGTGGTCGCCGTCGGCGGAGCGGTCGGGGTGGTATTGTTCAACACCTCGGCGCGCGGCCTGTTTCCCCGTCCTCTGGCGCACCGGACGTTGAGCTGGCTGGTGAATATGGGGCGATCGCTGCCGTTTCTGGTGCTGATGGCGGCGATTATCCCGTTTACCTTCTGGCTGACCGGCACCACCATCGGCATCCCGGCGGCGGTGATCCCGATGATTGTCGCCGGCGTGCCGTTCTTCGGCCGGCTGGTGGAGAACGCCCTGAACGAGCTGCCGCCGGAGGTGACCGCGGTCGGGCTGGTGTCCGGCGGCTCCCACTGGCAGATCATTACCCGCGCCCAGCTTAGCGAAGCGCTGCCGGCGCTGGTCTCCGCCATTACCCTCAACCTGATTTCGATGATCGAATACTCGGCGATCGCCGGCACCATCGGCGCCGGCGGCATCGGCTATCTGGCGGTGGTGTACGGCTATCAGCGTTTCGATCACCACATCATGATCGCCACCATTGTGGTGCTGATCGTCACCATTCAATTGATTCAGTTTCTCGGCGACCGGCTGGTTGCCGCACTACGTCACCCACAGGGAACGCATTAATTATGACCAATCACGCTTTCACATTACGTAAAAAACGGCGCTGGCCGTGGTGGCTGGCGCTGGCGGTTGTCGCGGCCATCGCCGTCGGCGTCGGGTATTTCGCCCAGCAGAAGGCGCAGACGGTGAACTTCGGCAGCACGCTGGAGGTGCATTTCGAACCGGCGATGGCCGGGGAGGAGCGGGTGATCCAGTACGTCGCCGAGCATATCGCGCCGGATTACGGCCTGACCCTGATTGCCAGCGGCTTGCAGGACCCGGTGCAGGCCAACCGGGCGGTGGCGGAGGGAAAATACGCCGCCACCATTTATCAGCACCAATGGTGGCTGAAACAGGTGGTGGACGCCAACGGATTCAAGCTGACCCCCACGCTGCCGGTGTTCCAGTGGGCGTTCGGCATCTATTCCGATCGTTATCGCTCCTTCGACGACCTGCCCGACGGCGCGGAAATCGTCATCCCCAACGACGGCGCCAATCAGGGGCAGGCGCTGTGGCTGTTGCAGCGGCTGAATGTGATCGGCCTCGACCCGGCGATAGAGCCGCGCACCGCCAAGTTAAAAGATATCAGGGAGAATCCGCGCCGCTTTAGCTTTAAGGAGCTGGATCTGCTCACCATGCCGCGCGCGTTGAATTCGGTGGACGCCGCCATTGGCTATGTTTCGCAATTCGACGCCGGCAAAGTGCCGCGTGAAAAAGGCATTTTATTTCCTCCGGCGCCGAAAACCTTCGCCTCGCAGTTGGTGATCGGCACCGATTATTTAAACAATGAAAATATCGTCAAATTGCAAAAAGCCTTTGCCGACGCAAGGGTGCAGCAGTGGTTAAGGGAAACCGACGATCCGCTGGTGAAAGGGGTTCTGGTGCCGGTTTCCGCCGAGTGAGTCACCTGCATAAAATAATCCATAGCGAGAGGGAATTATGAGTACATTAAATATCGATGATGGAATCGATCCGTCATTATCGGCGCCGGTGCGCTCGGCCGGCGACGTGGCGCGGCTGATTAACACCCGCACCGATAGCACCAGCTATGCGCGGATGATTGTGTTTTTGGCGCTGGGCGGGATATTTCTCGATGCCTACGACCTCACCACGCTCTCTTACGGCATCGACGATGTGGTGAAAGAGTTTTCGCTGACGCCGGTGGTCACCGGGCTGGTGACCTCGTCGATTATGATCGGCACCATTGTCGGCAACCTGATTGGCGGCTGGCTAACCGATAAATACGGGCGCTACTCGGTATTTATGGCCGACATGCTGTTTTTCGTGGTCTCGGCGATAGCCGCGGGGCTGGCGCCGAACGTCTGGGTATTGATCGGCGCGCGTTTCCTGATGGGGATCGGCGTGGGGATCGATCTCCCTGTGGCGATGGCCTATCTGGCGGAGTTTTCCAAATTCAGCGGCAAAGGCAACAAAGCCTCGCGTCTCGCCGCCTGGTGTCCGATGTGGTACGCCGCCTCATCAATGTGCTTTCTGATTATCTTCGGCCTCTACTTCCTGCTGCCGAAGGAACATATGGACTGGCTGTGGCGCGCCTCGCTGCTGTTCGGCGCGGTGCCGGCGCTGCTGATTATCGCGGTGCGGCGCAAATTTATGAATGAATCGCCGCTGTGGGCGGCCAATCAGGGGGATTTGAAAAGCGCGGTGCGCATCCTGCGCGACTCGTACGGCATTCACGCCCATGAAGCGGAGCCGGATCGGCCGGCGGAGGAGAGGCCCAAACCGCCCAAGGTCAGCTTCCGCGTGCTGTTTCAGAAACCCTACCGTGAGCGCACCGTGGTGGCTGGGGTAATGAATGTGTGTATCGCCTTCGAATATACCGCCATCGCCTTCTTTCTGCCCTCCATTCTGGCCCAGTTCCTCGGCGCCGGGGTGTTTGAAACCATCTCCGCCTCGCTGGGGCTGAACGCGCTGTTCGCCTTTACCGGCGGCCTGCTCGGCATGCGCCTGGCGTGGAAATATCCGTCGCGCCACGTGGCGATCGCCGGCTTCGCGCTGCAATTTATCGCCCTGATTGCGCTGGCGCTGATTGGTCAGCCGCAGGCGACCATCGGCGTGGTGCTGGCCATCAGCATGCTGGCGCTGTGGCTGTTTGCCGAAGGTTTCGGCCCGGGGGCGCAGCTGATGATCTACCCGGCGCTCTCTTATCCCACCTCCATTCGCGCCACCGGCGTCGGCTTCAGCCGCGCCCTGTCGGGGATAGGCAGCGCGCTGGCGCTGTTCGTGTTGCCCATTCTGCAGGCGCATTTCGGTACCGATATGTTCTGGCTGGTATCGCTTAGCGCCATTATCCCGATTATTTTCCTGCTGGCGGTGCGTCATGAGCCGACGAAACAGGATATTGACGATGACATTGATGAAAGGAGTGAAGCATGAGCGCAAATCCGCTGATTGCCACAGGCACCGATTACGCCCGGCTGGCCGCCCGGTTTCGTCCGATTTTTACCCGCATCGCCGCGGGAGCCCTGGAGCGGGAGCGCGCGCGCCAGCTGCCCGATGAGCCGCTGCGCTGGCTGAAGGAGGCCGGAATCGGCGCGGTGCGGGTTCCGCAAGAGCAAGGGGGCGACGGCGCCTCGCTGCCGCAGCTGTTGCAACTGCTGATTGAGCTGGCCGAGGCCGATCCCAACCTGCCGCAGGCGCTGCGCGGACACCTGGGCTTTGTGGAGGATCGCCTGAATGCGCCGGACAGCCCCGAGCGCGAGCGCTGGCTGCGGCGCTTTGTCGCCGGCGAGACCATCGGCAGCGCCTGGAGCGAAATCGGCGCGGCGAAGCTGGGGGAGGTCAACACACGGGTAACGCCCGCCGCCGACGGCTGGCGGCTGGACGGCGAGAAGTTTTACAGCACAGGTACGCTGTTCGCCGACTGGATTGACGTTTACGCCGAGCGCGCCGACAACGGCGGGTCGGTGATTGCGCTGGTCAACGCCGCGCAGGAAGGGGTGCAGCGCGAAGACGACTGGGACGGTTTCGGCCAGCGCCTGACCGGCAGCGGCACCACCCGCTTCAGGCAGGCGTACGTGGAGGCCGAGCACGTTTACGATTTCGCCGATCGCTTCCGCTACCAGACCGCCTTTTATCAGCTGGTGCTGCTGGCGGTGCAGGCGGGCATCGGCAGGGCGGTGACCCGCGATGCGGCGCAGGGCGTCGGCCGGCGCAAGCGTATCTACAGCCACGGCAACGGCGATCTGGTCAAGGACGACGTGCAGATTCAGCAGGTGGTCGGGCAGATATCGGCCTGGTCTTACGCGGTGGAAGCCACGGTTCTGCAGGCGGCGGCATCGTTGCAGCGCGCCTATGAGGCGCACTTCAGCGGCGACGAGGCGCTGGAGCTGGAGGCGAATATCGCCGCCGAAGTCGACGCGGCCAAAGCCCAGGCCATCGCCACGGAGCTGATTCCCAAAGCGGCGACGGAGCTGTTTAACGCGCTGGGCGCCTCCGATACCCGCGTGGATAAGGCGTTGGATCGCCACTGGCGCAACGCGCGCACGGTGGCGTCGCACAATCCGGTGATTTACAAATTGCGCAATATCGGCGCCTGGGAAATCAGCGCCACGCCGCCCACCTTTATCTGGCATATAGGGAATAGCCGCCGGGCGGATTAACTTCATTATTACGCCGGGCGGTTTGCCCGGCGTAAGGGTACCCTATCCCTGACAACGTTGCGTTGTTCGGACTCATTCCCGTCTTTTGCCGTTGGCCGGCATAATTTCAGCCGGAAGCCAGGGTTCTCAGGGCTGCGGCGATTGAGCGCCCTGAGTCGGGCGCGTGCTACGACGTGGCATAAAAATACCTCTCTTTTCGCGCACGAAATAACACTGCGCTTACATATATTGTCATATACCGTTATCAGTAAATTTGTGACTAAGAGGTAGTGCCAAGGGGGAGGCCGGGAGGGGGTTTTTACCAGACGTTATCAAAACGCACAGGCCGGGCAGTGTGCCCGGCCTGTATATCAAACGGCGTTGCCGAATCAAGAGAATAACCGGCGGCGATCAGTCGTCATTACCGTCGCAGGTACGCGGCGTAATATTCTTTTCCTTGGCGTAGGCGCTGGCCGACTTTTCGATAATCGGACGCAGCAGCGCCCAGTCCGGGGCGATCCAATCGCTGATCACCTTCCAGCTCGCGCCGTCCCACTGCTGGAACGTAACCCGCCCCTGGCCTTCATGATCCTCGCAGGTGACGTTGATGGAGTGAAACAGTCCTTTCGCCCCCAGCGCTTCCACCCGCGCCGGGTCAAGGCGCAGATGCTCAAGCCCCCAGCGGATTTCATCGCCGGTCAAGGTGCGATGGCCATATTTCTCCTGGGCGATGCGAATCGCTTCCACGTTCAAAATACCGTTGACGATGCCCAGATTATGATAGACGCTGCCGATGCGCTTGCGGTCCTGCAAGTTCCCTTTATTGGCGCCGTAGACGGCATCGACAATTTCTTTAACCACCGGATAGGACGCGCCCGACGCCTGGGTGGTCAGGGCGATATACCCTTTCGCCGCACTGCCCGCCGGGATCACGTCCTCCTCCGAGTTCGACCACACGTTGCCGATGATATGGTCGGCCGGGAATCCCACTTTCTGCGCGGTTTTCAACGCCACCGGATTCATCACGCCGAATCCGCGTAAAACCACGTAGTCCGGTTTGGCGCGGCGGATGGTAAGCCACTGCGACTGCTGTTCGTTGCCGGGGTGCGGCACTTCAATCTGTTGCAGTTCAAAGCCGTACTTTTCGGCCAGCAACTGATAAATCGGAATGGTTTCTTTGCCGTAGGGCGAGCCGTGATACAGCACGACGATCTTTTTGCCCCGCAGTTTTTCCACGCCGCCTACCTTGCCGCCGATAAAGCTGATAATGCCGGAGGTTTCACTGTAGGGGTTGAGCAGCAGCGGAAAGACGTAAGGGAAAACCCGGCCGTCCGTGGAGTCCGTTCTGCCGTGATCGATGGTGATCAGCGGCGTCTTGTCTCGGGTTACGTCGTCGATCATCGCATAGGCGATCCCCACGGAAAGCGGGTTCCATGCGGCCGCGCCGGGGCGATTTTTCTGGCGCTTATAGCACTCCACGCCGCGCTCGACCTCATATTGGGTTTCACACTCGTCCCAGCTCAGCTTGACGCCGTTAACGCCGCCGTCCCGCGTGTTAATCAGCGTCAGATAATCGATAAAGCCGCCGAAAAAGCCGCTTCCTGCCGCGGCGTAGGGACCAACGCGATAGCTCTGTAACGGGAAATACTGCTCGTCCGCCGCACTGGCGGTCTGCGTTAACTGCGCGCCCAGCAGTACGGTCCCGGCGATGATATTGACCAGCCATTTCACTGGCGATGCAGGTTTGACATGGGTTGTCTTCATGATAATGCCCTGTTTAATTTATTATTTTATTTGATGCGTCCGTGTCAGCTCCAGGCGTGCAGCGGGGGATTAACGCCGTTCAGGGCGTAATTGCCCAGAATGGCGTATTTCCAGCGCACCGGATCGTGAAGCGTATGGGTGCGGGCGTTGCGCCAGTGGCGATCGAGGTTGTGTTCCGCCAGCGTTGAGCGGGTGCCGGCCAGTTCGAACAGCCGGTTGGTGGCCTCGATGGCGATTTCGGTGCTCAGCACTTTGGCTTCGGCGACGGCGATCTGCGCGCGGGCGACGTTCTCCGCGCTGGGTTGCGCCACCGCGCGATCCACCGCCAGCCCGGCCTTTTCCTGTATGGCTTCCGAGGCGTGCAGCCGCAACGTCAGATCGCCGATGCGCTGAATGGTGTAGGGATCCTGCCAGGCATGGTCCAGGCCGCTGTCCACCCAGGGGCGCGATTTTTCGCGAATAAAGCGGATGGCGTCGTCGATGGCCGCCTGGGCGATGCCGTTATCGATGCCGACCTGAATGATCTGGAAGATGGCGCCGTCGGCGGTGGGCGATTTAAATCCTTTATAGGCGGGAACCAGATAGGACTTGGGCACTTTTACGTTTTCCACCAGTACGGTGCCGCTGGCGGTGGTGCGCTGGCCGAAAGAGGACCAGTCGTCGATCACCGTCAACCCCGGCGCGTCGCGCTCGGCGATGGCATACCAGGCGCGACCCTGATCGTCGAGCGCGACGATGGGCACCAGATGCGCCAGCAGCGCGCCGCTCGAATAGAATTTTTGGCCGTTGACCAGCACGTGGTCGCCGTTATCGACAAAAGAGGTCTGGAAATCCGCCGCGCGTTTGCTGTTGAATTCGGAAAAGGCGTTGCCGAAACGCACGCCTTGCAGCACCAGGCCGAACAGTTCCCGTTGCTGCGCCTCGTCGCTGACGGAACGGATGGCGGCGATGATGCCGAGGTGGTTTTGCGATATTTGCGAAATGGAGGGATCGGCGGCGGCGATAATCTGCACCACCTGGGTCAGGGTGGCGTAAGAGACCTCCGGCCCGCCGAAGCGCTTCGGCACGTTGATCGACCACAGCCCGCTTTGTGAAAACGCGTCCAGCTCGGCGCGCGGTAAAATGCGCTGACTGTCGCGTTCGGCGGCGCCGGCGGCGAATTGTTCCGCCAGCGCGCGGGCCACGTCGATGGCTTCCTCGTCGCTGCCGATGATATGGGCGGGTTTGTCGGGACGCGGATAACCCGGCACGCCCTGCGGCGCGCGTGGCGAAGCTGTCTCTTGCGTTTGAAGGTTACTCATATCGTTCTCCTTTAGGATGGGTGTCAGGCTGCAAAGCCGAGATAAATTTTCTGCACATCGTCACGCTGGCTGAGCTCCGCCGCCGGGCCGGAAAGGGCCACGCCGCCGTTATCGAGAACGTATGCCCGATGGGCATGCCGCAGCGCGACGGTGGAGTTCTGTTCCGCAACCAGAATCGACAGCCCCTGCTGCCGGTTAAGCCGCGTTAAAACGGTAAAAATCTCTTCGACGATCCTGGGGGCCAGCCCCATGGAGGGCTCGTCCAACAGCAACAGGCGCGGGCGCGACATCAGCGCTCTGCCGATGGCGGCCATCTGCTGCTCGCCGCCGGAGGCCAGACCGGCCTTCAGCGTGCGTTTTTCTTTCAGCCGCGGAAAAATGTCATAGACCTCCGCCAGGCTGCGGCGGATATCCGCCCGCGATGCGGCGCGGCCGAGCGCGCCGGTAATCAGGTTCTCCTCGATGGTCAGCGAAGGGAAACAGTGTCTTCCCTCCACCACCGGCACGATGCCGAGCCGCACCAGTTGATGCGGCGCCGCGTTGGTGATCTCCGCGCCGCCCCAGCGGATTTCCCCGGCGCTGACCTGCCCGCGCCGCGCGGGCAGCAAGTGCGAGATAGCCTGGAGAACGGTGGATTTTCCCGCGCCGTTACGCCCCAGCAGGGCGACGATTTCGCCTTCCTCAACCCTGAGGGAAATAGCCTCAAGGGCGATGATATGGCGTTGATAGCGTGCGCCGAGGTTCGATACCGTCAACGTATGCGGTGATTCAGGCGCCATGCTTCCTCCTATAAACGAACCGGCGGCCCAGCCGCTGCGTCAGCGCCGCCAGACCTTTAGGTTCGACGATCAGAAAGCCGATCAGCATCAGGCCCAGAATGATTTGCTGGAGCAACTCCAGCACCCCGGAGTCGACGCGCTGCCCCAGCAGCCACTCGCCGCCGCGCGACAGCAGCAGGGGAAATACCGTCAGCAGCGCGGCGCCGAGAAACGCGCCGCGCACCGTACCCAACCCGCCGATAATGATGATGAACAGGATCTGGAAAGAGCGGTCGAGATTAAAACCGGCGGGCTCGATATTGCGCAGATAGGTAAAGGACCACAGCACCCCGGCGATGCCGATAATGAATGAGGAAAAGCCGAAGGCGATCATTTTGGTGCGCAGGATGGGCACGCCAATCACCCGCGCCGCCAGCGGATTATCCCGCACGGAAATAAAGTCGCGGCCCACCGACGATGCCGCCAGTCTGACCACCAGCCAGGTCAGCAGGCTGACCACCAGCAGGGTGAAAAAATAGCGGCTCGCCGAACTCTCTATCACCCAGCCGCCCAAGCGCAACGGGGCCGCCGAAACCACGCCCGACGGGCTGTTATTGGAAAACCAACTGAAGTTATTCAGCGCCCACTGCACGAAAAACTGCGTCGCCAGCGTGGAGATCGCCAGATAAAAGCTGCTGAGCCGCAGGCTGGGTAAGCCGAAAACCAGCCCCAGCAGCGCGCTGATGGTTCCCGCCAGCAGCAGCACCGCCGGCAGCGGCAGAAAGGGGAGCCTCAGTATCAGGTTTAAGGCGGCGTAGGCGCCCACCGCCATAAAGGCCGCGCTGCCGAGCGAGACCTGACCGGTGTAGCCGGCGAGTATATTCAGGCCGAGAGCGGCCAGCGACAGCGCCAGAAACGGCGTCAGCACCGCATCGAACAGGTATTCGTTGGCGAACAGCGGAACCAGCGCGTAGGCGATGACCAGCAGCGCAATCAGCGCGGGGTTTAGCGCGCGCGGCAGGGCGCGGCGCAAAGCGGATGTCGGATGCGGCATGGTTATAGCCTCGCCAGGTGGCGGGAACCGAACAGCCCGGACGGTTTCACCAGCAGAAAGAGCAGGGCGACGGCGTAGGCGATCCAGCTCTCGATGCCGCCGCCGAGCAGCGGTCCGAGATAAACCGAGCCTATTTTCTCGATGGCGCCCACCAGCAGTCCGGCGATAATCACGCCGCCTATCGAATCGAATCCGCCCAGTACCAGCACCGGCAGGGCTTTCAGCACCACCAGAGATAGGGAAAACTGCACCCCGAGACGCGAGCCCCACAGCAGGCCGGCCACCAGCGCGACGATCCCGGCGGCGGCCCAGACCACGCCCCACAGGCGGCCGATATTCAGGCCGACGGCCAGTCCGGCAAAGGCGTCGTCGGCCACGGCGCGAAAAGCCAGCCCGGTATGGGTGTAGCGGAAGAACAGGCTTATCGCCAGCACCAGCAGGGCGGCCACGCCGGCGGCAAACAGATCGAAAATGCTGATCATCACGCCGAACGCCTCGAAGGGGAGGTCGTCGATGCCCAGATCCAGCGCGTGCACCTGGGTGCCCCAGATAAGCTGCGCCGCGCCTTCTATAACGTAGGAAACGCCCAGCGTGGCGACAAACAGGATGATCGGCGGCTGATTGACCAGCGGGCGCAGCACGGTGCGTTCGATCAGCATGCCGACCAGCGAGATGATCACCAGGGTAATCGCCAGCACCAGCCACACCGGCCAGCCGCGTTCCACCAGCGAGACGAACGTCAGCGCGGCGAACAGCAGCATGGCCCCCTGGGCAAAGTTGAATACGCCGGAACTTTTGTAGACCAGGACAAAACCCAGCGCCACCAGCGAGTACATCACGCCGGACAGCAGTCCGCCGATCAGCACTTCGATAAAAAAGAGTGCGTCAATCTCCATTATGGCGCTCCCGTCGCGGCAGCTTCGGTCGCCAGCCCCAGGTAAGCGGCGATGACCGCCGGATCCTGACGGATATCCTCTGGCAGTCCCTCGGCGATGCGGCGGCCGTGATCCAGCACCAGGATACGGTCGGACAAACTCATCACCACGCCGATATCGTGTTCAATCAATAAGATGGTGGTGCCGAAACGTTCGCGGATTTGGCGAATGGTTTGGGTCAGCCGCTGTTTGTCGGCCAGCGTCATGCCGGCCATCGGTTCGTCCAGCAGCAGCATTCTGGGGCGGGCGATCAGCGCCCGCGCCAGTTCCACCCGTTTTTGCAGTCCGTAGGAGAGGCTGGTTACCGGACTGTCCGCGACGTCCTCCAGCCCGAAAAAGCGCATCATCTCCTGCGCCTGGTCGCGGGCGTCGGCTTTTTCCCGGCGCGCCTTCGGCAGCCCGAACAGCTCGCTGAACAGCGAGGCTGCTTTACGGTGCGCCAGTCCCTGCAATACGTTATCCGTCACCGATAGCCCGCCGAACAGCGCCAGATTCTGGAAGGTGCGCGCCACGCCGGCGCGCGCCAGGCGCTGCGGAACCAGCGCGCGGTAGGCGCGCTTATCGAGGACGATTTCACCGGCATCCGGCCGATATAAGCCGGAAATAACATTGAGCAGTGAACTTTTACCGGCGCCGTTGGGACCGATAATCGCCAGAATGCCGCCGGGTTTGGCGTGCAGCGAGACATCGGTCAACGCCCTGACGCCGCCGAACGACAGCGATATGCCGTTCAGGGATAGCTCGGCGCCGCGCGTATCGCGCTCGGCATGGCCGGCTATCTCGCCATCCAGGCCCGCGTGCCGCAGTTGCTCAAAGCTCTGCATTGATGATGCATCAAAAACCATACTGACCTCCTCAACATAGCGACAATCAAGCGGCCGACGTCGCCGAGCGCTGATGTTGGCTTTCCAGTTCGCGAACCAGCGGGATAACCTCTTTGCCGAAGAACTCCACCTCTTCCTGAAAGTGCAGGAACGCCAGCAGCAGCAGGTCGACGCCGGCGTGTTTGAGTTCGATAATCCGCTCGGCGATTTGGCGCGGCGTGCCGATCAGGTTGGTTTTGAAACCGTCGTTGTACTGCACCAAATCCTCAAAGGTCGATTTTGCCCAGTTGCCTTCGCCCTCCGGCGAGGCGTTGCCGGCGTTTTTGACCTCATGCTGGAAGCCTTTTACCGCGTCGGGGTTGGCGTTATCGATAATCTCCTGCAACACCGCGCGCGCTTCCTCTTCGCTGTCGCGGGCGATAACAAAACCGTTTACGCCGATTTTGACCTGGTGCTGGTTTTCCGCCGCCTTGCGCTGAACGTCGTCCACCTGCTTTTTAATCTCCGTTACGCTATTGCCGTTGGTGAAATACCAGTCGGATACCCGCGCCGCCATATCGCGCGCGGCGCGCGAACTGCCGCCCTGAAAAATTTCGGGTAATGGCTGCAAGGGTTTGGGCTTCAGCGAATAGTCGCGATAGCGATAAAAATCGCCGGCGAAGGTGAAGCTGGTTTCGGTCCAGATGCCGCGCAGGCAGCGGATAAACTCTTCCGAGCGCAGATAGCGCTCTTCATGGTCGAGCCAGGGTTCGCCGATGGCTTTGAACTCGCCGCGGAACCAGCCGCTGACGATATTCACCGCGATACGCGCCTCGGAAAGATGGCTGATTGTCGCAATCTGTTTCGCCGCCAGCGTGGGGTTCCAGGGACCGGGCAACAGCGCCGCGATCACCTTGAGCTTTGTGGTTGAATCCAGCAGCGCCTGGGAGAACGAGACCGACTCGTGCTGATTATCGGCGCCATATCCGGCGGTAAAGCGGATTTGCGTCAGGGCATAATCAAAGCCGGCCTGTTCGGCGATTTGCGCCAGCTTGCGGTTATAGCCAATATCCCAACCGGTGCGCTGCGGTATGCGGCTGATAACCAGCCCGCCGGAAACATTGGGAACCCAGTAAGCGAACTGGATGGGTTTTTGGGGCGTTATGGGTGTCGACATAATGGCTCCTGTTAATTTATTGAAATATAATGAATATTTATTTGGCGACTGGCTGAAAAAAGTCCTTATAGAAAAATAAACACAAATGATTATCTATTTTTTATATAACGATTTGTTTCTCTATTAAAATAAAAGCGAGCTTTTACTTATAAGAGGAATAGCAGTAATCATGCCAATACGAATATTTAAATTAACGGTTTAAAATCATAGGATTATGTATATGAAGAAGAGGGGTGTGCTTCGTATGCAACATATTTGTTATTGAGGTGTTGCAAACGAAGCAGGGTGTGGATTACATCACGCGGCCGTCGTCCTGAATCAACGCGGCAGGCGAGGGAGTTCGCGGCGGAAGCCCAGTCCAATAATACGGCCGGTCAAACGCGGCAGCCAGGGTTGGCGGATTAGCCACATCACCAACGCCGGCGGACGTCGGGCGGCGGCGCGGGATGGTTTATCCCCTTTGCCGGTCATCGTTATTTGCAATCGCTGGATAAGCCGGGTGGGTAATTCGCGTCGGCGCTGCACGCGATTCAGGATGTTCAGGCCGACCGGGCCGCGCGCCAGGGGCGCGGCCAGAATATTGGCGGCGGCCACGGCATCCTGAACGGCCAGATTTACCCCTACGCCGCCGATGGGAGACATGGCGTGAGCCGCATCGCCGATGCACAAGACGCCCGCCGCCGCCCAGCGATCCAGCCGGTCGATGCGAATATCCAGCAATTTGACATGCTCCCAGTCCGGTACGGCGGACGACAGCCGCTCGGCGCCGACGGGCGATACCGCCGCGACCTGTTGCAGCAGCGCCGGCAAGCCGAGCTGCTTAATATGGGGAAGGGTGCCTTTGGCGATGCTGTAGCCGCATTGCCAATAATCGCCCCGATCCAGCATGATAAAGTTGTTTTTGGGGCCGCCGTGCCCGCTGGCCCAGTTTTCGTCGCCGACGGCCTTGGGCAGTTTCATCCACAATACATCCCGCGGCATGCCGAAGCTGCGGCCGGTCAGGCCCGCCGCCTTACGCACCACCGATTGGCGGCCGTCGGTGCCGATTACCAGACCGGCGCGGATCAGCAGCTTGACTCCGTTGGAATCCAGCGCTTCCACGCCGTTTACGCGGCCATTTTTCCGCATCAGTCCCACGACCTGAGTAGCGTGCAATAGCTGGAATCCCGGCAGCGATTGGCTCTGTTCAGCCAGAAAGTTGAGGAAATCCCACTGCGGCATCAACGCCATAAACCGGCAGCGGCACGGCAGATGGCTGAAGTCGGCCATGGCGATCTTCTCGCCGTTAAACTCGCCGATAAGCTTCTCCACCCGCTGATGGGGCAGGCGCAGTAATGGCTCCAGCAGCCCCAGACGTTCCATAATTTCCAACGTTGAAGGGTGGATGGTATCGCCACGGAAATCACGCAAAAAGTCGGCATGCTTTTCCAGCACCAGAACGGGGATCCCGGCGCGAGCCAGCAGATAGCCAAGCATCAGCCCGGCCGGCCCTCCGCCGACAATACAGCAGGGCGTTTCCAGGATCTTATCGGTCATAGGCATATCGTCGGACAGGGGAAAATCTAATGATAGAAGCTCGGCATCAAGTTGCAAATAATTCTCATTAACCTGGCGGGCGCGTATGCGTGTCCGATGTCGAGGTGCGCTATGCCATCAGCGGCGCTCTGCTTCATCGGCAGCAACGACGGCCGCCCCCAACAGGGCTCCCAGCGACAGCGGCTGCCGGGGAGCGGGAACGACGGCGAAATGGCGCTGCACCAACCATAGCGTCAACAGGCCCGGCGGCAGATTCACCCAGAAGATCAGCCGCCATTCAATATGGGTCAGCACGCCGCCGAGAAACACGCCGGCCACCAGTCCCGCCGGCCGGCGGTGAGCACCACCAGCAATTTTTTAAGCAATTGGCTGGGCCGCTCCAGCCCGGCGGTTTACTGCAGACAAAAAGCTTATGGCGAGGATAAGCACGATTTCGACACCGCCAGCGTTCGGGCGCTGAATTAGTCCGATATAACCGATAACCTGCCATCCTTTTCAGATAATGAGAAAGAGGCGATATAGTTTCGTCCAACAGGCGTACGCTTTTTCTCCGCCTTCTCTTTTGAAAAAGTTTCTACAAGAATTCCGTAATCATGTCCAACTTCAAATTTGTACCCATAATCGGGAACGCACTATCAGGCGACAGCAGGACAGGTTCTTTATCCGCAATACTGAAGTGTTTACGAAATCTTTTCTGTTCACTTCCCGCTTCGTTAAATTCGAGGCCATTAAGATATTCACCGCTTTCAGCAGGGGCTAAAACACATACTTTATCGTTCACAGTAGTGATTGTGGCACGATATGTTTTAGGCCTGGGATCATTTGATTCGCAACCGACCATAAAAAAAACGACAAGCAGTAAAGAAAAGATTTTCACTCGTTCACCTTTTCGGTAAAAAATCAGACAGTGTATTTTTATAAAAGGATAAAAGCGTGTTCCCCCGGACATTCCCCGTATATGAAACCAAACGCAGGTTAATCCTTTGGTACTCCCATTCGCCATAACCATAGGTTGTTAAGACGAAATAGTCCGCTATTATTTGGGCCTGTTGTTCTAATGAATAGTCCGTTAATTTTTTTCTTTCATCTAAATCGTAGGTATAGTCTGCCGCCCAACTGAAAGCACCTCGCAGCCTAACCCATCGCCCATGCAAATGGCATATAGCTGTCACAATGAATCCAAACTCTTGCATACGTAATAGAACCACCAAATACGCGGTGAGCTAAAGCGATTTCATTAAGCGTTAATAGCCTGAGCGTTCCTTCTTTCTCATCCTGCATCTATCCCATAGCAAAAATCCTTTTAACTTTTCTAGTGGCTGGGAAACCATATGGTAATACTTTAGCGACAGTTTATTATTGGGATTAATCTTAGGCGCCGTCATCAGTAGCGGTCCTTGCGATCGCGATATGCGTCCTTGCTGGCGCCTTTGGCGATGCCGTGCAACTGCTCCAGCTCAGGCACCGGCATCACCAGTACGCCTTTACCCTTGGGGATGAACACGAACTCCTGACCTGCCTCCCAGCGCTGCTCTTCGCGCACGGACTTGGGAATGGAGATCTGGAACTTATTGGACAATGTGGCGGTAGCGGTCATTTTCGTACCCTCTCGACATCGAACATGATTCGGTAAGAATATATCATCCCGCCTCAAGGGACTAGCCGCCGATCGCGGGAGAGCTGACGACGGCGCCCGACAGGGACGGTTAGCCGGGATTAACGGGATCGCGCCCCATTGAGCGCGGTCTGTAATAACGTGCCTCAAGCCAGTTGCTCGACGTCGCAGTGGCTCACCATGCGCCAGTTTCCGTGCAATACCCGCGTCTCACCGGTTACCCTGACCGTCGAGGCGCTGCGAATATCCCCGCTGGAGGCGCCGACCAGAATGTCAAAGTCGCCCGGTTCCACCACGCGCCGGCCGTCTCGACGGGTAAAGTTCAGCATGTCGGTCGGCACGCTAAAGGTGAGACGCGCGCTGGCGCCGGCGGCCAGATGCACGCGCTGAAAGGCTTTTAGCTCTTTCACCGGACGAACCATTGACGCGACTTTATCATGCACGTAGAGCTGCACCACCTCGCTGCCCGCCGCCTGGCCGCAATTGGTGACGGTTACGCTCACCCGTACGGCGCCATCCTTTCCGGGCACGCTATGCTTTTCCAACTGCAGCGGGCCGTAATCAAAGGTCGTCCAGCTTTTGCCATAGCCGAACGGATAGCGCGAACCGAAGTGAAACGCAATGGGCGTGCCGCCGCTCTTCAGCTTGTGATTGTAATAGTAGGGCATCGCGCCGGCGTTTTTCGGCACCGAGAGCACCAGACGTCCGGCGGGTTCGGCTTTCCCCGTCAGCACATCGGCAATCGCATTGCCGCCTTCCTGCCCTGGCGCCCAGGCCATCAGCCATGCCGCGACGGAGTCTTCCTGGCCGCCGAGGTTGTAGGGGCGTCCGCCGGTCATGACCACAACCACCGGTTTACCCGTCGCGACCAGGGCATCCAGCAGCCGTTGCTGTACGCCGGGAAGGGTAAGGGAGTCCGTATCCGAGCCTTCCCCCACGGTGCCGCTTTGGAATAACCCGGAGAGGTCGCCCACGCAAAGCACCACGACGTCGCTCTGACCGGCGATGCGTACCGCCTCCGGGATCAGGCCGGTATCCTGCGAGACGGGCGACTGCTGCAGCGGTTTATCGCCGCTGTCGCCGGGGAAGACCGGCGCGCCCGCCATGCGTTTTTCGATAATGTGGCACCCTTTGGCGTAGCGCACACGGTCGTTCCCCAACTGCGCCCGCAGCGCTTGCAGCGGCGTGATGACCTGCGTGGTCTGTGCATGGATATCGCTGATAATCAGGTGGATCGGGAAACTGTAACCGCTGAGCAGCGCCAGAGGATCGTCGGCGGTAGGGCCGATGACCGCCACCGTCGGCCGGCCTTGCAGCGGCAGCGTGCCGTCGTTTTCCAGTAGCGTAATGGAGCCCGTCGCCGCCTCGCGCGCCAGCTTTTTGCTTTGGTCGCTTTGCAGTATCACCTGATTTTCATCGGCATAGGGTTTTTCAAACAGACCCAGGCGGAATTTTTCCCGCAGCACGCGGGAAACGATCTCATCGATCTTTTCCATGGCGATCAGGCGGCGGGCAACGGCGTCGGCCAGGTAGCGGGCGCAGTCGTCTTTGGGCAGTTCGATATCTAATCCGGCGTTAAACGCCAGCGCGGCGGACTCGGCGGCGTCGTGCGAAACGCCATGGTGCTCATGAAGCAGGCTTACGCCCGCGTAGTCGGCGACGATCAGACCGTCGAATCCCCATTGTTCCCGCAGCACCGTGGTTAACAGAAAGCGATCCGAATGCCCCGGCTGGTTGTCGATATCATGATAGGCGGGCATCACGGACCCGGCGTTGGCCAGTTTGACCGCCATTTCAAACGGCAGCAGAAAAGTATCGTTCAGTTCGCAAAAACCAAGGTGCACCGGAGCGTGGTTACGCCCGCCTTCGCTGTACGAATGTCCCACATAGTGTTTCAGGGTCGCCAGCATATCGCGTTTTTCACCCTGCAGCCCTTTGACGAAATGCGTGGCCATCAGGCCGACCAGCCAGGGATCTTCCCCAAAGGTTTCTTCCGTCCGTCCCCAGCGCACATCGCGCGAGACGTCCAGCACCGGCGCCAGCCCCTGCCGGCAACCCGTGGCGCGCGCCTCCGCGCCGATGGCCTGCGCCACGCGCTCAATCAGCTGCGGATCCCAGGTGGAGCCATAGTTGAGCGGCGAGGGGAAAAGCGTCGCGCCTTTGCACAGCAACCCCACCAGGCACTCCTCATGAAACAGCGCCGGGATGCCGAGGCGCGTCTCCTCCACCAGGGTTTTTTGCAGCCGATTCGCCGCCTTTACCCCTTCCGCGGCGTCAACGATATGCGTGCCCATCGGTCGGGTAATCTGACCGATACCGAACGTTATCCGTTCCGCCAGCGCTTTTTGCTTACCGGTACTGGAAAACTCGTTGTTCGGCTCATCCCGCTCCCGGTGATTGCCGTCGCTGGATAATATCAGCCACCAGGCGTGGAGCTGGGCGAATTTTTCTTCCGGCGTCATGCGGGCCAGCAGGTCGGCGACCCGTTCGTCGATGGGGCGATTTGCATCTTTATAAAGGGCGGTCATGTGCTACTCCTGGGTAAAGAGGGAATAATTGCCGATGCTTCAAAACGAACGTCTCGCCGCCAGTTCACTGGCAATATCCGCGACCCGGCGGCTGCTTAATTTGTAAGCGAACAGCAGCAGCGCCATGGCGAGAAACAGCACCGAGGGAATCAGGGTAAATAAAATGTTGATGGTAGTCAGTACGCTGGCGGGCTGCGCGCTTTCATTAGGCAGATAATGGGCCAGTCCCAGCCCCCAGCCGACCACCGCGCCGCCCAGCGCCAGTCCGAATTTGATGGCGAACAGCGCGGTGGAAAAGACCAGACCGTCCAGACGGCGGCCGGTGCGGTGTTCCTCGTAGTCGACCACATCGGACAGCATGGTCCATTGCAGCGGCGTGGTCAGATTCTGCATAAAATTGAAAATCAGATTCAGCGCGAAAATAAGCCACAGCGCCTGGGGAGGAATAAAGAAAATTAACGCCGCCAGCAGCGCAAAACCGACGAGCGTCCACTGATAAGAGCGTACCCGATCGAATTTCCCCAGTAATCGTTCGGAAAATAAGGCGCCAAGCAGCGATGCGACCATGCCGGAAACGATAAAGGCGAACACCAGGTCCGGGCGTAATAATACATATTTGGCGTAATATATCGTCGCCGACCCGCGAATTACGCCGGCCACCAATAATAATATGTTGAACAGAAATACCAGGCGCCACTGGTCGTTAAGCGCCAGTAATTTTAAATCCCCCCACATGGAGCCCGAGGTGTCATTGTGCGGCGAATAACGCTCTTTGGTCATGGAGAAGCAACAGAAAAACAGTATTACGCCCAGTAATCCCATCAGGCTCATGGCATAAAAATAGCCCTGCCGCAGGTCGCCTTTGCCCAGCCAATCCACTAGCGGCAGCGCAATAACCGTGACCACCAGTCCACCGGTGAACGACAATGCAAAGCGCCAGGACTGAAGCGAATGGCGCTCCCGGGGATCAATCGTCAGCGCCCCCGGCATCGCGCAATAGGGGACGTTAATGGCCGAATAAACGATGCTTAACAGGGAATAGGTCACGCAGGCATAGACAATTTTCAGCGTGGGGCCGACGTCCGGCACGTAAAAGGTAATCAGGCAACAGACGCCGAATGGGATCGCGAACCATAATAGCCACGGACGGAAACGACCGTGTCTGGTCTGCGTGCGATCAACCAGCGCGCCGATACAGGGATCGATAAAGGCATCCATGGTGCGGACGACTAAAAACATGGTGCCCATAATCGCGGCGGGCAGGCCGAATACATCGGTATAAAAATAGGCCAGAAATAGGGCGGCGGTCTGCCAGACCAGGGCGCTGGCCATATCACCCAGACCGTAGCCAATTTTATCCTTGACCGTAAGAACAGAGGCGGTATTCATTATTATTGACCTTATTTATCGGGTACAAAATAGCGAAATCATCCGCTCTGATAGACGCGGGCGTTATTTTTCCCGCCCAGTATTGGTTATTTTTCTCCGCGCAAACAATTGCCTAAACTCGCAGCTAAATTACGTTTTTTTGTTTTTTACCATAAATGTGATGGAGGGCAAGTATATGGCCGCAGATATTAAATGTGCCGTCGCTATTTAATTGCCAGCCTAATAATTATCAGGTTGGATAATATCATTGCTAATAATTTTACTTAAGGGGCATTGTGCGCGAATGGCGATGATTATACGCCCTGGCGGCGCCATTTCCGTTCGTGCTCGAGCAGCCAGCGTTTGCGCTCCAGCCCGACGGCGGCAAGATCCCCGTCGAAATACGCCTGCATGGCCAGGCGTAACTCGGCGTCGGCCGGCCTCTCCTGCAACAGGGTCTGCACGCCGCGATACTGGCGCCGCAGCAGGGTATGCAGACGCTCTTCATAACCCTGCCAGTCCAGGGCGTGCAGTTGCCGCTGTTCATCGACGACCATCAGCATTTCGCCCAATGGCGTTGCCATACGTTGCAGGAAAAAGCGTTGCGATTTCATGTTGTTCCACTAAAAGTTCGGGGCAGGTCATACCCGCGATTAAGGGATGCTCAAAATTATCACAGGGCGCGGGTAATTGCTCTCCGCGCTTTATGTGATTTCCGGATTTTCTAATGATTAATTGAGCGTGTTTTTTAAGGGGGTATACGCGTAAGGTTTTTCCGCGTAGTAGCCGTATAGATAGCTTTATCAGACCGGGGTTTAAGACACAGGACATAAACGAATGAAAATAAAAATAGCGATTGCGGCGCTGCTGGCGTTTTTTATGGGAACGGCCGGCGCGGCGCAAAAATTAACCATCGCCGATCAGTATGGCTTGCCTTATTTATTATTTACCGTCGCCAAGGAAAAAAAACTTATCGAAAGCCAGGCCAGGGCAGCGGGCGTCGAACTGGATATCGAATGGCGGCAGGTTCCCGGCGGGCCGGAAATCATGGCGGCGATACTGTCAGGCTCCATCGATATCGGCGCCGGCGGCATCTCGCCGGTATTGACGATGTGGGATAAAACCAGCGGCCTGGATAATATTCGGGCGATTATCGCCTTGAGCGCGGCGCCGTCTCTTTTAGTGGCGAACAGAGCGGATATCAAAACGGTCGAAGACTTTAAACCGACCGATCGTATCGCGGTGCCGGGAGTAAAGGTATCCGGGCAGGCGCGTTATTTGCAAATGGCCGCGGTTAAAGCATTTGGTAAAAACAACTGGCAGAAGCTGGATGATTTGACGGTGTCGATGCCGCATCCCGAGGCCGCCAATGCGCTGATATCCGGGAAAACCGAAATCGTGGCGCATATGTCCAGCGCGCCGTTTCAGAATGAGGAATTGAATCATCCGCATACGCATATCGTATTCAGTTCCTATGACGTGCTGGGCGCAGGCGCCACTTCCGCCGTCGCCTTTACCTCGCAGCGCTTCCGTACGGAAAACCCCATCGTTTACGCGGCGTTTGTGACGGCAATCATTCAGGCGTCGGAGTTTGTAAAAAATAATCCGACGGAGGCGGCGACCATATTCAGAACGGCAACCAAGTCGCGGCTGAGCACGGATGAGATTCTGAATATCATCGACGATAAAGACTATAACTTTGATACCAGGCCGTCTCACACTTTCGAACTGGCGTCATTCCTGCACGAGATCGGCGCCATAGCCAAGAAGCCGTCGTCGGATCGCGACTACTTTTTCGACCCGGTTCAATAGATACGGGGCACGGCCGGGCGCGCCGTTTTCGCTCCCCGCCCGCCGCTTAAGCTGATTCAACCGGCTCAGGAAGACAGATATGACGGAAGTAAGCGCCCAGGCGCTGGGCGCCAGCGACGTGCTGATCGTGGGCGGCGGGCTGCAGGGGTTGTCCAGCGCTTTACAGCTGGCGCGCCGCGGTCATCGGGTACGGGTGCTTGAGGCCGACTACTGCGGCCGTCATGCTTCCGGCGTCAATGCCGGCGGCGTGCGTACGCTGGGACGCCACGTGGCGGAAATTCCGCTGGCGCTGGCGGCGCGCGATCGGTTCTGGCATCGCCTGCCGGAGTTTATCGGCGCGGAGTGCGGTTTCGTGGCCAGCGGTCAGCTCAAGATCGCTGAAAACGAGGCCGAGTCGTCCGCGGCGCAGGCCCGCATCGCGCAGTTGAACGCGCTGGGTTTTACCCACGAACGCTGGGTCGGGCGCGAGGAAGCGCGCGAACTTGTCCCGCGTCTTGCGCCGCACGTCGCGGGCGGCATCTGGAGCGCGGGCGACGGCTATGCGGTGCCGTATAAGGTCGTCACCGCCTTCCGCCGGGCGGCGCAGGCGGCCGGCGCGCATATCCACGAAGCCACGTCGGCCACGCGCATCGAGCGCAGGAGCGGCGTCTGGCGGATATATACGCGCGGCGGCTATTATCAGGCTCCCAGCCTGGTGAACGCCGCCGGGGGATGGGCCGACGAGATTGCCCGCCAGACGGGGGATCCCGTGCCGCTGAGCGCCGAGGGTCTGATGCTGATGGTCACCCAGCGCGTGCCGCCTTTTATCCGGCCGGTGCTCGGCGCCATGGGGCGGCCGCTGTCATTCAAACAGTTCGACAACGGTACGGTGGTGATCGGCGGCGGCCTGCGCGGCAGGGCGGATACCGTCGCGCGGCGCGCCACCGTCGAGACATCCGCCATGAAGCGCAGCGCCCGCACCGTGCTGGAGCTGTTTCCCTTCCTGCGCGACGCGGCGATAGTGCGTTGCTGGGCCGGCGTGGAAGCGGTGACGCCGGATCAGCTCCCCGTTATCGGAACGGGCAGGGAAGGCGCCGGCATCGTCCACGCCTTCGGTTTTTCCGGGCACGGCTTTGAATTGAGTCCCATCGTCGGATGCATTGTGGCCGACCTGATCGAACACGGCCGCACCCCATGGCCCATCGCGCCTTTCGCCATCGACCGTTTCGCCGCCGACTAACGTGCCGGCGGCGTTTACCCGTCGGCGGACGCAGTTATGGCAACGGTCAGGCGCCTGATGCAGCCGATGCGCCGCGCTCAGACAAGCAGTAGTACGCTGGCGGTCAGCAGCGATGCGGCAAGGACCAGCGCCTCTTTCAACCACCGCGGCGATTGAGGGCGGCGCGGCGCTTCGTCCTTTTCAGGTCGCCGGAACAGCACCGCGCGCAGCCTGCGCAGGATGACCCTGATATCCGGCTGCGCCAGCAGCCAGGCGCCGGCGCAGCCCGTCGCCAGTATGAGTCCAGTCAGGAAAATCGCATCGGAGACGCTTTCCCGGGTGAAGGAGCCGTCCGGCAGCAGCAGCGCGGCGAGCAGCAGACAGCCGACGGCGCCGTAAAGTACGCTGCGCCTAGACATTCTTTATCCTGCCAAACGCCGCCTGGTATTCCGCGTAGCGCTCGTCCGGGGCGAGGATAAAGTGATCCTCGCCGAGCCGGCGGATTACGCCCTCGGTATCTTGCGGCTGGCGCTGGTAGGCCAGCCGCCTGCGCGTGCGCTCCGTCAGCGGATCGGCTATCGGCGCGGCGGAGAGCAGGCTGCGGGTGTAGGGATGCATCGGATAACGGTAGATCTCCTCCGTGGCGCCCATCTCGACGATTTTCCCCGCGTACATCACGGCGACCCGGTCGCTGATATGGCGCACCATCGACAGATCGTGGGCAATAAACAGATAGGTAAGGTTGCGTTCGCGCTGTAGCCGCTTTAGCAGGTTGACGATCTGGGCCTGAATGGAGACATCCAGCGCGGATATCGGTTCGTCGCAGATAAGCAGCCGCGGCTCGACGGCCAGCGCCCGGGCAATGCCGATACGCTGGCGCTGGCCGCCGGAGAACTCGTGGGGATAGCGCAGGGCATGCTCTGGATTGAGTCCGACGACGGCGAGCAGTTCGCGGACCCTGGCCATCCTCTGCGCGCGCGTCGAGGCGAGGCGGTGCACGTCGATGCCCTCGCCGATGATGTCCGCCACCTTGGTTTTCGGGTCGAGCGAGGCGTAGGGATCCTGGAATATCATCTGCACCTGCTTGCGGAAGCCGAGCCACTGCCGGCGCGTGTCGAGCGTGGCGATATCGGTGCCGTCGAAGACGATCCTGCCGCCGGTGGGGGCGTAGAGGCGGATAATGGTTCTGCCGGTGGTGGTTTTGCCGCAGCCGGACTCGCCGACCAGGCTGAAAGTCTCTCCGCGTTGGATGTCGAAGGAGACGCCGTCCACCGCCCGCGATTCGTTGCCGCGCCCGGCGTTAAAATAGCGGCGCAGATCCTGGACGGCGAGAAGCGGTTTTTCCGCGTTACGGGCGCTCATTGCCGCTCCTCCCCGGGCGTTGCGCCCTGCGCGCGCAGTTGCTCGAAGATGGCGCGGCGCTTTTGTATCGCCGGCGGCGGCTCTACCCGCGGCGCGCGCGCGTCCAGCAGCCAGGTGGCGGCGAAGTGGGTCGGCGACAGCTGAAACAGCGGCGGCGCCAGATGCCGGTCGATCTCCAGCCCATAGGCGTTGCGCGGCAGGAAGCTGTCTCCCGGCGGCGGATCGGTCAGGTCGGGCGGCGAGCCGGGGATCGCGTAGAGCCCGGCGTCGGGGGCGTTCCTGTCGGGAATCGACTGCAGCAGTCCCCAGGTGTACGGGTGGCGGGGATCGTAGAATATCTCCAGTGCGGTGCCGATCTCGACGATCCTGCCGGCGTACATCACCGCGATGCGGTCGGCGACCTTCGCCACCACGCCCAGGTCGTGGGTAATAAAGATAATCGAGGTGTCCGACCGCTGCTGGATGTCCCGCAGCAGGTCGAGGATCTGCGCCTGAATGGTGACGTCGAGGGCCGTGGTCGGCTCGTCGGCGATCAGGATTTTCGGCCGGCAGGCGAGCGCGATGGCGATGACGATGCGCTGCCGTTGCCCGCCGGAAAATTGGTGCGGATAGTGTGCGAAACGCTTGCGGCCGTCCGGAATGCCGACCCGATCGAGCAGCCCGATGGCCCGCTCGCGCGCCTCCCGCGCGCTGACCCGGCGGTGCTGGGTGACCGCCTCGACGATCTGGCGTCCGATGGTCATCGTCGGATTCAGCGACGTCATCGGGTCCTGAAAAATCATGGCGATATCGTTGCCGCGGATCGCGCGCAGCTCTCTGGCGCTCAGACGGGTGAGGTCGCGCCCGGCGAATTCGACGGCGCCGCGGGTGATGCGGGCGTTGTTGCCGAGCAGGCGGATCACCGAACGGCAGGTTACCGATTTGCCCGAGCCCGACTCGCCGACGATGGCCAGGGTTTCCCCGCGCCGCAGATCGAACGAGACGCCCCGCACCGCCTGAACCTGGCCGTTGAAGGTGTCGAAAACCACGTGAAGATCGCTTATTGAAAGAATGGGGTCGGTGCTCATGCTTATTTTTCCCGCTATATTTTCATTTTCGGATCGAACGCGTCCCGCAGGCCGTCGGCAAGCAGATTAAAACTGATCATCAGCAGACAGATGACCAGCGCCGGATACCACATCAGGTGGGGATAGAACCGGAAGACCTTGTACCCTTCGTTGAGCAGCGTGCCGATCGAGGCGTTCGGCGCCCGCATGCCGATGCCGATAAAGCTGAGAAACGCCTCGAAAAAGATCGCCGTCGGAATGGTGAACATGGTCTGAATAATGATGATGCCGCTCAGGTTCGGCAGAATATGGCGCAGCATGATCTTCAGCGCCGACGTGCCGAGGGCGCGCGACGCCAGCACAAACTCCTGCTCCTTGATTTTCAGCGTCTGCGCGCGCACCACGCGCGCCATGCTTATCCAACTGGTCAAGGCGATGGCGACGATAATCGCCGGCGCGCCGGGCGGAAAAATCAGCAGGGCAAGGATCACCACCACCAGGGTGGGCACGCCGGAGACGATTTCCAGTATCCGCTGCATAGCGGTGTCCGTCGCGCCGCCTTTCCATCCGGATATCAGGCCGTAGGCCACGCCGACGGTCAGGTCGAGCAGCGCCGCCACGCAGGCGATCAGCACCGAGATGCGCGTGCCGAACAGAATGCGCGACAGCAGATCGCGCCCGAAGTTGTCGGTGCCGAGCAGATAGTAAACGCCGTCCGCCACCTGCGCCTCGGCGTAGCGGTCCACCCAGACCTCTCCTTCGCGGGCCAATCCGTTGAAGCCGTTGATTTCCACTCCCGGTATCTTGGGCGGCAGGAAGGCATGGGGGATGTTCTGCGCGTTCGGGTCATGGGGCGAGTACCAGATCGACGCCGCCGACGTCAGCATGATGAAAATAAGCACGAAAAGCGAAATGACCGCGCCTTTGTTGCGCGCAAAGCGTTGCCATTCGTCACGCGCCGGGGCGGCGGGGATGCCGGCATCCGCCGCGCCCTGTCCGGCGGCCGGCGCGTAGGGGCGGAAGTACTCCGCCGGGATATTGGCGCTGTCGATGGCCTGTTGCGGCGTGCGTTTCTCCGTCATGTCCGGCCGCCTCCGCTTACCCTGATGCGCGGGTCGATAAGGCTGTACAGAATATCCGTAACCAGAATGACCGCCACCAGCATCGTGGAGTAGAGGATCGTCAGCGCCATGATGGTGGCATAGTCGTTGGTCAGGATTGATTTGATAAACTGCTCGCCGATGCCCGGCACCGCGAAAATGTTTTCAATCACCAGCGAGCCGGTCATCAGGCCGACGACCATCGGGCCGAGTATGGCGATCAGCGGGATAAGCGCGTTGCGCAGCCCGTGGCGGGTGGCGATCCGCCATTCGCTCAGCCCTTTGGCGCGCGCCAGTTCGACGTAGTCGCTGTGCAGCGCGTCGATCATCTCGGTGCGCACGAAGCGCGCCGAATCGGCCATCGGGGCGATCGCCAGCGCCAGCGTCGGCAGAATGGTCGACAGAAAACCGTCGCGCCACAGCCCGATCGGCAGCCACTTGAGGTGGATGGCGAATATCAGCTGCAGCAGCACGGCGAAAATAAAGTTCGGCACCGAGCGGCCGACGATGGCCAGGGACGAGGCCAGGGTATCCAGCCAGCTGTTGTGGAACATGGCGGCGAGGGTGCCGAGCAGGATGCCGAGCGTCGAGCCGAGCAGCATCGCCTGTAGCCCCAACTGCACCGAGGGTCCGATGCGGTTGTGCAGCAGTTTGCTTACCGGCTGGTCGCCGAATTGCAGCGAGATGCCGAAATCGCCCTGCGCTACGCCGCCCATATAGATGACATAGCGCTGCGCCAGCGGCTTGTCCAGACCGTATTTCTCGTTCATCAGCACCCGCTGGCCGGCGGTGAGTTTTTCCTCGTTATTGTACGGGGAACCCGGCAGCAGGTTCATCAGCAGGAATGTCAGGGAAGAGATCATCAACAGCGTCACTACCATATAAATCAGCCGTCTGGCGAGGAAGCGGAAAATATTATTCATCAGGCGCTTTCCTTCAGGTGAGCGTCGAACCATGCGGTCAGCGCCCGCAGGCGCGCAATCCGATTAGCGGGCCGTCCGTTGCGCGACAGTTCGTGGCTCTCGTTGTGGAACAGGATGAATCGGGTTTCCTGTCCGCCGAGCTTCAGGGCGGTGAACAGCTGATAGGCCTGCTCGGGCGGACAGCGGTAGTCGTGCTCCGAGTGGAGAAAGAGCAGCGGCGTGCGAATGTTTCCGGCATACCTGAGCGGCGACTGCGCCCAGGCTTTCTCCACGTTGGGCAACAGCGGCTGCGCGCCCGTCTGGTCGGGAATAAAGTGGTAGCCGATATCCGAGGTGCCGGCCAGCGACACCCAGTTGGAGATGCCGTTTTGCGCGGCGGCGGCCCTGAAACGGTCGGTATGGCAGACGATCCAGTTGGTCATAAATCCGCCGTACGAGCTCCCCGTCACACCTATCCGCGCCGCGTCGATACCGGGATGGGCCTGCTGCGCCAGGTCGACGAAGCGCAGGATATCCCGATAGTCATCGCCGCCGAATCCGCCTCTGATATCGGCGAACGCGTCGTCTTTGCCGTCGGAACCGTGCGGATTGCAATAGAGAACGTAGTAGCCGTGGTGCGCCCAATACTGCATCTCATGGGAGAACACAGTACCGTAAACGGCGCGCGGGCCGCCGTGGATGGTCAGGATGGCCGGGTATTTTTTCCCCGACTCGCCGTTCGCGGGGGGCAACACCCAGCCGTCGACGGTTTGCCGCGCGCCGTCCGGCGAACCGCAGACGAAATTGAGATGCACGGGGACAACGGCCCGTACCCCGGCGCGGACGTCGCCGGCGTTGATATGGGTCAGGCGTACCGTCTGGGGAAGCGCATCTCCGCGGGCGATTTTTCCCGTCTCATTCGCCGGGGCGAGCCCGTCGAGCGCGTAGATTTCCTGCCGCCGCTGATCGCGCAGGCCGATGGCGATCCATCTGTCGTTGAGGCGGGCCAGCGCGTCGATGCTGCCGGCAAAGGTCAGGTGATCCGCCAGGCGACCGTCCGCGCCGAGGGAAAAAAGATGGGACTGATGGCCGCGCACGGCGGGAAAATAGATCCTGCCGTTATATTCCACTTCGCGCCCGACGCCCGACGTCAGGCGGCAGTCGGAGCTGACGGTGTTATGCGTCATAAAGCCGGGTTGCGCCAGCGGGCGCAGTTGCCCATCGCACAGGAGAAAGAAGTCGTCGGATTGGCCGTGGCCGTATGCCGCGCGATCCGTCGCGGCGACGATGGCTGCGTCTCCGAGAGGATAAATGCGGCGGATATCCAGGTCGCCGTGATAAAGCCGCTTCAGCGTGCCGTCCGTCAGATCGTAGCGCCACAGCGTATCGCTGATTTTTCTGACGCCGCTGTCCTGCTGCCCGCTGAAATAGACGACGCGCGCGGTGCTGTCCGGCGCATAGGCATCGACGATAAAATCCTGCGGGGAGATCGGCGTGGCCGTTCCCTGACGGCGGTTGAAAAGAAACAGCCGGCGCGTCCGGTTATGCAGAAACCCCCTGCCGTCGGCGTAGAACGGAATCCTCTCGAAACGCGCGTACCCGCTGGCGGACGGCTCGTCAGCGGCCGCGTTTTTTGGCGGCGAGCCGCCGAAGAGCAGATCGAGATCCGCTGGCGCGAGCAGGGCGGAACACAGCAGTTGCCCGTCCGCCAGTACCTCGAACTCTTCGAGCGGCACCGGGAGAGTAACGGCGAGCTCCCGGCCGCCGCCGGACAGATCCAGCCGGTAGAGTTCGGTGACGGCGCTTGCGCCGCCGCGCCGCGCCGGCGGCGCAAGATGCGCCAGCAGATGGGTATCGTCCTCCCAGGCGTAGAGCGGCGAAGCGAGACGGCTGAGCAGGCGCCGTTCGGCCGTTCCGTCGAAGATATGCAGGGCGCTGACGTATCCGTCGCGCCGCCGGTCGGGGCGGCGCACGACGAACGCGGCGGCGGTTCCCGACGCGTTGGCGGTCAGGTGGGACAGAAAGCGGTAGGAAAGGAGGGAATCGGGCGATATGGACGATGGCATCGTGGTCTTTCCTGTTGCGGCGCCTGGCGGTAAGGGCGCGGCCGTTTTTCCGGCCGCGCCTCGGGCGCTATTCACGCCAGGGCGGTTAATGTTCAAAATAGGCGTGGGTGATATCGATCGGCGTTCCCATGCTGCGGGTGATGACGCCTTTCAATTTCGGATTGATCAGATAGTTCTTCGACCCCTGATAGAGCGGGATGGTGAGCGCCCGGTCAAGCACAAACTTGTTGGCCTGCTGCAGGCTCGCCCAGCGCTGGCCGGGGTCGGTGGCGTCGGTGGTCTTGATTTTATCGATCAGCGCGTCGAAGGCGGCGTCTTTGAAGCGGCTGTGATTGTGCTCATAGGTGGAGTAGAAGAGGTTCAGGTAGGTTACCGGATCGAATTCACCGGTCCAGCCGCCGAGTGCCAGGTCGAATTTGTAGGACATCATCTTGTCGAAGCGAACCTTGGTGGGCACGCTGCTCAGCGCTATCGTCAGCCCGTCGAGCGTAGCGGACAGCTGGCTTTGCAGATACTCGCCGGTACGCTTGGCCTCGTCGAAGTCGCTGGTGATCAGTTCGAGCGTGACGGCGTTCCTGCCGAGCTCCTGTTTCGCCTTTTGCCACAGCGCCTTGGCCTGCGTCTTATCAGTCGGGGCGAGGTCGCCCGCCTCCTGGGCGAAATCGACGCCGCTGGCCGGATTGGCGGCGATACCCTGAGGAATGGTGCTCGTCAGCGGCAGGGAGCCGTCGGCGAGGATGCTGCCGGTCAGTTCCTTACGGTCGATGGCCAGGGAGAGCGCCTTGCGGACGTTCTCATTTTGCAGCACAGGGCTGGAGCTGATGCCGAGCTCCAGGTTGGAGGCGCGCAGCGTCGGCACCGAAAGGTAAGCGGGGTCGCGCCGGTAGTGGCGGATATAGTCGCCGTCGATTTTAGCCGCATCGACGGCGCCCGATTCATACAGATTGATGCCGGTGGAGGTTTCCTTCACCACCTGAACGGTGAGCTCGTCCAGTTTAATGGCCGCCTTGTCATGGTAGTTGTCGTTTTTCACATAGCGCCACGTCAGGCCGAGGCCGTCCCAGTCGGTCAGCACGAACGGCCCGTTGCTCAGCGTATTCTCGCTGCTGGTGCCGTAGGCGGCGCCCTTGGCGGTAACGAAGGCTTCGTTCTGCGGGAAAAGGTTGGCGGAAGAGGCCAGCGCGGCAAGGAAATAGGGGTTGGGATACTCAAGCGTTACTTGCAGCTCGGTGTCGGAAAGCGCCGCGACGCCCAGCGTGGCGGGATCGGCTTCGCCGTTGTTGATCGCCTTGGCGTTTTTGATGTTGTAGAAGGTGCTGGCGTTCTGGGCCGCGGTGGCCGGCGTGAGCAGCCGCCGCCAGGCAAAGACGAAATCCCCGGCGGTAAGCGGGTCGCCGTTGGACCACTTCAGGCCGTTTTTCAACCTGATGGTGTAGACGGTGCCGTCGTCGCTGATTTGCGGTTCTCCGGCGGCGAGCGCCGGGATAATGACGTTATCCTGGCCGAGTTTGTACAGTCCTTCGCCGAACAGCTCAATCTGCGAGACGCTCAGGGTGTCGTATGACCTGACGGAGTCGGCGGTCGGCAGTTCGGCCTCAATCACCCAGTTCAGCACCTGCCTGGCCGGGGCGGCTTGCGATCCCGCCGCCCAGAGCGCCGGCCCCAGCAGAAGCAGCAGATAAGTGAGAATGCGTTTGGGCGTAATCGTCATGTCGTCCTCCGACGGAGTTTATAATATTCGGTGTATGCCCCTGGTATGACATATATCATCCAGTCAGTTTTATTTCTTTGGCTATAAGTTGGTGATGGCGTTATTAATTAAATCGGCGTTGCCGGACAGGACGGCATTATACTTATCCGTAGTGATAAATCTGAGGGTGATTTATCTACAATGATCTGATTATAAAAGGTTTTTAATACCTTGTTATTATGACTGCATTGTCGCAGTCGGTAATAATGCAGTCAAATGTCATTATTGGCATAGTAAATGTGAAACATGGCAATTAAGGGAGCGAAATATTGTTGAATATGGTTTTCCGACCTTATCGATTATGGCAATAAATAAACATTCTTTGACGGCGATCTCAATATCAGCGCAGCAAACCCTGGGAGCGCGCCACCGCCACGGTTTGGGTGCGGCTGTGGGTTTCCAGCTTGGAATAGATATTGCGCAGGTGGGCGTTGACCGTGGTTCGCGCCACGAACAGCTTTTCGGCGATGGCGGCATTGGAAAAGCCGGACGACAGCAGTTCCAGCACTTCCACCTCTCTGGAAGTCAGCATCTCCGTGGGCCGGGATGCGCAGGTGATGGCGCGCCGCGCGTCTTGCGGTTGGCATGCGGCCAGCAGTCGATCCACAAAGCGGATAAGCTCGCTTTCATCATCCCGTATTTGCCGGCGCAGCGCACGCAGCAGCAGCGCCACGCCATCGCCCTCGTCGGCGAAGGTGCGGATAAATCCTTCCCGGGCGGCAAACGCCACCGCATGCCAAAGGGTGGTTAACCCCGCCTGAACGTCACCGTTACGGTGTAACGCCTCGGCCAGCAGGATCTTCAGCTTCAGCGCCCGGCGGTGGCGGTTAAGGCTTTCCGCCAGCGCAATCTGACGTCTTAGTTCCGCCGGCGCCGCCGCGCTTTTTCCCGAACGGATCAGCAGCCGCAGGTTGCCGATCGCCGGCATGTCGATATCGTTGCCGTGTCGTTCAAACGAACAAAAATATTTCCATGGCGCCTGCTGGTCGAAATAGGCCATAAAAGTTTCCGCCGCCGGGACGTCGCCCTCAAGCAAGGCGATGCGCGAGCGCTCCAGCCAATAGGTGGCCACCAGCCGCAGCAGCCCCTGGCGCTGGCCTATACGTTCGAGCCGCATGAGCATTTCAATGGCCTTTTCCCGGTCGCCCCGCGTCAGCGCGAGGCGCGACATGGTAATGTGGCTGATCACCATAATGTCCGGCAAAAAATTCTCGCCCGCGGATGAGAAGAATTTCGTCAGCAGTTCGTCGGCCTCGGACAGTTCATCCTTCTCATACAGCAGTTCGGCGCGCATAACCGCCATCGTGGCGAGCAGCGTCGGCTTTTCGCGGAAAAAGATTTTGCCGCAGGCGGCGAGATCGCCCTCGGCCAGGCGTAAGCGCCGGTATCCTTCCTGCAGGCGCCCCTGGGTAAACTCGCAGACGCCTTGTATATGTTCGGCAAAGGCGCTTCTCTCCGCATCTTGCGCCGCGGAGAAATGTTTTCTGGCCATATTGATGATGAGCATCGCTTCGCCAAAACGGTTTCTGCCGTTGAGGAGGTAAGCCTGGCAGAGGATCAGCAGCCACTGCGGCGTCGACCGGCGTTGCGGCTGCCGGCGCCAGATAGCCATATCCATCTTATCTTCGCAGGCGCATTCATCCTTTATCAGCAGGCAGAATGCGCGCACCGCCAGGCGTTCGACAGAAACGGCGCGCGGGTGCGGGGACGCGTCCAGCAGTTTTATTCCCTCCGCCGGACGTCCGCACCAGGCGAGGGAAAGCGCAAAAGGGGGGCTCAGGCGCGGGAAAGCATCGAATGTCGCCGCCGGCAACAGGTCGAACCAGCGGCAGAGGGTGCCGAAGTTTGCTTCCGTTGCGATCTTGTCCAGGTGTGGCGCCATCAGGGTTACCGCATATTGCGGATTGCCGCCTGCCAGCGCATGTTCAATCGCCGCGATGATATTTCCGCCGGCAAGGTGCCAGCGTGACGCCGCCAGATGCGCTTGCGCCGCCCATTCGGGATGGTGGCGCTCAAGCCGGGCGCGTAAGCATTCCGCGAACAGCCGGTGATAGCGGAACCAACAATGTTCCGCGTCCGCGGGAAACAGGAAGAGGTTCGCCCGGGCTATTTTTTGCAGTTGCGTTTCTCCGTACGGATGGCCGATAACCGCGTTGCATAGCGGCGCGCTCAGTTTTTCCAGTACGCAGGTACGCAGTAAAAAATGCTGCAACGCCTCCGGCAGCGGCGCCAGTACATTTTCCGCCAGGTAGTCCGCCACGGCGGCGTTGGGAAGCGGCAACGGGTCGAGGCTGTGCGTCTCCGCCTCCTCCGCGCACAGCAAGGCAAGATTAAGCGCCGCCGGCCAGCCTTCGGTACGATAATGAAGCCGCTCGATCTGCTGCGGCGTTACCCGCCGGCCGTATTTCGCCCGCACCAGCTCAACGGTTTCACCAAGCGAAAATTGCAGCTGCCGCGGACCGATGGCGATCAACTGATGGTTGGCGTTCAGGCGGCTGGCGCCAAAAGGCGGCGGCTCCCTTGAGCCGATAATCATCTGCGCATTGACGGGCAACTGATAAACCAGACTTTGCACCGCGGCAAGGACTGCGGGGTCGGCCAGGGCTGCAAAGTCGTCGAAGAACAGGGCCAGCGCGCCGGGGTGGCTTTCGATACGGCGGCAAATCTCCCTGACGGCGTCCTGCCTTGACCGGCCAGTGCCGGGCGCGCTCGGCGCCGGAATAGGCGTCAGGTCGAGCGCCGTATTCAGCAGGGATAAAAAGCGCTCGCCGTGATTATCGTGTGCATCGATATTAAGCCAGGCTATCGCCGTGCCCCGGCGTTGCAGGCGGGCATAATACTGCAGCATCGCATTTGTCTTGCCAAAGCCGCTGGGCGCCGACATCACGATCAATCTGGCCGTCGAACGGCGATCGATCCGCTCTTCAATCGCCATACGCTGAATTGACATCGCAGGCAACTCGGGGGGCGATAGTTTGGCTAAGGCAACATCCATTGTCGGCACTCTATTTATTTTGCAGCTTGCCGCAAGCGTCAGCGCGTACGGACGTGATCCGCACGGACGCAAAAAATTCTTATCGCGTCGCCGGACTGCTTGGCGCTGGCGGAAATTATCTCCAGATTAGCGCAGCGCTTCAGCGATATGGTCGGCGCTGCGTATCGCCAGCGCCACCATGGTCAGCGTCGGTTGTATCGACGTCGCGGTGACGAAGGTGCTGCCGCCGCACACGTACAGGCCTCGGGTGTCATGCACGGCGCCGAATGAGTCTACCACGCTGTCCCGCGCTGATTTCCCCATGCGGCAGGTTCCCAGGTGATGATGCGCCGACCAGAATTGTTTAACCGCGGCGATCTCCACGCTCCTGGCGTCCAACACGTCGGCGATTTGCTTGCTGATGGCCGTCGCTTTGGCATAGGTGGCGTAATCAAAGTCGGTCAGTTGATAGTTTACATGGGCGAAGGGATCGCCGAACCGGTCGACGGGGCCGGAAAGATCGAGATATTTCCTGTCGCTCGGCACGGTTTCGGCGTTAAACGTCAGGACGCGGCTGTTGAGCAGCGGCTGCATGGCGCGCACGATTTCCGCGCCGTTGCGCCATTTTTTCCGCGCCACGCCGTCGGTATAGCCGCGAAAATAATCGTCAAACAGCTCCACCGTCATGCCGCCGTAAGCGCGCACTCCGGGAGGGGCGATAAACTGATGGGATAGCAGCGTGGGCGGTCCGGCTCTGCCCGGCATCATTTTTTCCGCGAACGTCATATGGCCCCACCAGATATGGTGGAACATCAGATTCTTACCGACCAGTCCGGCGCTATTGCCGATGCCGTGCCGGTGGATGCCGCCGTTCTTCGACAACAACAGCAGCCGCGCCGACTCGATCCCCCCGGCGGCCACCACGATGACGTCCGCCGATTTTTCCCGTTGCTGTCCGCTGTTGCGGTCGTAGTAGACAATCGCCCGGGCGCGGTTGTTTTCCACCACCACGCGTCTGACCGTGGTCGCGGTATGCAGCGTCAGATTTCCCGACTCGATGGCGAGATTGAGGTGATGGTTCGGGCTATAGCGGGCGCCGCTGGGACAGACGGCGCAGAAGCCGAAATTTTCACACTGCGGACGTCCGTCGTATTTGTGGTGCGTGCGCGCCTGCGGGGTGGTGTGAAAAAACAGCCCGCCGGCGCGCAGTTTTTCCGCCAGCCGTCGATCGTAGTAGCCCAACTCAAAAGGCGGCAGGGGATATTCCCGCGAGCGGGGCGGCGCGAAAGGGTTATCCGTCGCGCTGCCGGACACCGCCATATACTCTTCGGCCCGGCAGTAATAACTTTCCAACTGCCGGTAGCTTAGCGGCCAATCGCTGCCGTAGCCGTGGTGGGTACGCGGCTGAAACATTACGGGCGTAAAGCGCGTCGCGATGCCGAACCAGCGCGTGGCCATACCGCCGACGCACATCAGCCGCTCCTGGTCGATCGACGCCGGATAGTCCCCCGACTGCGACAGGCCGCGGAACCCTTCCGGAAGCGGCGGCGGGATCCGCCCGGAGAAATCGGCGTAGCGATTTGAATACAGTACCTCAAGCTGATACTGCGGATGATGGGGGTAGGGGGTTGCGGGCCCGCTTTCGAAAACCTCGACGCGGTGGCCCGCTTTTGCCAGATGGTAGGCCAGGGTCGTTCCCACGATCCCCGACCCGACGATAATGATATTTTTCATGGAAAAACCACTCTGTGGGGGTTAATGCATTCCCCTGCCGGCCGGCGTTCCATCAGGCCGGCAGCGGGGTCCGATACTCATCCAGGCCGCGGGCGCTGCCGGGCCACGACCGGTAGCCAAGCTGGATCCACATATCCGTTTTCTGAAAGATCGCCAGGGTTTCCTGGCAAAACCGCTCCATAAATTCCCGCTCGTCCGCCGATGTCGGCGCCAGACGGCTGAGGATATCCGTGCGCGCAAGCGCATCGCAGGCGACGAATCCGTTGCCGGTTATGCGCCGGGCGGCGTTTTCCACGGCGCCGGCCAGTAGCCGGCAGGCGGCCGAATAGCCGGGCTGGTGACGGACCTGATGACGGTAATAGCGCGCGTAGTGTCCGCGCAGCGGCTGAACGCCGTTGATGGTTTCGGCCAGCGCCAGCAGGATTTGCATGGTGGCGCTATCCAGCGCGCGCGGTTTTTCCGGCGTTATCGTCTGCGCCCTTATCCGCGGCGGCGCGGCGGCGGTTATCAACAGCGCGGGCAGTACGCGCAGGATAAATTGACGGCGCGGCAGCGATATCGTTGCCCGTGAGGCGGCGTCAGGAAGACAGCCTGGCGCCAGGGCGCTGCGGCGATGTGCGGCATCACTGTTTTTCATGTTTTTCTCCCGGGGTGGAACTGAGACGGTAAGTCAGGGTCCGGCCGCTGCCGGCGGCTTCGAAAAGTTCGCTATAGCCGCCGTCGGCGCGGATAAAGCGCCCGCTGCCGGCGAGAGTCGTTTTTTCCGGCGCGATGATGGCGAATGTCTCCCGGCGATCGCCGATATGCGTAACCAGGGAGGCGCCGCGCGTGCGCCGCTGCGCCAGGTTTTTGCCGTCGGTGACGAAAGCCGGATAGCGTATTTTCCAGCTATCGATCGGACCGTTGATATTTATCGCCACCGACAGGGCGTCCTTGGTCAGCAGGTAGTTTTCGCTGACGCCGTCGACCGCGGCGCCTTTTAAACGGTAGGTAACGTTGAAACCGACCGCCGCCGGTTGCGCCGCCGTTACCGCGACCTGGGCGCCAACCCGATCGCCGGCGAACTGCGCCAGCGATTGCCAGCCTCCCGCGGACGGCCAGGCGACGCCTATAGCCAGGGGAAAATCGTTTGCCGGGGCATTGATCGCCGAACCAGGGGGATTTTTATCGTCCCTGCGGCTTAGCCGCAGGATGCCGGTGCTGTCGTAGCGGGCATCGGCGGCGGTGTCGATGGCGATATAGTTTCCCGCCGCGTTGGCGAACACCTTATGGAAGTCGGGCAGATGCAGCACGAAACCGCCGATATCGGCCGGGCTGACGCCCTCGGGGATACTTTCGTCGGCCAGCGACCAGGCGATGGACAGATAGGCGGCGGCCAGCAGGTTGTAGTGGGAGTCGGCGGAGTAATCCTCGTATCCGTGACGCAGGGCCGGATCGAAATAATTTTTTACCAGTTGGAATTCACCCGACGGCCGCACCCAGCGCGACGCCGCGCCGGCCGCGAGGCGGGCCGCGCGCTTAAACGCCCCGGCCGCCACTCCATCGCCGGCGGCCTTGCTGCGGTTGGCCCAGAACTCAAAGGAGGCGCAGTTTAGCGCGTCATTCCAGATGTGATCGGCGCTGCGTCCGCCGGCGGGGAAATCGCCCGTCGGCGCCTGCATCAGCAGGCTTGCCCAGGCGCCGCGCGCCAACAGAATATCAAGGGATTGACGCCACTCTCCCTGATAGCCGGCGGCGAGGAGCACGCTGAAGTTGAACCGCGCCTCGGCATCGTAAATCAACGGCAGATCCGGATCGCGATAGAGTCCCTGCGGGGTGAAGCGGGGCAGTTGCGCGCTGAGGTAGCGCGCCACGAAATCCTCTCCCGTAAAGCCCTCTTTATGGCGCAGATACTCGCCGGCAATCGCCGCGCTGTTCCAGTTCATAACGTCGTTCTGGCCTGCGCCGATAAGATCCGCATAGGCTATTTCGGGCTTGATCAGGCGCAGATAACGATCCCAGCGGTTTTTGGTCGCCGTATCGACGCGATCGCGCAGTTGGCGGTAGGCCAGCATCGTCGGCAGGATAAAAAAATCGCCGGTCCTTTGCGCCGTGGTGCCGGAAGCCAGCTGATAAAGCGAACTGGTCAGCGCGCGGGCGGCGCTGTCGAGCAGTTCGGGCCGTTTCCCGCTGCCGACCAGCGTAGCGGCCGCCAGGGCATAGGTCGGCGTGCTGTATTGCGATTCCCGGTGTAGATAGGGATCGATAATGCGGCCGCCGGCGGATTGGAAGTGGCGGAAGTGTTCCACCACGCCATCGACCAGGTCCAGATAGCTTTCTTTACCGATGCCGCTGGCGACGACGTCGTCAACGGGCGCCGTCCGCAGGGCCGCCTTGGCGCCGTCGATGACCGCCGCCAGGGGATTCGGTTGCCGCGCGGCGTCCGGCTGCGGGGTTACCGCATGATCCTGTCCCGCCATCATTAATGGCTGCGGACCGCGCTCCCTTAATCTTAGGGCGCTTTCCGGCGTTTCATCGACGGCGGCGGCGACATATCCGGCCAATACCAGCGCGACGCCGGCGCCGCAAGGCCGCAGCCAGGCGCGCAAAGAGAGTTTTTTCATTTAGCCTCCAATAGTTATCCCGGCTCCGCCGGCTATTCTGGTTAATCGCCGGCGTATGGCGGTTTTTCGGACTGCGCAAGTTCGGCTTCCATCAGCAGCGCGACGAGCAAGGTACAGAGAAAACCCGCGCCCTGCGCCGCGAATAACAGCGCCGTCAGCGCGACGTAGTCAAAACGCTGGAAAGGGGTAAAGCACAGCAGCCCGGCGGCGATGGCGAAATAGGCCAGCGCCCAGCAGGTTTCCGTTTTGGCCGAGGTAAAGGCGCGGATAAAATTTTGCGCTTTCGAGAACTTATCGGTGCGGTGCCAGGCCATTTCCCGGTTGAAGAACGGAGAAAAGAAGCCTTTGATATAGGTCCACTTCAGGGCTTCGCCGACCAGCAGGCCGTAGACGTAGTCGCGCCAGCCCGCGGCGCCCATCAGCTTCATTTGCATGCAGCGGTCTATACAGGCGGCGATAACGCCGGCCAGGATCAGGGCGATAAGACTGTGCGGCACCGCGGCGACGGATTGACGCCAGATGGATAGCCCGCAGAGAAACAGGCTGGGAAAGGCAATAAAAAACGACAGCGCGGTAGGGAGGCGATCGAAGCTATGGCGCAGCTCCAGCACCTTTTGCGGGAAACTCAGGCGGCCGTCTTCGCTCAGGCCCAGATAGAGGCGCCAGTGTTTTTTCAACTGCTGCACCGGTCCGGCGGTCCAGCGGAACTGCTGTTTTTTAATCCCCTCCAGGGTGCCGGGGATTAGCCCCTTGCCCCAGGTGTCGGCGAAAACGTGGCCGATATAGCCCTGGGCGTTAATTCTTACCGCCAGCTCGGAGTCTTCGGTCAGCGCCCACTCCGCCCAGCCCCCCGCCTTTTGCAGGGCGGCGCGTCTTATCAGGCACATGGTGCCCACCGTGTAGGCGGCATCGTATTCATTCAGCGCCGGCAGCATCAGTTTGTGCAGCGGCAGATATTCGTAGTAGGCGCCGGAAAGCACCCGGCTGGTTTCCCATTGGCGATAGTCGTGGCTGGTCTGCACGAACCCGGTTTCTGCGGCGGCGAACAGCGGCACCAACTGCTGCAGAAAGTCCGCTTTCGCCAGGTAGTCGGCGTCGATTACCGCGATGATTTCAGCGTCGTCGGCGGTTTGCGTCAGGGCGAAATTCAGCGCGCCGGCCTTGGCGCCGCTTAGCGGATCGACGTGGAAAAAGCGGAATCGCGGACCCAGCCGCGCGCAGTGCGCTTCAACCGGCCGCCACAGATCGGGATCTTTGGTGTTGTTATCAATCACCAGCACCTCGAAATGCTGATAATTGAAGTTGGCGATGGCGTTTAACGTCGCCATGACCAGGTGGGGCGGCTCGGCGTAGCAGGGGAGATGGACGGAGACCTTGGGGGTAAACTTTCCGCTCAGGGCGGCCATCTTTTCCCGCGCCCGATCCCGCTTGGGGTAGCGCAGACAAAACGGCGCCAGCGAGGACAGCGCGATAAACAAGGTGCCGATCACGGCGACGATCAGTAAAGCCGCCTGAATCAGGTAATAGCCGAAGCCCGGCGCGGCCGACCAGCTATTTCCCCTGGCGCCGGCATGCAGGAGAAGCATGCCGCACAGGGGAAGATAGAATCTGCCGGCCAGCAATCCGGCGCCGAAAACGGTTAATCGCGGCATGATCGCCGCGGCGAACAGCGCGAAGGCCGCCGCCGCGCCCGACAGCAGCAGCCATTCGGTCCAGGCGCCCGTTATCAGCCATGTCATGGCGCCCGCCGTCAGAAAGGCGGCAACCCAGGAGCCGTTGCAAAACGCCGTCGAGCGATTTTTTTTAACCATAAAACGCAGCAGCACTACCTCACCGATAAGGGTCAGGAATGCGCCTGAGTATAAAATTGCATCCGCGTCGATCGACCAGTCATCCATCCCGTTCACCGCCCTATCCTGGGTTATTTGCCGCTGTTTTCGGCGCCGTCGGCGCGCGATAAACCATTGCGTAAAGCAGCTTCAGGTTAAACGGGGGATTTTTTATGCACATCGTTAAAACTAACTATTTTGCCTATGGATAAGTATTGAAACAGACCTCTTTATTTGACAAACGGACAAAATTGTCCGTATAAGGTAGGCAGATATTCCGTTTATTTATGGAAAACTGATGATTCACATTAAAAAAAACCGCAGTGACGCCGTACGGCACCGGGCGATACTGCTGGACGCCGCGGCGCGCGTCTTCGCCAGGCAAGGCGCGCATGTGTCTCTGGATGCGGTGGTCGCGGCGGCGGGCATGGGGCGGGCCACGCTTTATCGGCATTTCCCCGATCGGACCGCGCTGCTGCTTGCCCTGTTCGATCGCGATATCGCCCCGGTGTTAAATGTCGGCAAGGGCATGCCGCCCGGCGAGGTATTGCTGGCCATGCTTACCGAAATAGGGCGGGTGACGCATCGGGAGCCGTCGCTCGAAGCGGCGTGGCGGGCGATAGAGCCCAGCCACCCCGGCATGCAGGAACGGCGGCGCGATTTGCTGGCGCGCTTTGAACAGCCCCTGGCGGACGCCATCGCGGCCGGCAAGGTGCGAGCCGACCTGACTCTAGACGATGTGGTCAGCGTCGGTCGTATGATCGCCTCCGCCACCCGCCTGGCGCCGGATGATGACGCTGCCGGCGCGCGCATCCTCGACCTGGCGCTCAACGGCGTGCGGAGTCGCGACTGATGGGACAGCGACGCCTGGGCGACGTCATCGGCGAGATCCCCGACTGGAAGCCGCATGAACGTCCTGCCATTCCCGGCACGCCGTCGACCCCCGACCTGCCGCCCCGCACCCGTTTCTACTACGGACTGGCCGCGCTGCTGCTGGGACTGACCGGCGGCTTCGGCACCGCGCTGGTGGGCGTCAACCTGAGCGCCATGCAGGGCGAACTGGGGCTCGAACCGGTGCAGGGCACCTGGCTGAGCTGCATCTACGTGATGTTCAACGTCTCGATGAACCTGCTGCTGATCAAGTATCGGCAGCAGTTCGGGCTGACCTCGTTCACCAAGGTATTTATGCTGATCTACGCGCTCGCCGCGGTGGGGCACCTGCTCAGCGACACCTACGCCGGCGCGCTGGCGATGCGCGCGGTCAGCGGCGTGGCCGGCGCCGCGCTCGGTGCGCTGGCGGTGATGTATATGGCGCAGGCGCTGCCGGCGCGGTTTCGCCTGCAGACCATTATCCTCGGCATCGGCGCCTCGCAGCTGGCGATGCCGCTGGCCTGGATCATCTCGCCCTCGCTGCTGGACTACGGCAGTTGGCAGAGCCTGTATGCGCTGGAGGCGGGGTTCGCGGTGGCCTCGCTGGCGGCGGTCTACGCCTTTCCGCTGCCGCCCGGCATCCGCGTACATGCGTTCGAGCGCAAGGACTTTATCAGCTTCGCGCTGCTGGCGCCTGGCTTCGCGCTGTTGGTGGCGGTAGTCGCGCAGGGCCGCAACCACTGGTGGTTCGACACCGCGTGGCTGGGGGGGGCGCTGGCCGCGGCGATCGCGCTGCTGGGCGCGGGGCTGGCCTTCGAGCATCGCCGCAGGAACCCGCTGCTCGACACCCACTGGCTGTTCAGCCTGGGCTTTATGAATTTCGCTTTCTCGATGCTGCTGGTGCGCATGCTGTTGAGCGAGCAGCCGTTTGGCTCCACCGGCCTGCTGATGACGCTGGGCTTCGGCGCCGAACAGATGCGCGAACTTTACGGTGTGGTATTGGTCGCCACCCTCGCCGGCGTGTTGGTCAGCGCGTTCAGCCTGCTGATCTCCACCAAGCTTATCATGGCCCAACTGCTGCTCTCGCTGGCGCTGATCGCGGTCGGTGCCTTTATGGACGCGCACGCCACCGCGGCGACCCACCCGATCAACCTCTACTTCAGCCAGGCTCTGCTGAGTTTCTCCGGCGCGATGTTTATGGGCGCGGCCGTGATCATCGGCATCGGACATTTGATGGCGCGCGGCCTGCAATCGGTCGTCACCTTCGCGGTGATGTTTGGCGTCACCCAGATCCTGGGCGGCCAGCTCGGCGCGGCGATCCTGTCGACGTTCCAGGCCGTACGCGTGCAGCATCACCTGTCCTACCTCTCCGAGGGCGTCGCGATCGCGGATGCGCAGTCCGCCGCGGCGGTGCAGGAGTATGGCGGCCTTGCCGGAGTGGCGCAGTTGGCCAACCAGCAGGCCGGCATTCTGGCGTTCAACGATGTGTTCCTGCTGATCGGCTCCTTTGCCGTGTTGCAACTGCTGATTAACGTCGCCGACATGATCTGGCAGGCCGTCAAGCGCAGGAACGCCCCACAACCCCAACCCGCCGGCGACAACGCCGCAGCGGCCGCCCCAATCTGACGGATGACCCTATGAGCGAAAACAGCAAGCCCCGCCAACCGACGACCGACGACGCGAATTCATCGCCAGTCCGGCAGCCAGAAGATAAGGGGCTGCCGGGGAGCGGGGAGCAGGACCCGAAGCCTTCGGAACAGCAATCCCCTCCCAGCCTGCGCCTGGCCGTCGCCATCGGCGTTCTGTCCGTTATCGCCGTGCTGCTGGTCCTGTTCGCCTGGCGGCTCCCGCCGTTCTCGTCGCCGTTTGAGCGCACCGAAAACGCCTATGTGCGCGGCCAGGTGACGACGATATCGCCGCAGGTCAACGGTTATGTGGCCGACGTGCTGGTCGGCGATTTTCAGAACGTCGATGCGGGCCAGGCGCTGTTTCGCATCGACGACCGCATCTACCGCCAGCGGCTGGAGCAGGCTCGCGCCGGCCTCGCGTCGAGCGAGGCCGATCTCGCCAACTCGACGCAGGCGCAGGCGTCCAGCCGCGCCACGGTTGGCTCGCGCGAGGCCGAGCTGGCCTCCGCCCGCGCCCAGCGGGTCCGCGCCGAGGCCGACATGGCGCGCGTGGCCGAACTGGCGGCCGATGGCTCCTTGTCCATCCGCGAACGCGACGAGGCCGAAGCCGCCCTGCGCGCGGCGCGGGCCACGGTCAAACAGTCCGAGGCGGCGCTTGAGGTGGCGCGTCAGGATGTGCGCTCCGTAGAGGTTTCGCGACTGGGGCTGGAGGCGGCGGTCGCGTCCGCCCGGGCAGCGGTCCGGCTGGCGGAGATCGACCTGGACAACACCGTTATCACCGCGCCTGAAGCCGGCCAACTGGGGCAGGTGGGTACGCGGCGCGGTCAGTATGTGAGCGCCGGAACCCAACTGGTATCGCTGGTGCCGCCGCGACTGTGGATCATCGCCAACTTCAAGGAGCGCCAGGCCGGCCTTATGCAGGAGGGGCAAAGCGCGATAGTGACCGTGGATGCGCTGGACGATCGCCGCTTTACCGGCCGCCTGCAGCACATCTCGCCCGCTACCGGTTCGGAGTTCGCGCTGCTGCCCGCCCAGAACGCCACCGGCAACTTTACCAAAGTGGCTCAGCGCCTTCCGGTGCGTATCGTGCTGGACGCCGATCAGGAGGGATTGCGGCAACTGCGTCCCGGCATGTCGGTGGTGGCGCGCGTAGATACCAGCAACAGCGGGCGGGAGAAACAATGATGCGTCGTCCGCTCTCCATCGGCGCGCTGGCGCTGCTTCTGTCCGCCTGCGCCACGTCGCCGTCGCCGCAGAAGGATGCTTTGTCCGCCGCGCCGGCGGCCTGGCGGGCGGACGCCCCGCCAGGAGATGTGGTGCAGGCCGGCTGGTGGCGCGCCTTCGGCGATCCGCGACTGACGGCGGCGGTCGAACGCGCCCTGGCCGGCAATACCGATCTTGCCGTCGCCGAGGCGCGCGTTCGCGAGGCGGAAGCGCTGGCCGCTCAGGCGCGCTCTGCGCTGTTGCCCTCCCTGAACGGTTCGTTCTCCGCGCAGGACGCCCGCAGTCTGAGTGCGGCGACCGGTCGCGCCTCCACAAGCACCACCGTCCAGCCCCAATTGCAGGCCGCCTATGAGGTCGATCTGTGGGGCCGCGTCCGTGCTTCCGACAACGCCGCGCGCGCCGCGCTGCAGGCCAGCCGTTACGCTCGGGATGCCGCCGCGCTGTCGGTCGCCGCCGCGACGGCGCGGGCCTATGTCCAGTTGGCGTCGCTCGACGCCCAGTCGGCGGTCGCCCGCGACACGCTGGCTTCGCGTAACGAATCCCTGCGCGTCGCAACGCAACGGGCGCAAGCCGGCTATACCTCAAGGCTGGAACTGGCCCAGGCCGAGGTCGAGCAGCGTGCCGCCGCCCGGCGCATCCCGGAGCTGGAGCTGGCCGTGCGGCAGCAGGAGAACGCGCTGCGGCTGTTGACCGGCGAAACGCCGGGGGCGGTCGAACGCAGCCGTTTCGATACGTTGGCGGTGCCCACGCCAGCGCCCGGCCTGCCATCCAGCCTGCTGGCGCGCCGTCCCGACATCGCCCAGAGCGAAGCGGAACTGCTGTCCGCCGATGCCACTTTCGCCTCCGAGCGCGCGGCCCTGCTGCCGCAGGTAAGCCTGACGGCGTCGATCGGCCGGTTATTCGTCGAGCATATCGATCCGGTTACGGTCTGGAATCTGGGCGGCAGCCTGCTGGCGCCGCTGTTTGACGGCGGTCGCCTGGCGGCCCAGGCCGATGCGGCGGAGGCCCGGCGCGACCAGGCCGCCTGGGCCTATCGCGCCGTAGTGCTGAACGCCTTTGCGGAGACGGAGAATGCGCTGGAAGGCGTCGTCCGCCTGCAGAGCCAGTCGACCGAGGCCGCCGCCCAGCGAGCCGCGGTCGCGGAGGCGCTCAAGCACGCCCGCAACCGCTATCGGGCAGGCTACGCCTCCTATCTCGAAGAGCTGGATGCCCAGCGCGGACTGTTCAACTCGGAGGTGGAGCTGATCCAACTGCGCCAAAGCCGCCTGCTCAACGCCGTCACGCTGTACCAGGCGCTTGGCGGCGGCTGGTCCGCGCCCGCCGGGTGACGGCCGGGAAGCGGACGGGCAGAACACCCGCCATAAAAAATATCGCCAAACCGGGGGGAGATGAAATATGCATCCCCCTAATTCCCGCCGCACCGAATCCGCCGCGGTTATCTGCGCGGTAAATACCCTGTTGCGCCGCGTGCGCTATGACGAGGTGGCTCCCGGCCATCTGGTGCTCAGCGCGTCTGCCGCGGCGACCCGGCGTGTGCGGGACGACTAGTCCGGCGTGTCGGGCGCTTCCTGCCGCTGGGATTTGAGTCGATTCCCCGTGGTGCGGATATGGTCTTCCATCAGGCTGCGCGCCAGCGCATCTTTGCGTTGCGCAATGGCGCGGGTGATCGCCAGGTGATCCTGCACGCTGTTTTCCAGCTCTTTGGGCGTGTAGTAGAAGAATGCGCCAATCACCCGCGGCACATCGATCAGGCCGGCGACGAAATGCGCCAGCCGCGGGGAGCTGGCCGCCTGCACCACCAACTGATGGAAGCGTCGATTGACCTCTTCCAGATCGGTGAGGAAATCATCGGGGCGATGACGCACCAAATCCGCCATGCGCTCATTGAGCTGGTCCAACTGCCGCAGGTGCTCTTCCTGACGGCGTTCCGCCGCCAGCGCCGCGGCGTGGGATTCCAGATGGGCGCGCAAATCGAAAATTTCGTCATTGTCGCGATCCGTCCAGGGCGCCACTACCACGCCGCAATTGGGCACCGCTTGAATCAGACCATCCTGCCGCAGGCGCTGAAACGCCGCCCGAATCGGGGTGCGGCTGATGCCCAGCTCTTCTGAAAGGGCCATTTCTTTCAGCCGCACCCCGGGCGCATATTCGCCGAGGGTGATTCGTTTGCGCAACAGCGCGTAGACATCTTCTTTGGAACCGCGCGCATTGCTGGAAGTTGATGAGGGCATCAGGAGGCATCTTTCGCTGTAGTTGGAGAGTCAGGCATAGCGTCTCATTAGTTAAGGAAAGGTAATACTCAGATTATTGTTTCATTTTTGTTCTTTTGTAAGCAAAGGTCAAGTCGTTAATCATACCGGTACGTAAGCAAAATTATCGCTAAACAAACCACAAAAAAACCGTTCTAAAAAAACAATAAAAAAACAATACTTCTCACTCCGGCGATATTTTAGACAAAAGGATCCCGACGCCATGAGTACAGAACCAGTAGGACTTCGTATCAATACCGATTTTGAGCGCGTGCCCGCCGCGCTGGCCGTCGCGGCGCGCGATATCCCCGTGGCGGTGATCGGCGATGTATCGCAGCGGCTTTTCAGTTTTCCCGGCGGCTTCCACAACTATTCGCGCCAGGCGCTGAAATTTGCCGGCCCGGCCTTTACGGTCAAGGTGCGCCCCGGCGACAACCTGTTTCTGCACAAGGCGCTGGACGTCGCCCGGCCCGGCGACATTGTGATTTGCGACGCCGGCGGCGCGCTGCAGAATGCCATCCTCGGCGAGATGATGGGGCGCTATGCGGCCTCGCGCGGCATTGCGGGCATTATCATCGACGGCGCGATCCGCGATCGGGCGGGCCTGGCCAAGCTGCCCATCCCGGTCTACGCCCGCGGCGTAACGCCTAACGGCCCCTGGAAATCCGGCCCCGGCGAAATCGGCCATCCCATTGCGGCAGGGGGCGTCTCGGTGGCGCCGGGCGACCTGATCGTCGGCGATGAGGACGGCGTGATCGTGCTGCCGCGCGTCGCCGCGCCGGACATTATCGCCAGGGCGCAGGCGCATGCCGCCGTGGAAGCGCAATGGGCGCGCCAGATCGGCGAAAAAAACTGGCCGCGCGGCTGGGTGGACGATGCCATCGCCCAGGCGGGGTGATGGTTGCGGCATACGTCACGGCGAGGCGGTTTGTCCGGCGATTTTCCATGCGGGCAACGGCTTCATTCCTTTCCTCTTACTTGACTCACACATCCTATGAAAACATTTCTTTATGCCGCCAAACACGCCGCCGTTGCGGCGTTCAGATCATTGAGCAAGCTCGTTATTAGGGAGAGCGTGGCGAGGGGCCGTAGCGGCGTAAGCCCGCTGACAAATTTGCCGGGAGCAAATTTGAACAGCATTTATGCTGGCCCGCTAGGGTGGGACACAAGGATGTGTCCCATAAGCGCCCCTCGGTACGGTAGGCCCGGGTATCTCAGGCTTACAGGCGACTATGTCAGCAACCTCCGTGTTGCCGTGGCGGCGTTGCTCCTGGGTACATCCGCCGTCGCCATGGCTGCGGCCGGCAGCTATCCGGACAAACCCATTACGCTTATCGTGCCGCAGTCTCCCGGCTCGGTCGCGGATATTATGGCGCGCGTGCTGAGCAAGCCGCTGGGCGATCTGCTGCAGCAAACCATCGTGGTGGAAAACCGTGCCGGCGCCAGCGGCGCCATCGGCGCGCAGGCCGTCGCCCGCGCCGCGCCGGATGGCTATACCATTCTGGTAGGGTCCATCAGCACCAATGGCGGCTTGCTGTCCGCCATTGACAAATCGCTGCCGTACCACCCGATTAACGACTTTGAACCCATCACCCAGATCAACGATGCGCCGCTGGTGCTGATCGCCAGCCCGCAAACCGGGCTGAAATCGCTGGCCGATCTGGCGCAGCGGGCGAAGCGGCAGCCCGGCGCGCTAACCTACGCCTCGGCGGGCAACTCCAGCGGTTCGCGTTTCGTGGTCGAACTGCTGCGCCTGGAGGGCAAACTCGATCTGCGCCATATCCCTTACCGCGCCCCCGCCGAGGCGGTGCGCGCGGTGGTGGCGGGGGAGGCCACCATCGGCGCGCCGTCCCTGCCAAGCGCCCAGTCGCTGGTGGCGGCCGGCAGGTTGAACGCCCTGGCGGTAACCAGCAATGAACGTTCGCCGCTGTTCCCCGACGTGCCCACCACCGCGGAGCAGGGCTTCCCCTCGGCGGTGCTGTACAACTGGACGGGACTCTTCGCGCCGGCGGGCACGCCCCGGGCCATTATCGATAAGTTCGGCGCCGCGGCGCGCCAGGCGCTGACCGATGCGGAAGTGGTGAAAGTCATCAGGGAGTCGGGCGCCAACGCCATCGGTCAAAGTCCGGAAGCGTTCCGGGTTTTCGTGGAGTCCGAAGTGCGTAAATGGCATCAGGCGGTGGAAGATTCGGGCATTTAAGTTCCGCTCCGGAGAGGCGCCTGGCGTTAGCGGCGCAAGCCTTGCCGGGCGGCGTCGGGGCGTAAACGGCATCGCGACGGGATGCCCAAAGAGGATGGATCGGCATGGATATCAACCGGCAGAATTTCTACTCGGGGCTGCTCTTTATCGCCATTGGCCTGATATTTGGCGTCGGCGCGCTGCGCTCCCTATCTTTTGGCATGGCCGCCAGCATGGGGCCGGGATGTTTCCCGCTGCTGCTGAGCGCTCTGCTGCTATTGCTGGGGGGATGGATTGTGCTGGGCGCAATCAAAAAGGCGCGCAGCAGGCCGGCACCCGCGGCGAGCGCAGGCGAAAGCGGCATTCTGCGCTCGTGGCGGCCGCTGGTATGCGTACTCGCCGCCAATTGTGTCTTCGGTATCCTGCTTAAAGGCATTCCCGCCTGGGGTATTCCGGCGCAGGGGCTGATCGTCAGCATCTACGCATTGACCTTTATCGCCAGCCTGGCCAGCAAACAGCATCGCGCGGGTCAGGCGCTGGCGCTGGGATCGATTCTGGCGGCGGGCTGCTATGTGGTTTTCATCCGCTTAATGGGGCTGCCGGTTGCCCCCTGGCCGGACTATTTGTGATTCGGGTAGAGAACGGTTATGGACTTCCTCGATAATATCGCCCTGGGATTCAGCGTGGCGCTGACCTGGCAGAATCTTCTCTACGCCTTCGCCGGCTGCCTGCTGGGTACGCTGGTCGGCGTGCTGCCCGGCGTGGGGCCGGTGGCCACCATCGCCATGCTGCTGCCGGTGACCTACGGGCTTGAGCCGGTATCCGCGCTTATTATGCTGGCCGGCATTTTTTACGGCGCGCAGTACGGCGGATCCACCACCGCCATCCTCGTCAACCTGCCGGGGGAATCCAATTCGGTGGTGACGATGCTGGACGGTCACCAGATGGCCCGCCAGGGACGCGCCGGCGCGGCGTTGGCCGCCGCGGCCATCGGCTCCTTTATCGCCGGCTGTTTCGGAACGCTGGTGCTGGCCGTCTTTGCGCAGCCGCTCACCGAGCTGGCCTTTCTGTTCGGCACGGCCGAGTATTTTTCACTGATGGTGCTCGGCCTGGCGGGCGCCGTGGTGCTGGCCTCGGGTTCGGTGGTGCGGGCCATTGCCATGATTATCGTCGGCATGCTGCTGGGCTGCGTGGGAATGGACGTCACCTCCGGCAATGCGCGTTTCTCGCTGGGCATTGCCGAACTGACCGACGGGATCGACTTTGTCGTCGTCGCCATGGGGGTATTTGGTTTTGGCGAGATCATCGCCAATTTGACCAGCGCGGCGACGACGCAGGGGAGTAACCGGCCCAGCGCCAGAATACGCGGCCTGATGCCCACCCGGCAGGACGTGCGGATGATGACGCCGGCCATTTTGCGCGGGACGCTGCTGGGCGCCATTCTCGGCGTGCTGCCCGGCGGTGGCGCGCTGCTTGCCGCCTTTGCCGCCTATACGCTGGAGAAAAAGGTTGGCACGCGCCCCGGCGAAACGCCGTTCGGCGCGGGCAATATCCGCGGCGTCGCGGCGCCGGAGTCGGCCAACAACGCCGGCGCGCAAACCTCGTTTATTCCCTTGCTGACGCTGGGCATACCCTCCAATGCCGTAATGGCGCTGATGGTGGGCGCCATGGCCATTCACAGCATTCGCCCCGGACCGGAAGTGATGAAAACCAACCCGGAGCTGTTCTGGGGGCTGGTCGCCTCGATGTGGATCGGCAACGCCGTGCTGGTTATCCTCAATCTGCCCCTGGTGGGCATCTGGGCCAAACTGATCGCCGTGCCGTACCGCTGGCTGTTTCCTGCCATCGTGCTGTTCTGCTCGTTCGGGGTTTACACCACCAATAACAGCGTGTTCGACGTGTGGCTGCTCGGTGTATTCGGCGTGTTCGGCTTTATTATGCACCGCCTGGCGCTGGAGCCGACGCCGCTGCTGCTGGGCCTGATCCTCGGGCCATTGATGGAAGAATATATGCTGCGGGCGCTGACGCTCTCCAACGGTCAATGGAGCGTGTTTGTCACCCGGCCGGTCTCCGCCGGCCTGCTGCTCGCGGCCCTGTTGCTGGTCGTGGTCACCGTGATTCCCCATATCCGTAAAAAACGCCGCGCGGTGTTTGTTGATTAAGGCGCTGATTTTCCAGTGGGGCGAAAGGCAAGCGCGATGATCTTCCCATCAAACCTGATTCATGCCCATCGATACATCATTCGGCACCGGCGACATGGAGGCAGCATCGAACAGGATTTGATCCGCTTTATAAAAACAGGCCGGCGACGTCCTCCCAGCTATCCACGCGTCGATATCCGGTAAGGTGAATATTGTGCGGTGCGGAGAATAAAATACCTTCCCCGGTAAAATTCATAAAATGGCGGGCATTGTCATCGATCAGATAATCCGCCTGCAAAATTCCTTTATAACCACAGAAAACAATGTGCAAAGGATCAACAAAAGGAAAGTGTTCTCTGAGCCAGCAAAATTTGGCATTGAACGACAAAGGGAACTCCATGGCCGCCGTGGTGATAAAAACATCATGCTTCACAACCAGTTGCCTAAGAATTTCCTGACTACCCCGTATCACCGGCAGATCGCTGAAGAACTCGGGTTCGCCGATCATCCGGTCGATCTCTTCGCGCAGGTCCGGTCGCAGTTGCTGAATGGTATGGCCGCTCAGCTGTTCCAGAGTTAACGTTTCCGCGAAACGGCGGTTAAAAGCCGCCACCATCTTCACATTGAAGTCCGCGATGACTTCATCCATATCGACTGCGATGCGCGCCATTTTTCCCCCTTGGTAAAGGTCGTCGGCGGTGACTCGTTAGTTCGGCGTAGCTGTGCGCAATCAGTTCCAGAGGAAGAGGTATGCGAGCGGGCCGGCTGCGGTTTTATTTTTGAATCTAATGTTGCGATATTTTGATTTATACCATGTAATATATTGCGATAATGTATTTAATCGCAAATTCTAAAATGTCGTCAGGGTCACAGATCTGGAAAAGACGCAGTCTGGGGGCGGATATCGTCCGGTGTTTACAGAGAACGGAAATAAAGGATGTCGGTATGTCGTTAAGCTCTGCCCAGGAAAGACGCAATCATCTGGCCGAAGTGCTGGTTACGGAGGGGGCCGTTCGCGTCGGCGTTCTGGCCGAACGCTTTGGCGTGTCGACGGAAACCATTCGCAAGGATCTGATCGAACTGGAGAAACAGGGGATCGTCAAAAAAAATCATGGGCGCGCGGTTCCTGCCAGCAACTATCTTGAAATAGAACGGCCGTTTGATAAAAAAAGCACTGAAAATACGGAGACAAAGAATAAATTGGCTCAGGCGGCGCTGGAACTGATCCCCGAGGGAGGCGTGGTGCTGCTGGATACCGGCTGCACCGTATACAGCCTTGCCAGATTGCTGGTGCTGAAGAAAAATCTGACCATTTTCACCAATTCGATCGGCTGCGCCCAGGTTCTGGCCGCCAGCGATAACGATGTCTATCTGCTTGGCGGCAAGCTGAGAAGCACCAGCTTGGGGGCGGTGGGTGCCTGGGGCGTCAGCGCCCTCAACGGCATACGGGCGGATATTGCTTTTCTAGGGACGGACGGCTTTTGCGGGACAACGGGCCCTTGTACCCTATCCTACGAGGAGGCCCAACTGAAAAAGGCGATGGTTGACTGCGCCAAGGTCAGGGTGGTTGTCAGCGATAGCACCAAGTTTGCCATTGCCGGCCTGTTTAAATTCAGCGAATGGGGAGCGCTGGATTATCTGGTGACTGATACCAGAGCCCCCACTGCGGCGGTAAGACGGCTTGAGGAGTTTCTAAATATTATTGCGGTAGCCGTCTAGCCCCGACATAGTCATGGCGTTATACGAAAAACATCACTCAATATTGTTCTCCATAAAGGCCAATCAGCCGGCGTACCACGCCGTTGGTCCAGCCAAAACCATCCTGAAGCGGGTATTCGCCTCCGCCGCCTTCGCGCGGGGTGCCGCCGGCGATATGGTATTTTTCAATCAGCTTATGGTTCTGGCGGTAAAAAAGGTTCACCGTTTTTAGCCAGTTGCGGGCGATTTCATCGCCAAGCGCGTCGTTGCCGTACAGTTTAAAGCCCTGAATGGCCATCCATTGCAGCGGCGCCCAGCCGTTGGGGTTATCCCATTGTTCACCGGTTTCATACTCGGTGGCCATGATCCCTCCGGGCGTGAGCAGGCGCGCGCGTACCGCTTCCGCCAGCCGGTCGGCCTGTTCGTGGGTGGCGAGTCCCACATAGAGCGGTACGATGCTGGCGGCGGAGAAGAGCGCCATCTGCTGGCGGTGCCAGTCATAGTCGCGAAAACATCCTTGCTCCTCATCCCACAGATAGCGGTTAACGGCCGTGCGGCGCGCTTCCGCCTTGTGGCGAAATAGCGTCTCCGTTTCTCTGTCCCCTTTCAAACCGGAGATATTGGCGATGGCGCTCTCCAGCTTGTAAAGAAACGCGTTGAGATCCACCGGGATAAACTGCGTGGTGCGAATACTGGCGAGACGATGCGCGTCGCGCAGCCAGCGCGACGAGTAGTCCCAGCCCGAAGCGGCCCCCGCCCGTAGATCCCGGTAAACTTCATTCGCCGGACGGGTGGAGTGTCGCGCGGTTTCCACATCCTCGCGCCAGGATTCGTCGCGCGGGGTGTCTCTGTCGTCCCAGTAGCGGTTAAGCAGCGCGCCGTCCGGCATCCGCACTACGTGGCGATAGGCCTGATTCAGCGCCAGCGATTCGGCGCCGTCCATCCAGAAAGCATACTCCAGCAGCAGATGCTCCAGATAACGGCGGGCGCCGCGCACGCCGTCTTCCTCAAACAGCTCCACCATCAGCGCGAACACCGGCGGCTGCGAGCGGCTGAGGTAATAGGTGCGATTGCCGTTGGGAATATGCCCGTAGGTTTCAATCATCCAGGCGAAATTATCCGCCATACAGCGCAGCAGGTCGTTGCGCCCGCTTTCCGCCAACCCCAGCATGGTAAAGTAGGAGTCCCAGTAGTAGGTTTCGCTGAAGCGGCCGCCCGGCACAATATAGGCCTGCGGCAGCGCCAGCAGCGACGACCACGGAATATGGTCCTGAGGCTCGCGCGTCAGCACGATCCACAGATTATCGATATGCTCTTTAAGGGAGTGCTGCGGATTGGAGATATACTCGCTGTCATGGCTTTCCGGTTGCCAGAAATGCGCTTCGACAAACTGTCTCAGGTCAAAATCGGGTTTGTTTTTCACCCGGCGATAGCGAATAAGAATATCCAGCGGATCCATTTTGGGCGCGCAGTCGGGGAACGTCTTGCTGTCGTCGAAAATACGCGAGGACTGTACGCGCTCGAATAACTCCAGATAGCGATCGGCGGGCGTTAGCGCATCGGACGGCGGCAGCCCTTCGATCATTTCCGGTTCCGGCTCCGCTTCGAGCATGTTATCCAGCATTAACTCGACGGGTTCAAGCTCATATTGGCGATTTTTGTCGATGTCGAACTCCACTGATTCAGCAACCGGTAATTTCGTGTTGAACATGGGCTACAAACCTCCGCGTGGCGTGGTAAAAATACGGTATGTTGTCCAAGGTCTCGTTATTAAGTATAGACATCTGTTTCATCACCTACAGCAAAAAGTGTGCTATCTATCACGTTTTTCTATGGCCGCCAAAGGCGAAAAAAAATATAAATCGTTATTTATAAACATAAAAAAAACGACGCATCAACGCGCCACGCCGCAATCCGGCGTGTCTTGTTTGCAATGATTATGTACGGCCCCGGTCAACGGGGCGGGACAGGGAAGGGATGAGGCTCGCCGCCGCCTGAAGCCGGGGTGGCGTTTATAAGGTTGGCGCTTGGGCGGCAGCGCCATACGCGGCGCTGCGCGGCTGGATGGCCCGCAGGTCTTGCAAATAACTATCACGCCAGTGCGCGATATCATTTTTGTGCAGCACCGCCATCATGTCGTTGTAGCGGGAGATACGCTCGGCCAGCGGCATGGTCAGCGCTTTATCCAGCGCCGCCGCCACTTCGTCCCGATCGTAAGGGTTGACGATTAGCGCGGCGGTCAGTTCATTGGCGGCGCCGGCGAATCGCGACAGCACCAGAACCCCCGGATCGTCAGGATCCTGCGCCGCCACATACTCTTTCGCTACCAGGTTCATGCCGTCGCGCAGCGGGGTGACCAGCCCGACATCCGTCAGACGAAATATTTTCATCAGCAGCCGGCGGTCGAAATGCTGGTTGAGATAGTAGAGCGGCGTGCTGTTCAAGGTGCCGTATTTGCCGTTAATCCGTCCGACTTCCATCTCCAGTTGATGGCGAATATCCTGATAAGCCTGCACATCGCCGCGCGAGGTCGGGGCGATTTGCGAATAGCGTACCTTGCCGCGATGCTGCGGGTAGTGCTCCAGCAAGGCCTCATAGGCAAGGAAACGTTCCGGCAGCCCTTTGGAATAATCCAGCCGTTCGCAGGAGATAATATTCTGCGCATCGCCCAGTTCGCGTTTCATCGCGGCCATTTTGGGCGGCAGCTGGCCTTGCGCCATCTCCTTGATGCTGTCCGGCGCTATGCCTATCGGATAAACCTCCGTCATAAACGTATTGCCGAAAGCGCGATGGGTTTTCGCCCCAATCGGCTGCAGCGCGGTCAGTTGCCCCAGGTTGTCAAGAAACGCCATGCGGTCGTTTTCCGTCTGAAAGCCGAGCAGATCATATTCGCACAGCATTTTCAGCAGTTCTTGATGAGTGGGCAGCGCATTGAAAATTTCCGGCGTCGGGAAGGGGATATGCAGGAAGAAACCGATACGGTTATTCACCCCTATTTTGCGCAACGCTGCGGCAAACGGCAGCAAATGATAGTCATGGATCCACAGGATATCGTCCGGCTTGATCAACGGCTGTAACCGTTTGGCCAGCAGTTCGTTAACCCGGCGGTAGCCTTCCCAGGCTTCGCGCTGAAACTGCACCAGATCGATACGATAATGAAATGCCGGCCAGATAACGGTATTGGAAAACTGACAGTAATAGAGATCGTAATCGTTTTGATTGAGCGGAAGCGCGGCGTAAGTGATGCCGTCCACTTCCTGCAGGTTCAGTTCGTCCTCGTCTTCACCGGATATTTCGCTTATTTCTCCGTTCCAGCCAAACCACAATCCTCCGGTGGCTTTCAATGCATCCAGAATACCTACGGCCAGTCCGCCGGCGCTGGACTTGGAATTATCGGGAATAGCGATACGATTAGATACGACAACCAGGCGACTCATAGCTTTAACTCCTTAGCGACGTGATCTTGCTTTAGTTGTAATAGTAATTGTTCAAGCCAGCGGTAAACGTCCGCTACCTGTCCGAGGCGGTAGCGGGCATGGCCTGAACCGTCTCCGACCTTAACGGAAATGCCCTGCATGGCATTCACCGCCAGAAATCCTTTCTCATCCGTCAGGTCGTCGCCAACAAAAACCGGAATGCGTCCGGTGAAAGGGGGTTCCTGCATAAAGGCGTTAATCGCCGCGCCCTTATCGATTCCTCGCGGCTTTATCTCCACCACGCATTTGCCGGGCTGGAGCGACAGTTGAGGAAAGCGCGCCACGGCGGACTCCGCCAGTGCTTCTACCTGCCGCTGATACGGCATCGCCTGGCGATAGTGCAGCGCGAAAGCCATGCCTTTGGTCTCCAGCAAGGTGCCCGGCATGGCGGCCATAGCGGACTCCAGCATCCGCCGCAGGGGTTCCGACACTTCCGTCGGCAGCCTAATACGATGCAGGTTACCCGCGCCGTCGCGCCGTTCGGCGCCGTGTACCCCGGCCAACGGCAGCCTGAGCGGGGCGATCAGCTTATCCAACTGTTCGATGGGGCGGCCCGATATCAGCGCCAGCGCGCCGTGGCACGCCGTCGACAGCGCCTGCAGATTGGCGCGCACATCAGAAGGAATGGCGACGGCGTCCGGCTGCGGCCGAATCTCCGCCAGCGTGCCGTCCACGTCGAAAAAGAAGGCGTATCGCCCGCCGTTCAGTACCGGTAGGGGCGGGGTGTCGGTGGTATTTTCCGTTGCAATGGTGGTCAAACCGATCCTCCTGTCCGCATGGTGTGGGTAGCGCACTCGGTTACGCTGTAACCTATTGCGCGGCCTGTCGTCATAATACCATCGCCCGCGCCAGGTGAGATCCCCGCATCGCGGTCGCGCGAGGCGTGTGTGATGTCACGGTGGAAGAAGGAAAACGCCGCAACAGGAACAACATAAACGCGCAGCGAACGGGCGGGATAAAACAGCTTATTTTGGATAAATCTGTTGATGGAACGCTCTGTATTTGAATAAAAATAACCCAATAATCACCACCGGATTTTGAACATCGTTGACATTGAGTGTAGCCGCTGGCGGATATTTTTCCAGACCGGGGGCCGGAGCCAGCGCGGCGGGTAAGGGGTGGAACAGCGGTGATTCGATCGCGGTGTTTACTCTGCTTACGTTCTCCGCCCCTCAATGACCATTTAGGAAATAATGCGGGTATTCCATAACGTCGTTGACAGATCACTGTCTAGACAGTAATTATGAGGGCAATGGAAATCTAAGCATTGAAAGAAAAATAAACTATCAAAATCAATATAATAGAAAAAGGTTGCGGCATGGGGCATAAGAAGGATAAAGAGGATTTACATCTCACCTTGGTGCATTTGCTCCATGTGGCGAGCCTCTATAAAGACAAGGTGCTGAATGAACAGGGCAAAGATTTTAATGTAACGGCCTCTCAGCTTAAGGTCCTGGCATCCATTTACAAAGGCGTGTGTGATACCCCGGTAAGGCTGGCGGAAACGCTTGATATGGATACGGGCGGGGTGGCCAGAATGCTCGCGAGGTTGGTCGCCAAGGGATTGGTTGCGCGCAAGGTGGATTCCAGCGATCGGCGCAGGGCTAAATTATGGTTGACCCCTGAAGGAATAACGGTTTGTCAGCAAATAATCGATAATAAACAAACTCCAGGGATTAATGAGCAGCTAACGCAACAACTGACGTCGGAAGAGGTCAGCCAGCTAAAGTTGTTGCTTACCAAGTTGCTCCCTGCCGACTATCTGGCTTCACGAATGAAAAGTCGCCAGGAGAATAATTAGCATGAAGACAGAAGACGTTAAAGACAATCAAGAGAGTGATATCGACAAAAATATCACTCAGAAAAAGAAAAGGAAAAAAGGCTTATTGCTGCTGGTTATCCTCATTATTCTTTGTGGTATAGCCTATTATTTTTATTATCAGTTTTATGCTAAATATTACGAAACGACGGATAATGCCTATGTTAATGGCAATCTTGTTATTTTATCGCCGCAAGTCGCGGGTACCGTCTCTGAAATTTATGCTGATGACGGTGATTTCGTCAGAAAAGGAGAGGCTATTGTCAGGCTCGATGGCAGTGAAACCCTTATTCAGCGTGAAAGCGCCGAAGCGAGCCTCGCCAGTGTTGTCCGGCAGGTAAGGGGATTATACAGCACCAGCGATAATTACAAGGCTCAGGCCGAGGCTAAGGAAGTCGCCTATAGACAAGCGCTGAATGATTATAACCGGCGCAAAAACCTGCTGGGCTCCGGCGCCATATCGAGAGAGGATCTTACCCACTATCAGGAAACGCTGGAAACCCGCCGCAAAGAATTAGACTCTGCTCGCGAAGCGCTTAAAACGAATCTTGCGATGACGGATGGCACCATCATGGCGCAACATCCGGAGATAAAGAGCGCCATCGCCAATTTCAAACAGAAGTATCTGGATCATGCCCGCGCGGTCCTTATCGCGCCGGTCAGTGGTTATGTCGCAAAACGAGGGGTGCAACTGGGCAGCCGGGTCGATGCCGGCAGCAATCTTCTTTCCATTGTTCCGTTAAATGCCGTCTGGGTTGACGCCAACTTCAAGGAAAACCAGATGTCGCATATGAAAATCGGACAGAAAGTAGTACTGACATCAGACCTGTATGGCGATGATGTAAAATATAGCGGAACGATTGAGAGTCTTGGCATTGGCACTGGGTCCGCTTTCGCTCTATTACCGGCGCAAAACGCCAGCGGAAACTGGATTAAAATAGTGCAGCGGCTGCCGGTTAAAATAAAGCTCGAACCGCAACATCTGGATGCCCACCCTTTAAGAGTGGGCTTGTCCATGGAGGCAAGGGTTGATTTGCATGAGGCAAGCGGGCCTTTATTAGCGACAGCCGTCAATGAAACGCCTCGTTACACTACCGATGTTTATGATAACGCGCTTAAAGAAGCGGATAAAATTGTGGATGAAATCTTACATTCCAACGGGATTTCCCGCCCGAATATTCAACAGTGATCAAGTCCGGCATAAGGGTACTAATAAAGCGTCTTTCGATTAAAAACGCCTGTTCCACTGCAAGAAATAAAATCGGAAAAAATCTTTATGAGTTCGTACCCTGAGTGCGATTCACGAGCGGGTTCATGGTTCATTATTGGACAGATAAGAGAGAAGGTTTGATATGGCCGATTCGACTTATACGCCCCCCAGTCTTTTTCTTGCAACCCTGGCCTTATCGCTGGCGACATTTATGCAGGTGCTTGATTCCACTATTGCGAATGTTGCCTTGCCGACCATCGCCGGGAATCTGGGCGTAAGTTCTGAACAGGGAACCTGGGTCATCACCTCCTTTGCTGTATGTAATGCTATCGCGCTTCCCATAACAGGCTGGCTTACCAGAATATTTGGCCAGCTCCGACTCTTTATTATATCCGTGGCCTTGTTTACCTTAACGTCTTTTCTTTGCGGCTTTGCGCATTCCATGACGGAATTAGTTATTTTCCGTGCGTTGCAGGGATTCTTTGCCGGGCCTTTATTTCCAATGTGTCAGACATTGCTGCTGGTTATTTTTCCGCAGGCCAAGCGCAGTATGGCATTATCCATCCTCGCCATGGTGACGGTTGTTGCGCCAATAGTCGGCCCCATTACCGGGGGATGGTTAACCGACAGTTATTCATGGCCGTGGATATTCTACATTAATGTGCCTATCGGTATATTCGCCACCATTGTTGTCTGGCATCAGCTAAAAGGGCGGGTTGAAAAAACGAGTAAGGTGCCCGTTGATTATATCGGCATCGCGTTCCTGGTTATTGGCGTTGGCTGTTTGCAAATCGTTCTTGATAAGGGCAACGATGCGGACTGGTTCCAGTCACAATTTATTGTGATTTTTTCAATTATTTCCGCCATTGCCATCGTTGCCTTTTTAATATGGGAGTGGACGGACAGTAATCCGATCGTTAATTTAAGACTATTTTGCGACCGTAATTTTACCTTTGGAACCGTCTCTCTGGTGCTGAGTTTTTCAGGGTTCTTCGCGATAAATTTACTTTTACCGCAATGGCTTCAAACCCAGATGGGCTATACCGCCATCTGGGCCGGTCTCGCTGCCGCGCCGATGGGATTACTCCCCCTTATTCTTTCTCCGATTATTGGGAAATATGCCAACAAAGTCGATCTGCGTTGGCTGTCTACGGTCTCATTTGTAGTGATTGGCGCATCATGTTTTATGCGCGCAGGGTTCAACACCGAGGTGGACTTTATGCATATTGCCCAGGTGCAACTCTTTATGGGAATAGGCGTCGCGTTTCTGTTTATGCCGCTTACCACTATTTTACTGTCGAATTTAAAAGGAGCGGATATCGCCGAAGGTTCCGGTCTGGCGACATTTCTCCGGGTACTGGGAGGCAGTTTTGCCTCATCGCTAACGACGTGGATCTGGAAACGTAATGAATCATTACATCATGCCAATTTGTCGGAACATATAACTGACTATTCACCAAACACAATCGATTATTTTAATAAATTAGGTGGAGCGAGCCAGGGAAATCTGGCCAGAATTGATTCCATCGTTGAAAAACAGGCCTATATGTTGTCCACCATCGACTATTTTACCTTTATGGGCGCGGCCTTTTTTCTGTTGGTCATCATTATCTGGCTGGCAAAGCCGCCGTTTATGTCTGAAGATAAGGCTGCGATCCCCGGCGGGCATTGAATGACTTTCACCTGGAGTCGTGATTAAGTATATAGCGACTGTAGCTATGTTTCGCTTCCCCGGACTGAAGCTGGGAGCGATGCAGCGTCTCTACAAAAACGCCGTTATACATTACCGTAACCTGCTCGCATAATTGCGCCACAACAGCGATGTCATGGCTGACAACCAGGTAGCTTAGCCCCATTTCTTTTCGCATATCAGCCAGTAGATTCAATACTTCCGCCTGTACAGAGACGTCCAACGCGGACGTCGGCTCGTCAAGCAGCAGAATTTTCGGTTTTATCTGCAGAGCGCGGGCTATGCCTACGCGCTGTCTTTGCCCCCCGGACAACTGGCCCGGAAAACGGTAGCGGATTGAGCGCGGCAAAGCGACGCTGTCCAGTGCGTCGATAACGCGTTTATTCTGATCCCCTAACTTATGAATCACCAGCGGCTCTCTCAGAATATCATCCACGGTGTGGCAGGGATTAAGCGAGGCCAACGGATCCTGAAAAATCATCTGAATGGTGCGGGCGTCAGCAAGATTACGGCGTCTTTTTATTGGCTTGCCGAAAGCCAGCATCGTTCCCGTCCAGTTATTTTCGATGCCGGCAATAGCCTTCAGCAGGCTGCTTTTGCCACAGCCGGACTCTCCGACGATTCCCAGGCTGCCGCCGGCCTCAAGTTCAAGATAGGCGTCGCATACCGGTTTAACCGTACCGTAATCAATTGATATTTGATTAAGCGATAACGCGCTGTGGGGGATTAATCCAGCCATGACGCGTCCCTGTTAAGCGTCGGCAGGCGACCTCCCGCATTATGTAAACGCGGGCGACTGGCCAGCAATCCCCTGGTATAAGGGTGGCTGGCGTTCGACACTTCACTGCCCGGCGTTTCTTCAACTATTTTGCCGGAATACATCACCAACACCCTATCGGCGTAGCGGGACACCAGATCGAGGTCGTGGCTTATCAACACCAGCCCCATCCCTCTTTTTCTTATCTGATGATCCAGTAATTCAAGAATGCTCTCCCTTACCGGGCGATCGAGCGCAGAGGTCGCTTCATCGGCTATCAGCACTTTCGGTTCGGCGGCAAGGATCATCGCTATCATTACCCGCTGTCCCATACCGCCGGATATCTGGTGGGGGTACTGTTTTGCTACTCTGTCCGGCTCTTTGATACCGACATTTTCCAGCAGACTTATCGCATACTCATCGGCATGGCGGCGGTCTGTCACTTGATGCAAACGCAGCATTTCCTTGATCTGAGAGCCTATTTTTCTGGTGGGTTCAAGCCCGTGGCGGGGGGCCTGAACAATCATGCCTATCTGGCTGCCGCGTAATTTCGTATATTCTTTTTCAGTCAGACCGAGGAGGGGGGTTCCCATATAGTCGGCGCGGCCCCGCACCCGTGCATTTTCGGGTAACAGTCCGAGCAACGTATTGAATATCGTCGATTTCCCCGATCCCGACTCGCCTACTACCGCCACTCTTTCCTGACCGGAAAGGGAAAAGCTCACTCCCCTGATCGCTTCCAATGGCCCGGACGGCGTCTGGAACGTAACGTGCATATTTTCAACATCAAGCAGCGGCGGCATTGCCATTATTCATCTCCCGGAGCTAACAGATCGCGCAAGGCGTCACCTAAGATATTGAAAGCCAATCCGGCCGTAAGTATTGCCAAGCCGGGAAAGGTGGAAACCCAAAAAGCTTCAAATATTACCGAACGTCCGTCCGCCACTATCGCCCCCCATTCCGGCGCGGGAGGCCGTATTCCCGCGCCCAGAAATCCCAGACCGGAAATAACCAGAATAATGCCGGGAACGTCAAGCGCCATGCGAACTATCATGGATGGAACGCACAACGGCATAATATGGCGCCACAAAAGCTGAAAAGACGAAGCGCCAAGCATCCTTGCGGCCTGGATAAACTCGCTTTGCCGGAATGTGACGGTCTCCGCCCGGGCGACTCTGGCATAGGGCGTCCACGCGGTTAATGATACCGCGAGAATAACGGTCCCTATTCCGGCGCCCAGCGCCGCCGCAATCGCCAGCGACAGAATAAGCCGGGGAAACGCCATGAAAATATCGCAGATCCTCATCAGCAGACGATCCAGGAAGCCGCCGAACAGGCCTGCGGCGGCGCCGATAACAATCCCTAACGGACCGGTGACCGCCAAAACGGTAAATACGATAAAAAAGGTTGGGCGCGTTCCCCATAACGTTCTGGAAAAAATATCGCGTCCCATGGTGTCTGTTCCGAACAGGTGCCTGGCGGAAGGAGGAAGAAGGCGCTCCTGAAGAGACTGGTGCAAAGGATCCGCCAGCGGGAGAATGGGCGCAATAATAGCGACTAACATCATAAACAGGATGATAGTTAAAGAGATAACGGCAACAGGTCTTGTGCTAAAACGTTGCCATAAGCGGTATATTCCCCCTATGCGGGCCTGAAGTCTGTTTTGCGGCTCGGCGATGTTTATCCATTGTGATAGCGGCTTGGTCATATTTTTCTGCTCCTGGTGCGCGGATCAATGGACGTTTGCAGCCATTCGACAAAAAGATTTAATGCGAGATAAATAATTCCCACTAATAGCGTGGCGGTGAGAACGGCATTAATATCCGCCGCAAAAAGAGAGTTTGTTATATATGTGCCTATTCCCGGCCATGCAAATACCGTCTCGGTAAGCACCGCGCCCTCCAAAAGGTACGCATAGGTCATCGCAATGACGGAAAGAATCGCCCCTGCGCTGTTAGGCAGCGCATGGAGAATTATAATTCTGCCAAGACTTAATCCTTTTAAACGCAATACCTTTACATAGTGTTCGCGCATCTGGTGCAACAGAAAACCTCGGGTCATTCGGGCGATATAGCTGGTTGCAACAATTCCTAATAGAGAGGCGGGCAGGATGCAGTGGGAAACGGCGTTGAAAAAGGCTGCATACTCGCCGGTTATAATCGCGTCCACCAGCACCATGCCGGTAATATCTTCTACTGAATATTCATATGCGATGTCGATGCGCCCCGGACCGCTAACCCAGCCCAATTTTGCATAAAAAACCAGCAGCCCGATAAGCCCCAACCAGAAAACAGGAACAGAGTGTCCGAAAATTGCGATAAAACGTCCAACATGATCCTGCCATCTGCCGGGATATCTGACGCATATAACACCGAGAAAAATTCCTGAAATAATTCCTATAACGATAGCCAGGGTTGCCAGTTCAAATGTGGCGGGGAAAAAACGTTTCATATCATCGATAATAGCGTTGCCCGTTACTAAAGAATTGCCGAAATCTCCTGCCAACATTTTTTCGCAAAACAGGAAAAATTGCTCATATAGCGGACGGTCAAGATTCATTTCATGATAGACGCGCTGGTAAAGCGCTTCCGGGGCTCTGTCTCCGATAACCGATATAACAGGATCGCCGGGAAGCAGTCGGCCTATAATAAATGTGACGGTAAGCAATCCCATAAGGGTGAGCGCTATGGTAGAAACAAAGCCGCCAAGTCGCTTTACCGAGGTAAAAAACCATCCGTAGCCTGATTTATCAGCAAAAGAGAACATTAATCTGTTTCTCCGTTGCCATAATTATCAGCGCCAGCGCCACTTTTGAATTTTTTATAAGCAGCGTCAAGAGACCGTCTGAGTATATCAAACAGTTCATCGATCTGTTCTCGGGTGATAATAAGCGGAGGGCATATGGCGATGGCCTGGCCTGACGCACGAATAATAAGCCCGCGCTTGGTTGCATCTTCCTGCACCCATGCGGGAACAGAAAGAGCGCCGTCAAAGGATGCTCTTTTTTCTCTATCCGCCGCCAGTTCCACGCCCCCCAGCAGCCCCACGCTGCGCGTTTCCCCGACAATAGGATGACTTTCCAGCGCCTTTAACCGTTGGCCGAAATAAGGCGCCAGGGCTTTCACGTTGGCGAGAATATTCTCTTCCTGATATATGTTTATTACTTCTAAAGCCACAGCTGCGGCAACGGGATGAGCGGAATAGGTTGTTCCGTGGAAGAAACCGCCGAGCTTACTGCTTTGCTGCGACAGCACGTCGTATAACGAGCCGTTTATCAACAGGGCTGAAATCGGCTGGTAGCCTGAGGAAAGCCCTTTGGCTACGCTTATCATGTCAGGCGCGAGATGATAGGTTTCGCTGCCGAACATATTTCCCGTGCGCCCAAAACCGCAGACAACCTCGTCCACGATAAACAGAATGTCATATTTCTTTAATAGCGCCTGAATATTTTCAAAATAGCCGCGCGGCGGAAGAATAACGCCTCTTCCGGTCATAACGGGTTCGGCAATAAATGCAGCTATGGTTTCGGGACCCTCTTTCAGGATCATGTTTTCAAGACGGGAAACTATCCGCGCGCTGAACTCTTCTTCCGTTTCGCCATTTATGCGCTCATGGTAATAGCTGGGAAAATCGGTGTGCAGTATATTTGCTATCGGAAGATCAAAACTCTGATGGACTCTTTCCTGTCCCGTGAGGCTGCCGCTTGCAACCGTAACGCCGTGATAGCTTTGTTTACGGGCGATAATTTTCTTTTTTTCCGGACGACCCAGCGCATTGTTATAATACCACGCCAGTTTAACCGCCGCGTCATTGGCTTCCGAACCTGAGTTGGCAAAGAGAACATGCTGTAAACCGGTTGGTGCGATGGAGGCGAGTTTGTCCGCAAGATCGGCGCCAGGCTGATGGGAGTGTTTTCCGAAACACTGGTAGAAGGGCAGGCGCTCTAACTGCTCGGCGGCGGCCCGGACAAGGCGCGGTTGCGAAAATCCCAAAGATACGCACCAGAGACCGGATAAACCTTCAAGATAACGCTTGCCCGTATTATCAAATACGTAGCAGCCTTCTCCGCGCTCGATTATCAGGGAATGTTCTTTTTCAAGCGTTTTTATTTTACTGAAAGGGTGGATGAAATTACTCTTGCCCGGTTGTTTTTCACCTTTTATCTGTTGTTTTGACATTGCCGTTCCGCCGTAAACCTTACTTTTGTATTTCGCTATTAAAATGCCCGATCGCGCACCATTGCCGGACGCCGTCTGGTTATCAAGTCCGAGCTATAAACTTTGTTCTGAGATAACCATCAAAGGTTTCTTTTCCACCTTCGCTCCCGATTCCGCTGTCATTGACTCCCCCGAAAGGCGTTTCCGCCTGTGAAACAGAAAACTGATTAATGCCTACAAGCCCGGAGTCCAGCCCCCGGGAAACAAGATCCGCCGTTTTCAGCGATTCGGTAAATACGTATGCGGCAAGGCCGTAAGGCAAACTGTTCGCCTCGGTCAACGCATCTTCTGCCTTGCGGAATCTGATGACGGGAGCGACGGGGCAGAAGGGTTCTTCCCGCAGAATGCGCGCTGCAGATGGGAGGTCCGCCAGTACGGTCGGTGGAAAAAAGAATCCTTTATCGAAATCGCCGCCGGTCAAACGTTTTCCACCGGTAAGCACTTTCCCTCCCAGGGATATGGCGTTACCGACGAACCCCAGTGCCGCTTCGAGCCGTTTCTGATTAAACAGCGGCCCCATTACGGTATCCGGATCCAAACCATTGCCGACGGTTATGCTTTCAGCGGTTGCCGTAAAAACGTCGACAAAATGCTCATAGACTTGTTCCTGAACGTAAAACCGGCATGGTGAAACACAAACCTGTCCCGCATTGCGCATTTTCGCCTTAGCCAGGCCAGCGGCCGCTCTGGCGACATCGGCATCGTTGAACACCAGTACCGGCGCATGACCGCCAAGTTCCAGCGTCACTCTTTTGAGATATTTGCCGGCCCGTTCCGCCAGCAAACGTCCCACGGGAACCGAACCGGTGAAGGAAATTTTTTTCACAACGGGCGATTTTATAAGATGTTCGGATACCTCAGCCGGATTACCCCACACAATGTTCAGCACGCCCGCCGGTAATCCCGCCTCATGGAAAATTCCCGCAAGGGCCGATATTGCGCTGGGCGCCTCCTCCGGGCCTTTAAGTATCAGCGTGCAGCCGGAACCAAGAGCGGCGGCTATTTTTTTCACCGCCTGCGAAAACGGGAAATTCCACGGCGTAAAGGCGGCGCAGACCCCTACCGGCTCACGGAGAACCTCAAAAGTACTGCCATTCGAGCGGGCAGGGATGATGCGCCCGTAAATCCGCCTTGCTTCTTCCGCGTGCCACTCGAAATGTTCCGCCCCGTTTAGCACCTCGGCGCGTGCTTCTGCCAGCGGCTTACCCTGATCCAGAGTTATGCCGGCGGCGATGGCCCCCACGTTATCACGCACCAGGGCGGCCGCCCGCCTTAAAATATCGCTGCGCTCGACGGCGGGCGTATGGCGCCATTTTCCCCAGGCGCTTGCCGCCGCCTGCAACGATCTGTCAAGATCGGCGGCTGCGGCAAGCGGCAGTTTTCCCAGTTCCTCACCCGTTGCCGGATTTGTTACGGAGTATGAATCACGGGTTTCATAAATGATTTCACCGTCGATATACAGGCTCAATTCCGGATATATAGCTGGTGTCGTGATGGTCCGTATCCTATATTTTGTGAAAATACGTCGTCATATTTCACGCTGTATCTGCCGGGTTATTGTTTCTGTACGTAAAAATAAATCTGCGTATCAAATGCCGGGCCGGAGATAAAGCCGGTGACATTTTTACCAATAGCCAGTTGTTCATTCTGCTGGACGATAAAAATTTGCGGCGAATCTTTTAGAAACTCGCGCTGAAGTTCGATATAGCCGGCGACGCGTTTGGCCTCATCACGTTCATAAGCAAGCTCCACGAGCTTTTCATTTCTGCCGGGTTCCCAGTAGGCGCGCCAGGCGCTTCCTTTACTGACCGAATTATCGCCGTTGTCGGGGTTGTAAAGAATAAAGTCGGTGGTGGAGTGCGGATCGTTATAGTCATGCGACCAGTGATGAAGCGTTATTTCAAACTGGCGGCCGCGGAAACGGGACCGCATCTGCACCGGATCTACCACTTCAAGAGTCAGACGCACGCCGCCCTGGGCAAAACTTGCCTGCAAGGCCTGAGCGACATCCAAATACGGATAGGTGTTGGCGACGTTAAGTTTAACCTCGAAACCGTTGGGATAACCGGCTTCGTTCAGAAGCGCCTTGGCCTTTTTTACATCCAGCCTGAAAGGCTGTTCGTCGAGCGCGCCGAGAACGCCATTGGGAATAAATGTCTGCCAGGGAATATAGGTATCTCCGAGAAGATCATGGCTGATTCCCTGGTAGTCAATAAGCAGGCGCAGTGCTTCACGTACTTTCGGGTTGGTAAGCGGTGTGCTTTTCTGGCTGAGCGTAAGGTAAAGCTGCGTTACTTTCGGCTGTTGCTGCAAAACTATTTGCGGATTTTTTGCCAGCTGGCGCACATGTTCCGGCAGCAGATCGCGGGCTATATCCGCATCGCCTTTTTCCAGCAGCAGGCGCTGCCCTGCGGCTTCCGGCACATGGCGGATAACAACCCCTTTCACACCGGGCGCTCCCTTGTAGTAAGCGGGATTGGCCGTAAGCGTCACGTTTTCACCCGCGTTCCACTTTCTGAGTATAAACGCGCCGGAACCGGCGGAACGCGTCTTCAGCCACTGGTGGCCCAAATCTCCGTTTATCTCATGCTTAAGCACTTCTTTTTCGTCCACAACGGAAGAGATACCTGCCGTAAGCGTATTTAATACCAGACTCGGCGCCCACGCTTTATCAAGGTGAAGAACAAGTTTGCCATTTTCAACGGTGACTTTTTCGTCAACGTTTTCAGGCGTCCATCCATATTGGGCAAGAATAAAGGCGGGAGTAAGGCCGAGCTTTATTACCCTGCGTAGAGAAAAAGCCGCGTCTTCCGCTCGCACGGGATTACCTGAGTGAAATTTCAGGTCAGGACGGATGGTAAAATAGATCGTTTTCCCGTCTTCAGAAAAGGTCCAGTCCTGAACAACTTCGCCGCGTAGTTTGCTGAAAGTTTCAGGGTTGTAGGAAATCAGCCGCGAATAGACATTATTTATCACTTCCCCGCCGGAAGGCTCAAATACCTGAGCAGGATCGAGAGAAACGATATCCGTAATACTTTTCGCCACGACCAGCGTATCTTGCGGTGTTTTGGCATCGGCGGATGCTGTCGATAACGACAGCATAAGGACCAACGACAGGCCGATAAACCTTATAAGGTTATTCATTATGTTCCCCAGTATCACTGCTTGTGAATATTTTTCAAAGCCAACGCGACCGCCGTGCTTATATTCTCTTCCGTTATAAATCTCGCCTTGGCATAGTGCCGGCCGCCATTATCTGATTTATCTATTTGCTAATTCTATAAACAAATATACGAAGTCAATTTTTAGAGTGTTGCTGATAGGCAAGCAGAACTATAAAATTACATGATATAAATAACCGCTATTATGCAAACTATAAATATTATTTTTTGCTGATAAAAGTTGATTCATCGCTAAAGCGATAGCGCATTAATCGATCAACTAATGAAAAATGGTGTAGAAATAGAGGACGGACTCAGCGGATGAGGAAAAACTTTCGAAATTAAATTGGCGAATGGTTGACCTGCCACAAAAATAGCATTTGTTTATCTAATTTTCGAATTTCTCTTTGAATACCCAGATTGGCATATTTCCGCTATGACAAGATGCCTTCCCTGATAATGCGGGAAGGATTTTTAAAATAAAAAACATGCGGAGGTTCGTTTGAACCGGAATTTGGCATCATATTTGAAAATACTTTCAACAGGGATATTCTTTGCGCTTTCTGCTTCTCAACTACACATAGGAACCGTCGCAGCGGCGGAGAAAACGCTGATCGTCGGGCGATACGCTCCGGTGGAGTCCCTGGATATCGCCAGCGTTTTTGACGTCAGCGTCTATACCGCGGACCAGATTTTCGAGCCTCTCTATATCGTGGGAGAGGACGGTCAGCCCAAGCCCTGGCTGGCGTCGTCCTCCGCGGACAGTGACGGCGGACTGACGTGGACGTTCAAGCTACGGCCTGGCGTCAAGTTCTCCGACGGCAAACCGCTGAATGCGGAGGACGTGGTGTTTTCTCTGCAGCGCCACGTCGCCAATGGCAGCGGTATTCCTCTGCTGGCGCCAATCGCGTCGATAACCGCACCCGACGCGGGTACGGTGGTCATCAGACTTAAAGAACCTTATCCGGCGCTGCTGGCGGACATTAGCGCCGTATCCAACGGCATCCTTCCCGCCAACTTCGGCGGCGCCGGGGAGGAGGCGTTTTTCAAACATCCAGTCGGCACCGGTCCGTTCGCCTTCAAATCCTGGGAGCCGGGCGGCACGGTGACGCTGAAGAAGAACGCGAACTACTGGAATCCAGGCAAGCCGTTCTTCGACGAGATCGCCTTTACCGTGGTCCCGGATGAGAATCAGCGCGTACAGCAACTGCTGGCCGGCCAGATCGATGTCATTGATAACCTGCCGCCGGTGCGCTACGCCGAATTGACGAAAAACGCCGATGTGACCGTTTCCCGAGGGGAAAGCTGGGTCATCCAGATACTGCAGTTCAATACCAAAGACCCGCATTTCTCCGACGTGCACGTGCGCCGCGCGGTGGATCTGGCGATCGATAGGGCTGCACTGGCGAAGGCGACGAGCTACGGTACTTCGGTACCCGGCGCCTCTCTGTTGCCGCCGACTTCGGCTTTCTTCGATCCCGATACGCCGCTGCCCGGCTACAGCCTTGAAAAAGCCAAAGCCGAACTGGGCCGTAGCGCCCACCCCGACGGTTTCTCGACGACCATTTTCACGCCCAGCGGGGATCAGCTTCGCGCTCAGCAGGCCCAAATCATCCAGAACCAGTTGGCGAAGATCGGTATTACGGTGAAAATCGAGTCGCTCGATCCGGCGGTCATCCGGGAGAGAACGCACGCCGGCGATTATGCATTCCGCCTGCAGGAGTCGATCAGCGATGTCAGCGACCCCAATATTTTCCTCTCCTACCATCTGATTCCGGCGGACGGCGGTTCCGACAGCTACTGGACCTTCTACGACAACCCGCGGCTCACCGATATTCTGCGCCGCGCGCGCGTCGAGCAGAATGAGGCGCGGCGCGGCGAACTGTACCGGGAGGCGCAGGCAATAATCGCCGCGGACGCGCCGATTATCCCGCTCGTTTATCAAAGCCGTCTCATCGCCGTTCGCAGTAATGTCGAAGGCGTCGTCGCTATTCCCAACGGGGCGACCCGGTTTGATTCCGCCAGGTTCAAATAAATGTCCGTGTGGAACAGTAATGTCGCCCGGCAACTGCGGGAGCCGTTATTGCGCGCCGCCTTTACCACCGCCGGCGTGGTCGTGGCGACGTTCCTTATCCTGCACATTATTCCGGGCGACCCGGCGCAGATGATTCTGGGAGATCGCGCGAACAACGAGGCAGTGCAGGGGCTACGCGATTCTCTCGGACTTAACCGCCCGCTGCTTGAGCAGTTCCGGGCGTTCGTCCTGGGGATAGCGACGCGCGGCAGCGTGGGCGACTCTTTGGTATACCGGGTTCCGGCAAGCCAGCTGGTCCTGGGGCGGCTTCCCGTCACGCTCTCTCTGGTGGCGCTGTCGACGTTCTTCACCATCGTGCTGGTTGGCGCGCTGTCGATTTTTTCCGCGCTCAACGAAGGCCGGGCGGCCGATCATCTAATCCGTTCGCTGTCGACGCTGGGTGCGGCCATGCCGGTGTTCTGGGTGGCAATCATCCTGATTCTGCTGTTCTCGGTCCATTTGCGCTGGTTTCCCGTTGGCGGGATAGGGCGACAGGGGTTTTTCAACAGTCTGGTCCTGCCGAGTTTCACCGCGGCGGTTACGACGGCGCCGATACTGGTGCGCAGCCTGCGGACCCAACTGCTTGAGGTCATTAACGCAGATTTTGTCACTATGCTTCGGGTGAGCGGCGTCTCCCAGGCGCGGATCCTATTCCGCCACGTCCTGCCCAACTCGGCCGTACCCGCCCTGATTCTGCTGGGTATCAACATCGGCGGCATGCTGGGCGGCTCCATCATTCTGGAACGGGTTTTCGCGCTGCCGGGCGTCGGTTCCCTGCTGTTCGACGCGATAGCGAAGCGGGATTTTCCGCTGATACAGACGATTGCGCTCTTCTCGGCGTTCGGCGTGGTGGCGGTGAGCCTGCTGACCGACGTCTGCGTCCGTTTTCTCGATCCGCGTGCGAGGCCGGTGGAATGACGGAACATATAGAACAACGCGAGCAGAGCGCCATCGGCCATGAAATGGGCACAGACGTCGGCGCGCAGCACTACGGTAAACGGCGGCGCATCTCCTCGACCCTGATCGCCGGACTGACGATCGTGGTGCTGATGGTTGCCGTCGCACTGCTGGCGCCTTTCCTCGCCACCCACGATCCCATCGCCCAGGACCTGGAGAACCAACTGGCGGCGCCGTCGCTGGCGCACTTTCTCGGTACGGACCATCTTGGCCGGGACGTCTGGTCGCGGCTGGTATACGGCGCGCGCACCGATCTGCGCATCGGTTTTTTTGCCGCGCTGGCGCCGGCGCTGGCCGGCACCGTAATCGGCGCCGTGGTCGGCTTCAGCGGCGGGCGGCTGGAATGGCTTACGATGCGTATCGCGGATTGCCTGATCGCCTTTCCTTTTTACCTGGTCGTCCTTATCGTGGTATTCGCCTTCGGCTCGGGAGAGGCGGGCATCTACATCGCCTTCGCTCTGGTCGGCTGGGTACCCTATGCCCGGGTGCTGAGTGCCGGCACCGCCGACTGCCGCCGCAGAGAGTGGGCGGTGGCGGCCCATGCCGCGGGGCTCGGGCGCGCGAGGATCATCGCCGTCCATATTTTGCCCAACGTTATCGCTCAGCCGCTGGTGATATTCGTCTCCGATATGGTGTATGTCATCGTGGCCATCATCACCCTTGGCTATCTGGGACTGGGAATTCAACCGCCGACCCCGGACTGGGGATCGATGATCGCCGACGGTCAGTCATTCGTCACTACGCTCTGGTGGGTTCCGGTTATTCCGGGGCTCGCCGTCGTCTTTACCGGCATCGGCCTGTCCCTGCTCGCGGACGGCATCGCCGAATTATTAAGGTTGGAGTGATGACGCAACATCTTCTCGACATCCGCCGTCTGAGTTTGCACGACCAGAAGGCGGGAGGCGCTCTGTTGGTGAATGAGGTCTCGTTCGCCATTGAGGCGGGGGCGAGTCTGGGCATCGTCGGCGAGTCCGGCTCCGGCAAAAGCCTCACGCTGCGAGCGCTGATCGGCTGCCTGCCTCGCGGTATAGCCCTGGCCGGCGGCGACGTCTGGGTGGACGGCGTCCAGGTGGTGCAGGCGGGGCGCGAGGTGATAAAGGGGAGGGGAACGCCTTTCGGTCTGGTGTTCCAGAATCCCGCCGGCGCGCTGGATCCTCTGATGCGGATAGGAAAGCAGATCGCGGAAATACACCGTGCGACCACGGGAGACGGCCGGGCGCAGTCAATGGCGGCGGCCATCGAGCTGATCCGTCAGGTCGGTATCGATGAACCCGAACGGCGCGCGCGGGCCTACCCGCACCAACTATCCGGCGGACAGCGCCAGCGCATTATTCTGGCTATCGCGCTGGCGAAGAAACCGCAGATCCTGCTGTGCGACGAGCCGACGACGGCGCTCGACACGGCGACGCAGGCGCAAATCCTCGAACTAATCAACACCATCAGACGGCAGCAGAACATCGCGATTATTTTCGTCAGTCACGATCTCTCCGTCGTTAGCCGGCTCTGCGAGCATATCTGCGTGATGCGCTACGGCGAGATTGTCGAGTCAGGCCGCACCGAGGCCGTCATCAATCACCCGGTCCATCCCTACTCGAAGATGCTGATAGGCTCGCAGCTGCTACTGCAAGGGGGTTGGGCATGACGTCACCGTTGCTGAGACTCGAAGCGATATCCGCGCAGTACCGGCAGACGGAAGCGCTGAGAGCGATCGACCTCGACCTGCCGCCGGCCACCATTACCGGGATCGTCGGCCGCTCCGGTTCGGGGAAAACGACGCTGGCGCGGGTGATAACCGGCGAGGTGCCGCCGCTAAAAGGCAGGATTCTCTGGCAGGGCATCGAACTGGGCGCATGCCGCTCGCGCGAGCAGCTGCGGCGTATTCAGACCGTTTATCAGGATCCGTACGCCTCCCTCAATCCGCGGCTGAGCGTCGGCGGAACGCTGACCGAACTGCTGACCGTTATCCGCGGGTTCGATAAAAAGTCCGCCCGCGGGGAGGTGGAAAAATTACTGGAGCAGGTGCATCTTCCGGCTTACGTGGCCGCCGCTTTTCCGGCGCACCTGTCGGGTGGACAACGGCAACGCGTCGCGATAGCCCGGGCCCTGGCGGTCGGCCCGCAGCTGCTTATCGCCGACGAGCCGACCTCAAGTCTGGATGTTACGGTACGCACCGCGATACTGGACCTCTTCAAAGAACTGCGCGACCGGTTGGGGCTGACCATCCTGTTGATTTCACACGATCTGCTGGCTATTCGTTATGCGTGTAACGGCATCGCGGTGATGCATGAGGGCCGCATCGTCGAGCGCAGTAGCGCCGAACGGATATTCAGCTTTCAGGCGACGGAGGAGGGGGCGCGGCTGGTCAGGGCCATCCCGCGGCTGCGCCGTCAGGCATAGCTATCCTGGAAGAAAGAAAATCCGCAGCCCGACGGGGAGGCCGGTCGGGCGGGCGCTCGGGTGGTGATATATCCACCGGATGCAACCGGTTTGCCGCGCTTTAGCGTCTGTGGAAACCATCTAGGCCCGGTAGGGCGATGCCATAAACGGAGTAACGATGACGGAAAATGTAAATTGGCTGGCGCGGGATCGCAATGCGGTGCAACACCCTAGCGAATACGCCGAGGGAGAGAAAGTATTGCTGGTGCGCGGGGACGGCGCTCGCCTGTGGGACGTGGACGGCCGCGAGTATATCGATGTCCACGCGGGAGCCTGGCTGACTCAGATCGGCCACGGCAGGAAAGAACTGGCCGCGGTGGCCGCTGAACAGATGACCCGGCTGGCGCATTTCACCATCGCCTGGGATTTCGCCAACCTTCCGACCATCGGGCTGGCCGAACGGCTGATCGCCCGGGCGCCTGCGAACATCGGCAAGGCAAGGTTTATGAGCTCCGGCTCGGAAGCCGACGATGAGGCGCTGCAAATCGTTCGGCTCTATCACTACCGCCAGGGCAACCCGCAGCGGCGCAAGGTTCTTGTTCACCGCGGCGCGTTCCACGGCCGCACCTATGCCGGGGCGGAGCTCGCGGGCGGACGCCCCGGGATCGGCGGGGCGACGCCCGATATCATCCAGCTTACGCCTGCGCGGCCCTACCACCGGGAACTCTACGGCGACGAGGATCTGACCGATTTTTGCCTGCGAGAGCTGGAGCAGGCCATCGCCGAACACGGCGCGGAGAATATCGCCGCCATGTTCGGCGAGCTGATCGTCGGTCCGGGGGGCGTTATCTCGCCGCCCGACGACTACTGGCCGCGTATCACGGCGGTGCTGAAGCAGCACGGCATCCTGTTCGTCGCCGACGAGGTGGTGACGGCCTTCGGGCGTGCCGGCGCCTGGTTCACCAGCAACGAATTCGGCATAGAACCGGATATCATCGTGCTCGGTAAGGGCATCGCCAGCGGCTATATGCCGATAGCGGCTCTGCTGCTCGACGGGAAGGTCGCCGAAGTGGTGGCCGGCACGGATAGCGGCGGCTCGTTTGCCGGCCATCTCGCGGCGGCGGCCGTGGCCTCCGCCAGCATCGACATCATTGAGCGCGAGAATCTGATCGAGAACGGACGCGCCCGCGGACGGCAGTTCCTTGAGGAGCTTGCTTCCCTGGCATCCTCGCCGCTGGTAGGGGAAATCCGCGGCCGCGGAGCGCTGGTCGCCCTGGAGCTGGTTACCGACAAGACGACCCGGCAATCTCTTATCGATCGGGATCCTGCCCTGAAAGCCGAGATTCGGCGCTATGCGCGGCAGCGGCACGGAATCATTCTCGGCGTGCACGGCGGGGCGATCACCTTGGCGCCGCCGCTGGTCATCACCACCGAGCAGGTGAGCAAAGTAAGCCGTGCCGTCTATGACATAGTGGCGCACGTCGAGAATGTGACGAGTGGGCGCCGATAAGACATATATTCAAAATGAATATATAAAAATATCATTATTACGATATTGACCACTGGGTATACTCCAATTATGTCTGCGATAACGCAGGCATCTCACTCCTTTTGGGGAATATCGTATGCGCTACCTGATTAATAAAATTTATCAAAAAACATCTCGCGCTCTGTTACTGGCCGCTACGGCTGCAGTGGCGATCGGCGGCGCGGCGGCACCGCTGAATGCCGCATGGGCGGCAGATAAAACCACCGTTAAAGTCGGCATTATCAGCGGCGAAGATGAGGACGTATGGCGCGAAGTGGTAAAGCAGGCGGCGGCAAAAGGGCTGACGGTAATCCCAGTGGTATTCAATGACTATAATCAGCCCAATGAAGCGCTGCAGAATGGCGAAGTGGATGCCAATGCCTTCCAGCATCAACCCTTTCTCGACAACCAAATCAAAGTGAACCACTACGATATCGTGCGCGTCGGCGACACCGCGGTCTGGCCGATTGGCCTCTATTCGAAAAAAGTGAAATCCGCCGCCGAACTCAAGGAAGGGGCGGTAGTCGGCGTGCCCAACGATCCGGCTAACGAAGCGCGCGGCCTGCTCCTGCTGCAGCAGGAAGGCGTTATCAAACTGAAACCGGGCGCCGGAATTTTCGCCACCATCGCGGACGTGACCGAGAACCCGCGTAAGCTGAAAATTAAAGAGCTGGATTCCGGGATTATCGGCCGCTCGGTTCCCGACCTTGATGCCGCCATCGTCAATACCGACTGGGCGCTGAAAAGCGGCCTGACCGCCGAAGATCGCATCGCGCAGGAGCCGGTGAAAGACAATCCGTATAACAATTTTATCGCGGTGAAAACAGAGAACGCCGATGCGCCATGGGTGAAAACGCTGGTCGGTTCTTACCAGAACGACGCGGTGAAAAAAGTATTTGATCAGGTTTATAAAGGCACCGGCATATCAGCCTGGTAAGGATAGCCGGGCATGAGCGCAATTTTTGAATCCACGGCGCCTTTCAGCGTTGGCGCCGACCAGTCCGCCGGCGGAAACCCGGCGCCGGAAGGCGTCTTTTCCGACGGGGGCGGCGGGCCGGAACCCTTGCAGGACGTGGTGCGCCTGCATCAGGTCAGTCGTCGCTTCGGTAATACCCTGGCGCTGAAATCCGTCTCGCTGACGGTAAAAAAAGGCGAGATACTGGGCATTATCGGCCGCAGCGGGGCGGGGAAATCCACCCTGATCCGCTGTCTCAACGGACTGGAAAAGCCGGATGAGGGGATTATCGAAATCGAGGGGCGGGCGATTACCGCGCTGAGCGAGAAAGCGTTGCAGTCGGTGCGCAGCCGCGTCGGCATGGTGTTTCAGCACTTTAACCTGCTGTCGGCGAAGACGGTTGAGCAGAATATCGCGCTGCCGCTGAAAATCGCCGGTTACGACAAAGCCCGGCGCCGGAAAAGGGTGGCGGAACTGCTGGCGCTGGTCGACCTTGAAGATAAAGCCGGGGCTTATCCCGCCGAGCTGTCCGGCGGACAAAAACAGCGCGTCGGTATTGCCCGGGCGCTGGCCGCCAGTCCGGCGCTGTTGCTGTGCGATGAGGCCACCTCGGCGCTGGATCCGGAGACCACGCGCGCCATTCTGGCGCTGCTGAAATCCCTCAATCAAAAGCTGGGCATCACCATCTTATTAATCACCCATGAAATGGAAGTGATCAAAACCGTTGCTCACCGGGTGGCGGTGATTGACGGCGGTGAAATCGTCGAGCAGGGACCGGTGTGGCAGGTGTTTGCCCATCCGCAGTCGGCGCTGACGCGCATCCTGCTGCGCGGATTGTTGCCGCAGCTGCCGGATAGTTTGGCTGCCCGCCTGTCGCCGCAGCCTCAGGGGGAGGCCATCTACAGCGTACAGTACGCCGGCCAGGAGCGGCAGGGTGATATCCTGACGCGTATGGCGCAGGCGCTGCCCGGCAAGTTTCGCCTGATCCAGGGCGGCATCGACCATATTCAGCATTATGCCGTGGTGCGTTTTTTCTTTTCGCTGCCGGTCGATGACCCGGCGTCTCAACGGCAGGTTCTCGCCTGGTTGCAGCGGCAGCAGGCTCAGGTGGAGTTAAGCGGCTATGTCTCCGGTAATGATTGATCTCTTGTTTAATGCAATTCAGGAAACGCTGATTATGACCTCGGTGTCCGGGCTTATTTCACTGATAGCAGGGCTGCCGTTAGGGCTGATTTTGGTGATGACCAGCGCCGGGGGCGTGGCGGAAAACCGCTGGATTAACCGTTCGCTGGGAATGGTAATTAACGGCTTTCGTTCGCTGCCGTTTATTATTCTGCTGGTGGCGCTGATCCCGCTGACGCGTTTTCTGGTGGGCACCTCGCTGGGGACCTGGGCGGCGATTGTGCCGCTTTCCATCACCGCCACGCCCTATTTCGCCCGGGTCGCCGAAGTGTCGCTGCGCGACGTCGATCGCGGATTGATTGATGCGGTGCGGGCCATGGGCGCCGGCAAACTGCGCATTGTCTGGGATGTGCTGATCCCGGAGGCGCTGCCGGGGATCCTGTCCGGGTTTGTGGTGACGCTGGTGGCGTTGATCGGCGCTTCGGCGATGGCGGGCGCCATCGGCGCGGGCGGCCTGGGAGATCTGGCTATTCGCTACGGCTATCAGCGCTTTGAAACCACGGTGATGGCGGCGGTGATTGCCGTACTTATCGTGCTGGTAAGCGGCATTCAATGGCTGGGCGACCGGCTGGTCGCCCGGGTGGATAAACGCCATTAATACGCCGGTCGCGCCTAAATCATCCATCAGCGTCCGTCGCCGAAGCCTGAGTTTAATCTGGCGATGGTGGACACCCTATTGGTGCAAAGGTCTCACCAGTAAGGTGCAAAAGGACCGCGACCGTAAAGCGAATACATTGCTTTATTGTTCAGTAAGTTAACCTTGTGCCCCGCCAATAAATCTTCTTTGCGTATCGATGGCACTAATCTTGCTAACTATCCTCCTCAGTGTCGTTCGACGGGCAAGCGGGAGCAGGGTGATGAAAAGTATCGATTTGAACGGTGAATCAGGGGGGAGCGGCGGCGCCTGGCGCCGCTGGACGCGTTGCCGCCGCCGGCCGGCGTTGAGGAAATGATGAAGACGGCGGATGAAAACAAAAATGGCAAACCGCTTCTATCGGTCCAGGGGTTGAGCGTCGAGTTCGGCGCCAGCCGCGTTGTGGACGACCTCTCTTTCAGCGTCGCGCCGGGTAAAACCGTTGCGGTGGTTGGCGAGTCCGGCTCCGGCAAGTCGGTCACCTCGCTGTCGGCCATGCGCCTTGCCGATATGATGGGGGCGAAGTTTGCCAGCGGTCGCATTCTGTTTGGTGAAAAAGATCTTCTGAAGGTTTCGCAGAAGGAGATGAGGTCAATCCGCGGCAAGGAGATCGCGATGATCTTCCAGGAACCAATGACCTCGCTGAATCCGGTTTTTACGATAGGCGACCAGATTTGCGAAGTGCTGAGGCTTCATGAGCATATGGACAAAACAGGCGCCGCGGCCGAGGCCAGACGGCTGCTTGATATGGTGCGCCTGCCGGACTCCGCAGCACTGTTGAAGCGTTATCCGCACCAGCTCTCCGGGGGGATGCGCCAGCGCGTGATGATCGCCATGGCGCTCGCCTGCCGGCCAAAGCTCCTGATCGCCGACGAACCCACGACGGCGCTTGATGTGACGATTCAGGCGCAGATCCTCAATATTATGCGCGAGTTACAGAAGAATCTCGGTATGGGGATGATCTTCATCACTCACGATATGGGGGTTGTGGCGGAAATGGCCGACGACGTCGTCGTTATGTGGCAAGGCAGGAAAGTTGAGGAAGGTCCGGTCAGGGAGATCTTCGCCAGTCCGCAGCATCCCTATACCCGCACGCTTCTCTCCGCCGTTCCGCGCCTCGGCAGCATGACCGGTGAAGAATTCCCGAAGCGCATGCCGCTAACAGTAATACAAAACGGCTGGCCGACCGTGATTGGCGAAGAGCGTGTGCAAAACACGGCAAAGTATGACAAACCGTTGCTTTCGGTTAAGGACCTATTCGTCCACTTTAACATCCGCAAGAATCTGCTCGGCAGGGCGACGCATCGCTGCAGCGCCGTCAAGAAGGTAAGTTTTGACATTTATCCCGGCGAAACGCTGGCGCTGGTCGGTGAATCCGGTTCCGGGAAATCGACCATCGGTCGCACAATCCAGCAATTGCAGCCGGCCATCTCCGGTGAGATTGCCTTCAACGGCAAGCGCTATTCTTCGATGACGGCTACAGAGCGCTTCCGTATGCGCCAGGAAGTGCAATACATCTTTCAGGATCCCTTCGCTTCACTTGACCCTCGGAAGAGCGTCGGTTTTTCAATTGCCGAGCCGATCAACACGCACGGTTTGATAGCGGACCAGAAGGCGGTGCGCCGCCGCGTTGACGAACTGCTTGAACGCGTCGGTTTGAGCTCCGGCGTCGCCGGGCGTTATCCGCATGAATTCTCCGGAGGCCAGCGTCAAAGAGTGTGTATTGCCCGCGCGCTCGCCTGCGAGCCGAAATTGATCATCGCCGACGAAGCGCTGTCAGCGCTTGATGTTTCCATCCAGGCGCAAATCGTCAACCTGTTTATGGATCTGCAAGCGGAGCGGGGCCTTGCCTATCTCTTTATCAGCCATGATATGGCCGTGGTGGAGAAGATAAGTCATCGCGTCGCGGTGCTCTATCTCGGCCAGATCATGGAGCTAGGCTCGCGCCGCCAGGTTTTCGAAACGCCGATGCATGACTATACGCGCCGCCTGCTATCCGCCGTGCCGGTCGCGGATCCTACGGTTAAACGCCATACCGCGCTGATTGAAGGAGAAATTCCTAATCCGGTTCACCGCGTCGGCGACGAACCCGCAATCCTTGTCCATGAGGAAATCGGTCTAGGCCACTTTGTCGCTAAAAGCGCCTGAAACATCTGAAGAGGAACAGATAATGACAACGTTTAAAAGGGGACTGACAGCGGCCTTCACGGCGTTTGCTCTGTCGGCCACGGCTTTCGCCACTGTTCCCGCTTTCGCTGCGGGCAAGATGACCATTTCGACGCCGCAGGATCCGGGCAGTTGGGATCCGATAGATACTTTCCTCGTGCAGTGGGCAAGCGTGGCTACTAATATCTTCGACGGTTTAACGTATCGAGGTCCGGATCTCAACGTTGTGCCTGGACTGGCTGAAAGCTGGGAAGAGCTGGATGACGGCAGGCGGATACGCTTCAAGCTGCGCCACAACGTCAAATTTCACAATGGCGAGCCTTTCAACGCCTCAGCGGTAAAATTCACCTTTGAGCGACTGCTCGGCGAACAGGGAGCCAAAGGTCCGCAGCGGTCTAACTACACCTCGATCGATAGTGTCGACGTCATTGACGACTACACCGTCGATATGAAGTTAAAAGCTCCCGATCCGGTGCTATTAACCAAGCTCGCCGGCTATGGCGCCATGATCGTTCCGCCGAAATATATCCAGGAAAAGGGTGAGGACAACTTTAACGTCAACCCGATCGGCACCGGCGCGTTCAAGTTCGTCTCCTACCAGCCGAAGGTCAACGTCAAGCTCGCAGCCAATCCGGATTATTGGGATGGCGCGCCGAAGCTTGCGGAGCTCGAATATCGCTTTATCACCGAGCCGTCGACCGCAGTTGCCGAGCTTCAGGCTGGTCGAGTCGATCTGGTGATCCCTCCGACCATTCCGATCGGTATGATTCCCGTCGTCAAGGGTGATCCCAAGCTGGAGATTGTCAGTGTTCCAAGCCCGAGCGTCGACGCGCTACGCTTCAATACGCGTGATGGCGTTACCGCCGACCTGCGCGTTCGCAAAGCCATCATCATGGCGGTGGACCGCGCCACGATTGTCAAATCGATCCTTGCCGGTCAGGCTTCCGAGATCGCCAGCTTCCAGAGCGCGCTCTCCTTCGGCTACGACCCGAACCTCAAGCCGCTGCCTTTCGATCCGGCAGGCGCAAAGGCGCTTTTGGCTGAGGCCGGGGTAAAACCGGGCGCCACGCTACAAATCGACATTCGCGGTAACGACGCAACCATGAATGAAGTCGCGCAGGTTATCTCCAGCTATCTGTCGATGGTCGGCCTTGCCGCTACCATCAAGCCCTATGAGACCAACGTCATCACCAACGACATCATACCGCAGGGCAAGACCGGAGCCATGTTCCAACAGAAGTGGGGAGGCTGGACTTTCGATTTCGACAACACGGCTTACGCGATGTATCACTCGGGTGAAAAGTGGAACCCGTACGATAAGGACGAGAAGATGGACAAGCTGCTAGAGTCGCAGCGCCCGCTGACCGATCGTGCCGAGCGCGAAAAGATCCTCAAGGAGATCGGCGCCTATGCCGCCGAACGAGCCCTCGAACTGCCGCTTTATAATTCCAACGCCATTTTTGGTATCAATAAGCGCGTTAAGGGATTCGTGGCGCCGCCGGACAACCGTTTGAAACTTAACGAAGTCAGCGTCGACTGATCGGCATTTCATCTGACAAAACGGCCTTGCCCGCGGCGGATAGGGCGAGGTTCACATTTCTCTTCAAGGAAAACAACGTGGTCGGCTTCCTGATTAAACGATTGCTACAGGCTATCTTTGTCGTCATCGCCATTACTCTCGTCGTTTCTTTCGCCATTCGCCTGACTGGCGATCCGGCATTGATGATGTTTCAGGGGGGCGGCAGCATGACGGAGGACGATCTGGCGCGTATTCGTGCGTCGCTTGGAACCGACCGGCCCTTTATCGTCCAATATTGGAACTTTCTCACCGGCCTGATCACACTCGACCTTGGCCGCAGCTTTTCCGGCGGCACCTCTGTTTCGCGGCTGATCGGCGACGCCGTGCCGGCAACCCTGCTGCTGGCCTTTATATCGATGGCGGTTTCGATCGCATTGTCGATCCCTCTTGGAATCAAGGCGGCGACGACGCGCGGCAAACTCGTCGACCAGGCGATCCGTATCCTATCGCTGGTCGGCCTGTCGTTCCCGAATTTCTGGCTTGCCACGATGCTGGTCTTACTGTTTGCCATCACGCTCGGCTGGCTTCCGCCAAGCGGGATGTCGGGCGCCGCTAGTTATGTAATGCCCGCGGTTACCATGGGCGTCATCCTGACCGCAACCAATGTACGCCTCGTGCGAACGGCAATGCTGGAAACTCTGCAGTCGCAATATATCCCCCTCTGGCAGGATAGTTGACACCCCATACTGAAAATCTCAATGGGGGCAACGGAGCCTGATATGAAACGTTATTCACCGGAACGTAAAGCCGCTGTGTTGGCCAAATTACTTCCGCCTTACAAC
>NZ_JAKPCB010000048.1:0-302 GCF_023347575.1 Brenneria tiliae | reverse complement strand
TAACGGTTCATATCACCTTGCCGACGCTTTTCGCAGATTAGCACGCCCTTCATCGCCTCTGACTGCCTAGGCATCCACCGTGTACGCTTAGTCGCTTAACCTCACAACCCGAAAGTGTTTCTTTCTGTTCGGCCTGGCTGCGCCGCCCAAATCCTGCGTTGCGCAGTGCTCGGAATGCTCATGGACATTAAGTCCACTCCGCTTCCTCCGCGCTGTGCGCCTTGGCTTTGAACTGCTCGCTCAGTCCTCTTACAGAGAACATTTCGTGGCTGCGATTTTTGAGAGACTCTGACACAACAAAA
>NZ_JAKPCB010000049.1:0-310 GCF_023347575.1 Brenneria tiliae | reverse complement strand
GTATCTAACTGTTCGAAATTATGCTCACCCGCGTTGGTTACGCTCAGGGTGTAACTTTCACCGTCTTGATAGACATCGTCACTCTGTACTGCAAAGGCTGATGAGGTGCCGATTGTCGCTCCGGCCGCAAAGGTAATGGTCGCGCCATTACTTAACGTCACCGTAAAGGCACGATCGGTAGGATTACTCAGCGTGGCGCTGACGGTGGCGCTGTCGCTACCTTCCGCTACCGTGATATCGCCCAGCGTTAGTGTGGTGGTATCGACCGTGTCGGTAACATTTACCGTGGCGTCACCACCCAGTTGTAAAT
>NZ_JAKPCB010000050.1:0-314 GCF_023347575.1 Brenneria tiliae | reverse complement strand
CGGGGGTAGAGCACTGTTTCGACTAGGGGGTCATCCCGACTTACCAACTCGATGCAAACTGCGAATACCGTAGAATGTTATCACGGGAGACACACGGCGGGTGCTAACGTCCGTCGTGAAGAGGGAAACAACCCAGACCGCCAGCTAAGGTCCCAAAGTCATGGTTAAGTGGGAAACGATGTGGGAAGGCCCAGACAGCCAGGATGTTGGCTTAGAAGCAGCCATCATTTAAAGAAAGCGTAATAGCTCACTGGTCGAGTCGGCCTGCGCGGAAGATGTAACGGGGCTAAACCATGCACCGAAGCTGCGGCAGC
>NZ_JAKPCB010000051.1:0-325 GCF_023347575.1 Brenneria tiliae | reverse complement strand
AAAGTCATCTTTAAGATATTCGGTGATAATGTCTTTCACTCATTATCGGAATGGCGTCCCCAAGGGGATTCGAACCCCTGTTACAGCCGTGAAAGGGCAGTGTCCTAGGCCTCTAGACGATGGGGACACAAAAATTGTCCGCAACGCACGCGTTGCTATTTTTGTGTAAAGGCGAGATTTTTCCAGAAAAATCGAGCGCCATTGTGTTTTGTCACTGCACTGGACAGTCACACACCCCACGGCACTTCAGGAAACGTCCGCAACCTTCTACCGCAGGTTACCTTGCTCATTGTTTTCATCAGACAATCTGTTGTGGACACTGCAC
>NZ_JAKPCB010000052.1:0-330 GCF_023347575.1 Brenneria tiliae | reverse complement strand
CACTGCCCTTTCACGGCTGTAACAGGGGTTCGAATCCCCTTGGGGACGCCATTCCGATAATGAGTGAAAGACATTATCACCGAATATCTTAAAGATGACTTTAACGAGTCGTGTTTAAGATATTGCTATTTAACAATCTGGAACAAGCTGAAATTTGAAACGACGCAGCTGAACATTATCCGCGAGGGTAGTGGTTTTGTTGCGTCAGAGTCTCTCAAAAATCGCAATCCGAGACACTTTCGGGTTGTGAGGTTAAGCGACTAAGCGTACACGGTGGATGCCTAGGCAGTCAGAGGCGATGAAGGGCGTGCTAATCTGCGAAAAGCGTCG
>NZ_JAKPCB010000053.1:0-332 GCF_023347575.1 Brenneria tiliae | reverse complement strand
TGTCCACAACAGATTGTCTGATGAAAATAACGAGCAGAAATACCTTAATAGGCTTGTAGCTCAGGTGGTTAGAGCGCACCCCTGATAAGGGTGAGGTCGGTGGTTCAAGTCCACTCAGGCCTACCAAATTCTTTCCCATGCTGCGTTGTGAAATGACTCGCATACTGGAGTATGCTTCGCCATTGCACGCCTTGCCTGGAAAAGAATTAACTCTCTCACGAGTGGTATCTCAAGGTATCTGTAAGTCATGGGGCTATAGCTCAGCTGGGAGAGCGCCTGCTTTGCACGCAGGAGGTCTGCGGTTCGATCCCGCATAGCTCCACCATTAAAAA
>NZ_JAKPCB010000054.1:0-334 GCF_023347575.1 Brenneria tiliae | reverse complement strand
CCAGGATGTTGGCTTAGAAGCAGCCATCATTTAAAGAAAGCGTAATAGCTCACTGGTCGAGTCGGCCTGCGCGGAAGATGTAACGGGGCTAAACCATGCACCGAAGCTGCGGCAGCGAACGTATCACCCAAGACAATTCAGCGTTGTGGATAACGATTGATGGAGCGAAGCGACATCAATGCGTCCGACAAAGTCGAGTTGGCTTAGGGATACGTTCGTTGGGTAGGGGAGCGTTCTGTAAGCCGTTGAAGGTGGCCTGTGAGGGCTGCTGGAGGTATCAGAAGTGCGAATGCTGACATAAGTAACGATAATGCGGGTGAAAAACCCGCACGCC
>NZ_JAKPCB010000055.1:0-346 GCF_023347575.1 Brenneria tiliae | reverse complement strand
CCAGGATGTTGGCTTAGAAGCAGCCATCATTTAAAGAAAGCGTAATAGCTCACTGGTCGAGTCGGCCTGCGCGGAAGATGTAACGGGGCTAAACCATGCACCGAAGCTGCGGCAGCGAACGTATCACTTAAAACGCTTAACGTGACGGCGAAGCCGGCACGTTCAAGCCACAAAAACGTCGAGTCGGCCTGAGTGCCGACAGACGGCAAGGCGTTTTAAGGATACGTTCGTTGGGTAGGGGAGCGTTCTGTAAGCCGTTGAAGGTGGCCTGTGAGGGCTGCTGGAGGTATCAGAAGTGCGAATGCTGACATAAGTAACGATAATGCGGGTGAAAAACCCGCACGCC
>NZ_JAKPCB010000056.1:0-350 GCF_023347575.1 Brenneria tiliae | reverse complement strand
TACCAGTGACACGGCAACGGTGACCGTCACCGATACGGTGGACACCGTCAACGTGACGATCGATAGCAATGGCGACGTCACCGAAGCGCAGGACGCGGTCTTTACCATCAAGGTAGACCGGGTACTGGACGACGATCTGGTGGTCACCCTAAGCAACGGTGAGCAGGTGACTATCCGTGCCGGCGAGCAGAGTGCGGCCTATAGCGTGCCGGCGCAGGGCGATGATGTTTATAACGATTCGGGCAGCGTAACGCTGGGCCTTACCGACGCCAGCGTGGCCGGCAAGGTTTTTGAAGATCTGCAACTGGGCGGTGACGCCACGGTAAATATTACTGATACGGTAGATACCA
>NZ_JAKPCB010000057.1:0-364 GCF_023347575.1 Brenneria tiliae | reverse complement strand
TTCACGAGGCGCTACCTAAATAGCTTTCGGGGAGAACCAGCTATCTCCCGGTTTGATTGGCCTTTCACCCCCAGCCACAAGTCATCCGCTAATTTTTCAACATTAGTCGGTTCGGTCCTCCAGTTAGTGTTACCCAACCTTCAACCTGCCCATGGCTAGATCACCGGGTTTCGGGTCTATACCCTGCAACTTGACGCCCAGTTAAGACTCGGTTTCCCTACGGCTCCCCTATGCGGTTAACCTTGCTACAGAATATAAGTCGCTGACCCATTATACAAAAGGTACGCAGTCACCCCACCCCAAAACACTCACTGCTTGTTTTGTGTGTTGGTCATCGCATAAAACGCGATGACAACCGTCACCT